>QZJE01000006.1 GCA_003599235.1 Actinomycetota bacterium | reverse complement strand
AAAAGGCTGCAGGGCTAAAACTGATGCTAAAGCAAACACTTATCGAAAAAATAAATAAGTCAGAATGGTGGCATGTACCACCTAGGGATAAAAATGCTTATAAGAAAAGGGGTAAGTTTCTAGCTTCAACTTTTCACCAAGCAGAATTTTACGGTAGGCCAAACGATGAGCCAGAAAGTGTTGAAATAAGCAATCCTATTTTCGGATTTTCTGAGCTCGAAATCCTAATGAAACTTTTCTCTGCTAATATAGCTAGAACACTTCTTAATAATCTTCCAGACGTTGGTGGTGCTGGCGGCTGGTATAAAGAGAGAATAGCTCTAGATGCAAAGATGTATAAACAAGCTAAATGCAAGGGGTTTGATGCAATTGTATTGATTGCTCCATCAGGAAAACATTCTTTACTTAATAACCGAAAACCGAACTCAATTGAATTAAATCTGCTTTGAGATGAAAATAATTACGCGAGAAGTTGCTTTAAAAAATCTTAAGAATCATTTAGATACCAATTTAAGACAGTTTGCACTTGAGCATGGAATAACAACTTATGAAACAGGCAAGCAAAACAAAGGATGGAAAGGACAAGTCTTAGAAAGATTAGCTGGGCTTGAGAATAACTGTCTTAAGGCGCCAAACGGGCAAACATTTGAGTTAAAATCGGTTAGTTTTATTATAGTTAATGGTTTGCTAAAGCCAAAAGAAACAATGGCTATTTGCATGATAAATCAGCAAGAATTACTAAGAGATGCTTTCTATCAAAGTCATTGTTGGAATAAGTTAAAAACAATTATTCTTTGTGCAGTTGAGTGGACTGAAAAAAATGCATCAGAAAGTAAACTACTAGATGTTGCAAGCTTTGACTTTGATCCAAAAGCATTGATTACTAAAGAAATACAAGAAGATTACGAATTTATTAGAAATAAACTAGCTACTCAAGGATATGAATCACTAACAGGTGCAGATGGGAAATGGATACAAGCTAGAACTAAGGGGAAGGGTCATGGCTCTACTACCAGGGCATTCTATGCAAGAACATGTCTTATTCAATATGTAATTGACAATTGCTAAAATCATGAAGTTTATTATCGGTTCAATAGTATAATTATTAATGGAAATAATCCAACTTCGAACTGTCGTCTTAATGACGTGCGTTCCTTAGGGATAGGGGTTGGATTTTTATTTGGGACAGCTTGCTTATTTAATCAGTTACTTATTTTGCTGCAAGTGGGTTTACTTGTGACTTGAGCACCCATACCCACCCAAAGAAGAGTTGGTTTGTGCTAAAAGAAGCGTCTCGGAGGCCGAGCGGGCATGGTTCTGCAACTGTAGTTGCAGGGAGCGAGGCCGAGAGTTGAAGGCATTTTCCACGCTAAGGAAAATGACCTGTATTCTTTTAGCATATGCCAACTCGCCCCATTCATTTATAATAAAAGAACGAAACAAGGCACTTATTATGGCAAAGGCTCAGTCAATAAACGAA
Organism: Actinomycetota bacterium; assembly: GCA_003599235.1. GTDB lineage: Bacteria > Actinomycetota > Aquicultoria > SURF-47 > SURF-47 > SURF-47. The sequence goes on along the minus strand of QZJE01000006.1, from coordinate 71,264 downwards.
CTAATAAAAACAGTACAAAACTACAATCCCCAAGCTGATGAGGCGTTGATAAAAAAGGCTTACGAGCATGCTTCTAGGCTGCATGAAGGCCAAAAGCGCTTATCAGGGGAAGCCTACATTGAACATCCTTTGGCGGTGGCTAATGTGCTGGCTCACCTTGAGCTAGACCAGGCTACCATAGTAGCAGCCCTTTTACATGATGTGGCCGAAGACACTACTTCTTCTATTGAAGATATCAAGAAGCAATTCGGTGCCGAAGTAGCTGATCTTATCAATGGAGTCACTAAGTTATCTACTCTGACCTACAAAAGTGCCGAAGAGCGTCAAGCCGAGAACCTTCGCAAGATGTTTGTGGCTATGGCTAAAGACATCAGGGTGGTATTGATAAAACTAGCCGACCGTCTGCACAACATGCAGACTATCGAGTTTTTGTCTAAGGAAAAACAAAAGCGGATTGCTCAAGAAACACTGGAGATATATGCACCCCTAGCTCACCGATTAGGTATTTTTCAATTAAAATGGCAGCTTGAAGATTTAAGCTTCCAGGCAATGGAGCCTAAAGTATATGAAGAGATAAAGAAGGTGGTTGCTCAGAGCCGAAAAGAACGTGAACGGTATTTAAACCAAGCGATAAAAGAGATGTCTTCAGAGCTTAAGAAAGTGGTTCCTGATTTTGAGATAACCGGGCGGGCAAAGCATTTCTATAGTATCTATCAAAAAATGCTTACCAAAGATAAAGAATCAGACCAGATTTATGATTTGTCTGCTCTAAGGGTTTTAGTTAACTCTGTAAAAGAATGTTATGCAGCTCTTGGAGTAATACACTCCATCTGGAAACCTATCCCCGGGCGTTTTAAAGACTACATTGCCATGCCTAAAGGAAATATGTATCAGTCGTTGCATACAACTGTTATCGGGCCAAAGGGAAAACCATTAGAGATTCAAATTAGAACTCACCAGATGCACAAAACGGCTGAGTTTGGTATCGCTGCTCATTGGGGCTACAAAGAGGAAGGAAAGTTAAAGAAAGAAGAGCAGCTTAAGTGGCTTAAACAAATGCTTGAATGGCAATCGGAGTCTAGCGATGCAGCTGATTTCCTTGATAGCTTACGTTTTGAACTTTTTGAAGACGAGGTGTTTGTCTTTACTCCTAAAGGAGATATTATTAATCTGCCGGCTAAAGCAACTCCAGTAGACTTTGCTTATAGCATTCATACCGAGGTAGGCCATAGTTTAATCGGAGCCAAGGTTAACAAGCAGATAGTATCCCTTGAATATCGGCTTCAAATGGGCGACATTGTGGAGATTTTAACCTCTAAATCATCTAGTGGACCATCCAGAGACTGGTTAAATATTGTCAAAACCTCGCGTGCCAGAACCAAAATCAAACAGTGGTTTAGCAAAGAAGTTAAGGAGGACAGTGTCCAAATTGGCCGGGAAGAGTTAGCAAAAGCGCTTCGTAAATATAAAATAAGCCTTCATAGCGCCTCGCAAGCCAAAGCTTTAGAGAAAATCACCAAGGATTTTAATTTTATTGAAGTAGACGGACTGCTGGCCAGCATTGGCTCAGGCAAAACATCAGCCAGGCAGGCCGCTACTAAAATAGTAAACTTCTTAAATAAGGAAAAAGAAGAAGAAATTGAACAACCCCAGGTTGTAAAGCCAGTTAGACGCAAATCTTTGGCTGTAGGCATTAACGTTAAAGGGGTAGCTGATGTTTTAGTAAGGCTAGCCAGATGCTGTAATCCGGTGCCAAATGATGAAATTATCGGATTTGTTACCAGAGGAAGAGGAATATCTGTTCACCGGGCGGATTGTACTAATGCTGAGTCTTTGATGGAAAACCCAGAAAGGATTGTTGAGGTTAACTGGGATACCAAAAAACCAGTTTCTTTCCAGGTAGAAATACTAATAGAAGCTCTCGATAGGCCCAGGTTACTAAAGGATATCAGCACAGTTATCAGTGACTCGGGGGTAAATATTGAGGCTGCCTCAATAAGCACCACAAAAGACGGTATGGCTAACTTCCGTTTTATTGTAGAGATAGGCAGCATGGCCCATTTAGACAATATATTAAAGAATGTGCGCAAGGTAGGGGCGGTTTTTGATGCCCGAAGGATATAGAGTCGTGAGGGTAGAGGGTAGAGTCGTTGTTTCTTAAAAGGATGGTAGTAGGGCAGATACAATCGAATTGTTACATTCTAGCTGAGGACCCAGATGCCTTGGTGGTAGATCCGGGGGCTGCTGCTGATTATATCCTTGAAAAAATCAAGGAAAATAATCACGAGCTTAAATGGATAATCAATACCCATGTTCACTACGACCATATCGGGGCTAATGCAGACTTAGCCAAAAAAACCGGCTGCAAGATATACATACACAAGAAAGATTTAGCAGGGATTACTGACGCTGATATCAACTTAAGCTCCTGGTTTGGGGATTTGGAGTATGATTACCATGTTGAGGCTCTTGAAGAAGGGCCGCTTAAATTGGGACCCTTAGATCTTGAGATAATACACACACCTGGGCATTCTGCCGGCTCGATTTGTATCCTCTATAACGGCTATTTATTTAGCGGAGATACTCTTTTTAAAAGCAGCATCGGCCGCACTGACTTGCCTACCTCCAGTTACGAAGATATGGTAAGCTCTTTAAAAAAGATTAAGCGGCTAAATGCTAACTTGGTTGTACTGCCGGGCCATGGTGAGCAAACAACTCTAACAGAAGAACTGGCAGCCAATCCGTATTTGGCATAGAGGAAGAGCTTTGATTAAAAAACCAAGAGGAACGCAGGATTTTTTGCCACCAAAATCCGAAGAAATTGCATACTTAGAAGAAAAAGCAGCCGAGCTTTTTAAGCGTTACGGATATGGTCGGATGATTACCCCTATTTTCGAATCCACCGATCTTTTTACAAGGTCAATAGGCGAGACTACCGATATTGTTTCTAAAGAAATGTACACATTTAATGACAAGAAAGGGCGCAGCCTTACCTTAAGGCCTGAAGGGACTGCCCCTATTGTGAGGGCTTACATTGAAGACCCCTCCTCTTTTGGATTATTGCCGGCTAAAGTTTATTATATCGGGCAGATGTTTCGTTACGAACGTCCTCAGGCAGGAAGATATCGGGAGTTTTGGCAGATAGGCGTAGAAGCTATCGGAAGCTCAGACGCTGTTCTTGATGCGGAAATAATAGATCTTTTAATGTCATATCTAGAAGAAGTTGGTTTAATAAATCTCGATTTGAAAATTAACAGCATGGGTTGCAAAAATGATAGGGCAAAGTATAGCGAACAGCTAAAAGACTATTTAAGAAGCAAAAAAGCCGATTTATGTAAGGATTGCAGGCAAAGAGTAGAAGTAAATCCGCTAAGGGTTTTTGACTGTAAAAACAAAGATTGTCAAATGTCTATAACCAATGCTCCCAAAATTATTGATTATATTTGCAAGGATTGTAATGGGCATTTTGAAAAAGTTAAGGGCTATCTTGGCGCCACGAGTATCAAATACAAGGTAGAGTCTAGGTTAGTAAGAGGGTTTGATTATTATACTAGGACTGTATTTGAAGTAGCTTCTTCTGAATTGGGAGCTCAAGATGCCTTAGGGGGCGGTGGGCGCTACGACAATCTTATTGCTGATTACGGTGGCGATAGCACTCCAGCGATTGGTTTCGCTTTTGGGTTGGAGAGAATAATTTTAGCTAGGCAGAAGCAAGGGAAATCAAAACGTCCAACTAAGTTACATCTCTGGATTTCTTATATTGATGAAGAGTCAAAAAAAGAAGCCTTTAAACTGTTATTGTTGATGCGAAAAAACAATATATCTGCTGATATGAGCTTAGATTATAAGAACTTAAAAGCTCAACTGAGGCAAGCTGATAAAAGAGATGTTGGATATTCTCTAGTCATTGGTCCAGATGAGATAGCAAGTGGAAAATATGCCTTAAAGGATATGAACACAAAAGAGCAGCAGAGTTTGTGTATAGACGAGATAGTTAGAAGGATGAAGGATGAAGGATGAAGGCCAAAGGGGATTTATCCCCATGGAGTGGCAGAAGCGAACTAAATATTGCGGTGAAGTAAGCGTTAAGGATGCCGGTAAAGAAGTTGTTCTAAATGGCTGGGTAAACAGCCGCCGGGACCATGGAGGCTTAATCTTCTTAGACCTAAGAGACCGTACGGGCGTTGTTCAAGTGGTAATTAATCCAGATAACAAAGATTCTTTCCCTCTAGCCCAAAGAGTGCGCTCGGAGTATGTATTAGCTGTTTCCGGCAAGGTATCAAAAAGACCCAAAGGAACTGAAAACGAAAATATAGCTACAGGTCAAGTAGAGGTTGAGACTTCTGCTTTACAATTAATCTCAAAATCAAAAGCACTGCCTTTTGAGCTAGATGAAGCAGACAAGGTTGATGAGAGAACCCGCTTACAATACCGTTATCTGGATTTAAGAAGACCAGCTGGCTATATGGCCTTAGAGCTTAGGCATAAAGTAGTTCAACGAGTCCGAAATTTCTTAAACAACCAGGGATTCCTTGAAATCGAAACACCGGATCTAACCAAGAGCACTCCGGAAGGGGCCAGGGATTTTTTGGTACCAAGCCGCCTGCAAGCAGGCCATTTCTATGCTTTGCCTCAGTCCCCGCAACTGTTTAAACAGATTTTAATGGTTGCCGGCTTTGAAAAATATTATCAACTAGCCCGGTGTTTTAGAGACGAGGACTTAAGAGCTGACCGCCAGCCTGAGCATACCCAAATAGATTTAGAGATGTCCTTTGTTAAAAAGGATGATGTTATTAACCTATCGGAGCAGCTCTTAGCCGAAACTTTTTTAGAAATTGGCCAAAAAATAGAAGTGCCTTTAAAGCGAATGTGCTACGGCGATGCTATTAAATATTACGGAAATGATAAACCCGATACCCGTTTTGATTTATTGCTTAGCGATGTAAGCGATATTTTTACAAAATCTGAGTTTAAAGTATTTGCCAATGTTATAAAAAACGGCGGGGTCATCAAAGGGCTAAAGATAGACAAAGCTTCGTCATTAACTAGAAAAAAGTTTGATGAGTATACCGATTACTGCCGTGGTTTGGGGGCTGGCGGTTTGGTATGGATGGTAATCGACAATGAGATTAAATCTCCGGTAGCTAAGTTCTTGAGTGCAGCTGAAAAAAAATCCCTAATCAATTCCTTTGAGGCAAACCCAGGAGACGTTATATTTTTAGTTGCTGATAAAACAGAGGTTGTAAACCAAGTTCTAGGCTCGTTTAGATTACTGCTTGCAGAAGAGTTTAAGTTAATCAAACCCGGATTTCATCTGCTGACAGTTATTGATTTTCCTATGTTTGAATACGATGAAGAAGAAAAAAGGCTTAAAAGCCACCACCACCCTTTTACTATGCCGACCGAAGACTCCCTAGATTTACTAGACAAAGATCCGTTGCTGGCATCTGCTAATGCTTATGATTTTATTATCAATGGGGTAGAGGTTGGCGGAGGCTCATTAAGAATATTTGATCCTAAACTGCAAGAAAAGATCTTTGGGCTACTGGGAATCGCTAAGCAAGAGGCAAATGATAAGTTCGGCTTTTTGCTAAAGGCCCTTGATTATGGCGCACCTCCTCACGGCGGGGTAGCTTTTGGCTTAGACCGCTTAGTGATGCTATTAGCAGGACGGCAATCTATTCGAGATGTTATTGCATTCCCTAAAACCCAAGCAGGTACCGACCTAATGACAAATGCCCCTGATATTGTTTCTGACAAGCAGCTTAAAGAGCTAAGACTGAAGACTGAGTGAGATTGCCACGCCCTTCGGGCTCGCAATGACGTCATTGCGAGGAGCTTGTCCGATTTACAAAGCGACGTGACAATCTAAGGACTTGGGCTTTACGTTTGCTTGTTGCTTTTAGCTAAGGGCAGTCTTATAATCATATACGACCTGATAAAACTATGAGAAAAGCATTTGTAGCCTTATGTTTAGTAATAGTGATAGCTTTTTTAGCTGGTTGTAGTGGCAGCAGCGAACAACCTGCTGCAACACAGACTCCTCAACCAACCGGTACAAGTGCAGCATCTCCTACCGATGCCAAAGCAACTACTACTGTCCAAAAAGAACAAGTGCCTAGAAAATTAGGCAGCATCTCCAATGTTAAGGTCCCGTCAGATTTTAGTAGCGCTTTAGACAAAGGACTTACAGTTCTAGTGGTTATTTATAACAAAGATGAATATGTAAGTTCTCAGGTTGCTAGCCGCTCAAAGTTAATAGCAGATGGTTACGATGGCAAAGTGATATATCTTGGATATGAAGTAAACGATAATGAGCCAAGTGTTTCCGTCAGTCATTTAGTAACTTATCTTAAAGCAAGTTACTTGCCTTATTTGGCAATAATCGACGAGAATAAACAACTGGTTTTTGAAAATAGCGGTAGCATTGACCGCGATTACCTAAACCACAAACTCTACGAAGTAGTCTTTAAGAATATCCAACAATAACCTCTTTTAGTTTTAACTTATTTAGACTAATCTAAAAGCATGGATGACCTGTTTGAAGCTTCTTATATAGACAAGTTGGAAAAGATAAAACCGTTAGCAACAAGACTTAGGCCTAGAAACTTAAGTGGTTTTATCGGACAAGAGCATTTAATTGGCCAGGGTACTGCTTTAAGAAAAGCTATTGAGGATGACAATCTATTATCGGTTGTTTTTTACGGACCCCCGGGTACAGGTAAAACAACGCTAGCCAAGATAGTCTCTTCTGCCACATCCAGTTATTTTGCTGAAGTGAGCGCTGTAAACTCTACTGTTTCTGATTTAAGGAAGGCAATCAAAGAAGCAAAAGACCGCCTTAAGCTTAGTAATCAAAAGACTGTTTTATTTATCGATGAAATCCATCGCTTTTCAAAATCTCAACAAGATGCTCTTTTACCAGCGGTAGAAAATGGATTAATCATCTTAATTGGAGCTACCACAGAGAATCCTTACTTTGAAGTAAACTCACCCTTGATTTCCAGGTCAAGGATTTGCGAGCTTAAGCCTTTAAGTAATAAGCAGATAGAAATTATCCTAAATAATGCTTATAAAAATGATTCCTTAATAAGCAAGAAAAAGATTGAGATAGAAGATCAAGCACTAAAACATCTGGTTTCAAAAGCCAATGGAGATGCCCGGTTTGCTCTTAATGCATTAGAATATTGTGTTAACTCTTCTAGCGCCAAAAACGGCAAGCATATTATTACCTTACAAAATGCTATCGATTGTACTCAAAAGAAAGCTCTTAGATACGATAAAAAAGGGGACATGCACTACGATACTATTTCGGCATTTACCAAGAGCATGCGGGCTTCTGATGCTGATGCGGCTATTTGTTGGCTGGCTAGAATGATAGAAGGCGGAGAAGATCCGAAGTTTATTGCCAGGCGAATGGTGATATTTGCCTCAGAAGATATCGGCAATGCAGACCCCCAAGCCCTAGTGGTAGCTATGGCTGCTGCCAGCGCAGTTGACTATGTTGGTCTGCCCGAGGCCCGGCTTAACTTGGCCCAAGCGGCAATTTATTTAGCAAAAGCCAAGAAAAGCAACGATGTTATAAAAGCTATTGATTCAGCTCTTGCTGATGTCAGAAATAAGCCTGATCTTGAAGTACCAGAGCACCTTCGGTCAAGATAAGTTACTTTTCTTCTAAGTGGTGGAGTTCTTCTTCTTTTTTGATGGCTTCGACGCGGCCTTCTTCGTAAGCTGATTGCAGGCTTATCTTTAAGCGCTCGATTGCTTTTTGAGCTTGTTTCCTGATATCTGGCCTAGTAATTAATACTGTGGCTACAGCCGAGGCAGCAGTAACGAAAATAAATGATCTCAGTCTCATTTTTTATGACCGCCTTTAAAAGAATTTATGGCTTTTTTTAAGCCGGCTGACACACTTACCAGCTTTATCAATGGAGAAGAAACTGCCTCTTGGGCAATTCTGGTGGTAGTACTTACTTTTTCTACCACGTCTTCAGCAGCTTTAGTAATCTCATCTAGCCTTGCTAGTTCTGTATTTATTTCTTCGACGGTAGTGTTAAGTTGTTTCATAATAGGGGTCAAGTCGTTAGTAACGTTTTTAAGTAGTATGTAGAGTTGCCAAAGGACAAGCCCAAGCAAGCCGGCTAAAACAACCCATAATATCGTGTATATAATTTTAAAAACCATAATAACCTCTTACTAATTTACCCAGTCAACAGTAATGATAACAGAAAGCACTGATGTTATACTATATCCAAGAACTTGGGTAGGAGGTTAACTTTGAGTAATAGCAAAAAATCAGCCACTGAACGTTTTCAAAAAATGGGCATAATTTCTTGGTCTATTATTGGGTTGGCCGGTGTATCAGTGATTATTTATTACCTGTTATCAGCTGCTTCTGTTGTGGTCCCCTTGCTGTTTTATAGTGCCATCATAATCTATGTCTTAAGACCGGTAGTTGAGTATTTCTGCCGTCTAGAAATAAAAGGCAAAAGAATGCCCCGGATAATAGCGGTTACCATTACCTACATAATTGTAGCCATTATTGTTTTCTTATTGCTGCTTTATTTTGTGCCTATTATTGCCAGGCAGTCTGTGGTTTTTACTGAGCAACTATCCACGAAGTTCTATCCTGCGGCAATTAAAGCTTTTAATAAGTTTGCTTCTGATTATCAAAGCCGTTTTAAGGGAACAGCCTTTGATATCCAGCAATATTTGGATTCTATATTTGCCAAACTAAGAGAGCTTGGCGGGATGATAGCTAATGGGGTACTAAAGGCCACCTCGGATATTTTTACTAATGTCTTGTATGTTTTCATAGCACCTATACTGGCTTTCTTTATTCTAAAAGACTTGCCGTTAATAAGACAGACTCAAACTGAGCTAATACCTAGCAATTACCGGCAGAACTTTTTAGAAATTGTCCATATGTCTAATCAAATACTGGCAGGTTTCCTTAAGGGTTCACTGCTTACAGCTGCTATCGTTGCTGTTTTATCAATAATTTGGTTGGCAATATTAGGAGTGCCTTTTGAGTTTGTTATCGGTATTTTGGTTGGTTTACTTAGTATAATTCCTTATTTTGGCGGGGTGATTGGGGTGGCCATTGCTGCTATAGTAGCCTTATTTATGTCTCCTGTTACAGCATTGCTTGTTATCATAGGATTATTTGTGGTCATCCAAATAGGTAGCGTTTTAATTTCTCCGCTTGTTATGAAAAAACAAGTTAATCTTCATCCGGTAGTCGTTGTTTTGGCTTTGCTGATAGGCGGCTCTCTTTACGGATTTCTGGGGTTATTGTTATCAATACCGGCGGCAGCTATACTTAAATCTTTAATCTACTATTTTATTGCCCAAGAGGAGAATTACTAGCAGGACCCCGAAGATGATAAATATGAATAGTAATGACATTAGAAAAAAGTTCCTGGAATACTTTAAGCAGCAAAAACATCAGATAGAACCTAGTTCTTCGCTTATTCCCGATGATCCAACTATGCTGCTAACTACCGCCGGCATGGTCCAGTTCAAACCCTTTTTTTTGAGTTTAGTAAAACCTAAAAATACACGGATAACTACCGTTCAAAAATGTGTACGGACAACCGATGTTGAGCAAGTAGGGCATACTCCGCGTCATCATACTTTCTTTGAGATGTTAGGCAACTTCTCCTTTGGAGACTATTACAAAAAAGAAGCCATTATCTGGGGGTGGGAGCTTTTAACTAAAGGTTATAAGTTAGATAAGTCAAGGATGTATGTCACAATATTTCACAATGACGAAGAGGCTTATAAGATTTGGAAAGACGATATTGGCTTGCCTGATGAGCGTATTTTAAGGTTAGGTGAAGATTCTAATTTCTGGTCGGCAGGGCCAACAGGGCCTTGCGGTCCTAGTTCCGAGATAATGTGGGATATGGGAGCTGAGCTAGCTTGCTCTAAGAATTGTCTTCCCGGAGTTTGCGATTGCGATCGCTGGCTGGAGGTCTGGAATTTAGTTTTTATGCAATACGACCGGGACGAAGAGAAAAAGTTAACGGAGTTGCCAAAGAAGAACATTGATACCGGAATGGGTTTAGAGCGGCTGGCTTCGGTGTTGCAAGGAGTAAAAACTAACTTTGAGACCGATTTATTTATGCCCATTATATCGACAATATCTAAATTAAGCGGCAGCAAGTTAGGAAGCGACAAAAAGAAAGATATCTCCATCAAAGTAATTGCCGATCATAGCCGAGCGCTTACCTTTATGATTAACGATGGGGTACTACCTTCTAATGAAGGCCGAGGCTATGTACTAAGAAGGCTCATCAGACGGACGGTAAGGCATGGCCGTTTATTAGGGATAAAAGGTCTTTTCTTAAACGACTTAGTAGATGAAGTTATTGCTCTTATGAACAATACTTATCCTGATTTGCAGACGAATAAGACCTATATCAGGCAAATCGTAGAGAACGAAGAAGACAAGTTCAGCCATACTCTTAAGCAGGGAACAGCTATCCTCGAGGAGCAGATAAAGGTAAGCAAAAAAGAAAAGAAAAAAATGCTCTGTGGACAAATCGTCTACAAGTTATATGACACTTATGGTTTTCCAATGGAGCTAACTTCTGAGATAGCTAAAGAAAGCGGGCTTGCAGTTAATGAAAAGGAGTTTGACAAATTAATGGGGGCTCAAAAGGAAAAGGCCAGGGCTGCTTGGAAAGATGAAACCGGATCTAAAGAAGCATACGCACAAGCCCTAGAAAAAGCTGGAGCGACTGCATTTACCGGCTATGAAGAGCTTACTGCAGATACAAAAGTCAAAGTAATTATCCAAGATGGAAAAATCAACAAAAAAGCTAAAGCAGGCCAAGAGGTTGAAATAGTATTAGAAAAAACTCCCTTCTATGCAGAAAAAGGTGGTCAAGTAGGAGATACTGGCATAATCCAAAATACTAAAACAAAAATTGAGATTGTTGACACACTAAACCCTATTGATGAGCTGGTTACCCATAAAGGCAAAGTAGTTAAGGGTGAGATTAGTTCAGGAGATAGTGTACAAGCGGTTGTATTAGGCAACAGAAGGAGGGCTATTGCCAGGGCCCATACGGCTACCCATTTACTGCATTGGAGTCTGCGGTCTGTTTTAGGTGAGCATGTAAAGCAAGGCGGTTCTTTAGTTAGTGAAGACAAATTGCGTTTTGACTTTACCCATTTTCAAGCGCTAACTGATAAAGAAATTAGCGAAGTCGAAAGTAAGGTAAACAAGATGATATTAGAAGGCTTGCCGGTTAGATGTTATACAACCACTCTTGAATATGCTAAACAATCAGGAGCAATGGCTTTATTTGGAGAGAAGTACGGTAATTTTGTACGCCTGGTTGAAGCAGGAGATATCTCTAAAGAGCTTTGTGGGGGCACTCACTTATCGAATACGGCAAAGATAGGCATGTTTAAGATAACTTCGGAGTCTTCTGTCGGGGCAAGCCTTAGGCGCATAGAGGCCATTTGCGGCCAAAAAGCTATGCAATTAGTTAATGACCAAGAAAACACCCTTAGTTCTTTGGCGGCTATGTTTAAAGTGGCTCCAGCGGAGTTAGAAAAAAAGGCTCAAGCCGTACTAAATGAGCTTAGCCAAAAAGATTCTCAGATAAATAAGCTAAAAAGGGGTTCTGCCGGCCAGGAAATAGAGGATTTGGTAAGAAAAGCCCAAAGCGTTGGTTCGTCTAAATTAATAGTTACAACGGTTAACGAAGCGGATATGGACACCTTAAGGCAATACTGCGATGTCCTTCGTAATAAATTGGGAAGCAGTATTGTTTTATTAATCTCTGCTGTCTGCGGCCGGGTCCTTATAGTAGCGGCAGCTACCAAAGACTTGGTAGAGAAAGGATTTGATTCAGGCAAGTGGTTAGCAAAGGTAGCTCCTGTTGTTGGCGGCTCAGGCGGCGGCCGTTCCGGACTGGCTCAAGCCGGCGGCAAAGATACCAAAAAAATCCCTGAAGCCTTAAAAGCAGCTGAGGACTACGTTATAAAGTGGTCAAAGGGCAAGGGTCAAGGCACTGCGTAAATTAGGAATTGACCTTGGTAGTAAAAGAATAGGATTGGCAGTCTCTGATGTCCTAAATCTTACCGCTCAGCCGCTTAAGTATATTCTGCGTTCAAACTTATCTGAAGATATAAACCAGTTAAAAAAAGTGATTACCGAGTATAATATCGATGAAATTGTTGTAGGAATACCGGTTAGCCTTGATGGAAGCTATCAAGCCTCAGCCAGACAAGCACTAGATTATTCAAAAAACTTAGAAAAAGAGCTAAAAATAAAGGTATCGACTTGGGATGAACGCTTAACTACGGTCCAGGCAGAAAATATGTTAATTAAAGCAGATGTTAAAAGAGAAAAACGTAAGCAAATTGTTGATAAAGTAGCGGCCTCGATTATTTTGCAGGGATACCTTGACAGTCGGAAAAGACTGAAGGCTGAAGAGTGAAAAAGAAATTTATCGCAACAATAGTAATTGTGGTCTTGTTAATTGCCTATTTCGGGCTAGCAATTTTTAAGCAATCTTCTAATCCCAAGCAAGAAGTAATTGTTCCGGCAGGCTCTTCGGTTAGCCAGATATCAAATATCCTTCAAGACAAAGGCATAATACCCAATACTTTTGTCTTCAAAGTAGGTCTTTATTTAAGCGGCAAGGCAAGAAATCTTAAGCCTGGTAAATATATTCTAAAAAAGGAGATGGGTTACAAAGAAACAGTTAATGCTTTAGCAGCTGGCCCCAAAATAAGCATCTTTTCCATAACTATCCCCGAAGGTTATGAAAACTCAAAAATTGTAAGCCTATTATGCAAGGAAAATCCTAAGTTTAGTTCTAAAAAAGTAACTGCGCTGATAAGTAATAGCCAGAACTTCAATGCCTTTCCTTTTTTGTCTAATAAAGAAACTAAGAGCCTTGAGGGGTTTTTATTTCCGGATACTTATCAGTTCAGTGAGGAAAATAAAATCGAAGATGTCATTAATCTGATGCTAAAACAGTTTTCTAAAAAAACTGCAGGCATTAACTGGGCTAATAACCCCATGAAGTACAATACAGCTCAAATAGTAATTATTGCTTCAATGATAGAGGCCGAAGCTAGAGCGCCTTTAGAGCGTCCCTTGATTTCTTCAGTTATCTATAACCGCCTTAAAAAAGGTATGAGGCTGGAAGTTGATGCTACGGTGCAATACTGCTTGCCTAAAAGAAAACCAAAGCTTTTCGAATCTGATTTAAAAGTTGCTTCCCCATATAATACGTATCAAAAGAAGGGGCTGCCTGCCGGCCCCATCGGCAATCCGGGGCTTAGTTCCATAAAAGCTGCCCTTAAGCCAGCTAAAACCAGTTATCTGTACTATGTATTAACCGATTCAAAAAAAGGCACCCATACATTTACTAACACCTATGAAGAATTTTTAAAAGCAAGGAAATAATTAAAGTACAATTGAGAATATACCGATAATATTAATATGTTTAAATCAAAAGCATTTAAAATAATTACTTGTTTAATAATTGTTTTGGCTTTATGCATAAGTCTTGCTATTGAGGTTGGGGCAAGTTACAAGGCAAAAAAAATCAATTTAAAACCCTACAAAAATAAGTTAGTTGTTCTGCATTTTTACGGTTCCTGGTGTTATTACTGCCGCTTAGAAGCTCCCACTATCGCTAGTGTTTACAGAAAATATAGAAAGAGTAAAAGAGTTGCTTTTATCGGCGTAGATGCCTATGAGTCAAAGTCAGCAGGTCTTAAGTTTATTAAGAAATACGGATTTGGTTTTAAAAACTATTTTGATACAAGCGGCAGACTATCTTATAGCTATAAAATCTCCGGTTTTCCAACCACTCTATTTATTAGGAAAAATAAGATTAAATACACGGCAGTCGGTGCTCAAAAAAGGTCTGCGCTCATAAGCAAGATTCGAAAATACAGCAAGTAATACCCACCACCCACCACCCAAGTAAATTAGCTATAATACTACTATGTCAAAAGTAGAATTATTGTCTCCTGCAGGTAATTTAGAAAAACTAAAATATGCCGTCATATACGGCGCTGACGCAGTTTATTTAGGAGCAGATAAATACTCGCTTAGGTCAAGTTCCTTTAGCTTAGAAGACATCAAAAAAGGGGTTGATTTTGCCCATAAGCACCAAGTTAAAGTTTATGCTGCCCTAAATATTTTTGCTAAAAACACTGATTTCAAAGATCTGGAATCTTACCTAAAAAAGTTAGCCAAAACAGGAATCGATGCCTTAATTATTGCCGACCCAGGAGTTTTAAGCCTTACATTAAGATGCTGTTCTCGAATCCCTATACATTTAAGCACCCAGGCAAATGTAACCAATGGCCAGTCAGCTCTTTTTTGGGCTAACCAAGGAGTTAAACGTATCACTTTAGCTAGGGAGCTTACTTTAGAAGAGATTGCCGAAATATCAAAGACATTAGTGCAAACGGAAGTTTTTGTCCACGGGGCTATGTGCCTAAGCTATTCCGGCCGTTGTTATTTAAGCAACTATATGACAGCAAGGGATAGCAATAGTGGAGATTGCGCTCATCCCTGCAGGTGGGAATATTCTTTAATCGAAAGGAAGCGTCCGAAAGAAAAGTTTCCACTTGAGTTTGACAGCCGGAATACGTATTTATTGAGCTCTAAGGACCTATGTTTGGCCAAATATGTTCCAGATTTAATCAAGGCGGGGATAAAAAGTCTTAAAATCGAAGGCCGGATGAAAAGCCTACATTATGTAGCCACGGTTACTTCTGTCTATCGGCAGATAATTGATGAGTATTATAATAACCCTGATAAATTTGTCTTTAAAGAGCAATGGCAAGAAGAATTAGAAAAGGTTAGTCACAGAAAATATTGCCAAGGTTTTATAGTTGGCAATCCAAGCCAGGCCAGTACGGCGGCAGGCATGGTTAGAGGGAAGTTATCATACTATAAGAGCAGGGATTTTTTAGCTACCGTGGCTAGCCAAAAAAACGGAGATATGAGTTTGGAAGTTAAAAATAAGCTTGAGAAGAAAGAGTTACTTGAGGTGCTTACCCCTAATGGTAGCAATCATCAGTTTGCAATTGATACAATGACAGATGAGAAAAGCGGTCTTGTGGTAGAGTGTGCTCATGCTAATTACAGAGTGACGACTAAAGGAAGCTGGCCAAAATATTCGATTATTAGAAAAAAGGTATAGATGGTCAAAAAAAGAATATTTAATAAACTAATACCCGATGATTATTACCATAGTATTTATGATATAGATTTGGATTACTTGGTCTCAATTGGGATGAAAGGAATTATCGCAGACCTTGATAATACTTTGATCCCTCGCCAACAAAACCACACCTCCGAGCAATTACAAGAATGGCTCTTTAGGGCTAAAAAAATTGGTTTTCAAATATGTATTGTCAGCAACAACTGGAAAAACCGGGTGGGAGCAATTGCTAAAAAATTGGAGTTACCGCTGGTTGCCAGGGCAAAGAAACCAAGTAAAATCGCTTTTAACAAAGCCATCTCTATTTTAAAAATTAAAGAGGAGCAAACGGTAGTGATAGGAGATCAAATATTTACTGATGTTTTAGGCGGAAACAGAAGCGGTTTATATACGATTTTGGTTGTTCCTTTGGATGGAAAAGAAGTTTTTGCAACTAGGATAGCAAGGAAGTTAGAAAATGTAGTCTTAAATCAATTAAAAGAGCGAAACATAATTCCTAAAAGAGGAGCTAGCAGAGCACATGACCTTAATTAACGGAAAGACTAAGTTAACCGGCATAATTGGTGATCCAATCGATCATACGTTATCTCCGGTTATCCAAAATGCAGCTTTTAAGGATTTAGGTATAAACTGGCTCTACGTTCCGCTTTTGGTTAAAGCAAGCCAGTTAGAAGAAGCTATTGCAGGCATTAAAGCTCTTAATTTTAAGGGGATAAATGTAACCATGCCTCACAAGGAAACCGTAATTCCTTATCTGGACGAAGTTTCTTCATACGCTTCGTTGGCTGGGGCCGTAAACACCATTAATAATGAGAACGGCAAGCTAATTGGCTACAATAGCGACGGTCAAGGTTTTCTGCGTTCGCTAGAAGAAGCTTCCTTTAGTGCTGAAAACAAAAAAGTTTTTCTTTTTGGCTCCGGGGGAGCAGCACGTTCTCTGGCTGTTATCCTGGCTCTATCTGGTGCTGCTTCTATTAGTGTTGCAAACCGCAACAAAGATAAGGCAGAACATTTAGTTAGTTTACTGCAAAGCCGTTTTGATAATTGCACAGCAGAAGCGATAGGTTTGATGGAGGATTATCCAAGCAAAATAAAAGAATCCGATTTAATTATTAATTCTACACCTGTTGGCTGGGATACTAACGAATCTTTGTTAAAAAGCACCGATATTAGACAAGGTCAATTAGTAGCGGATTTAGTTTATGTGCCCGAACAGACTGCTTTACTTACCGAGGCTAAAAAAGCCAAAGCAAAGATATTGCCCGGTAAACAGATGCTTCTGTATCAGGGAGCAGCTTCTTTTGAGATTTGGACTACTATGCACCCTTCCATTAAGGCTATGAGAGAAGCCTTAGACAAAGCTTTAACTAAGTAGGGGCACACCCCTGTGTGTGCCCTTGGTCATTTTTT
Source organism: Actinomycetota bacterium (assembly GCA_003599235.1). GTDB lineage: Bacteria > Actinomycetota > Aquicultoria > SURF-47 > SURF-47 > SURF-47. The sequence continues at coordinate 54,642 of QZJE01000006.1, read as the reverse complement.
GATGCGCATATGTTTGTACCTATGGGCGGACACGGGGGTCCGCCCCTACAGCTTTTGCAGCCTTTCTTAATTAATGATTTTCCGTCATTAGCCGATATTAGATTAGAGGCAAAAGCATGAAAAAAAGTAAAAAGAAACTAGGACAAATCGTACTAGATGCCGGGCTAATCACCGAGCAGCAACTTGAGCAAGCTCTAAACGAGCAAGACGGAAAGCCCATAGCTAAAACTATGGTAGAACTAGGCATGGTAAGCGAAGCTCAAATCGCTTCTGCTCTGGCTAAGGAAATGGGGATACCATACGTTGATTTAGCCAATTATAAGCTCAATCATCATGCAAGCACTGCTATTCCTCAGGACTTAGCCCAAAGATATGAAGTTATCCCTATTGATTTTGAAGACGATGCTTTAGTAGTAGCAATGTTTGACCCTTCAAATGTTTTTGCTATCGATGACTTAAGAATACTTACCGGGTATGAGATAAGGCCGGTTATTAGCACGGAATCCGACATATTAAATGCTATCAGCCTAGCCTATCAAGCAGATCAACAATTAGAGGAAGTAGTTGACACAGTAGACTCGGAAATCGATATCGAGTCCCTTGATGATGCAGCTGAGGATGTCACCGAAGTAGCCGATAAGAACTCGCCGGTAGTGAAAATTATCGATTCGTTGTTGGTAGAAAGCGTTCGCCAAAATGCTAATGATATTCACGTTGAACCTCAAGAGAATGAGGTACGTATCCGCTATCGCATTGATGGTGTTCTTCACGATGTAACTAACTCTCCAAAAAAAATACAAGGGGGGTTAATCTCCCGCTTGAAAATTATGTCAGGCTTAGATATTGCTGAGCGCCGGGTTCCTCAAGACGGCCGTTTTGGGTTAAAGATTGATGGAAAAGCAGTTGACTTCCGGGTAGCTACTTTGCCGACAGTTTACGGCGAAAAAGTGGTTATCCGCTTATTAGAGAAGGAAAGCATTAATATAGGTTTGCCCGAGCTTGGAATGTCAAAATATTCCTTGGATAGTTTTTCGAAATCGTTTACAAAGCCCTATGGAGCTATCCTGGTAACAGGCCCTACCGGTTGCGGAAAAACCACTACCCTGTATGCTGCACTAACTCAGTTAAATAGCATCGAAAAGAATTTGATAACGGTTGAAGATCCTGTCGAATACAAGGTAGATGGGGTTAACCAAGTTCAGATAAATATGAGGGCAGGTTTAACTTTTGCTGCCGGACTGCGCTCTATACTAAGAAACGACCCGGATATCGTAATGATTGGGGAGATAAGAGACAAAGAAACTGCCAAAATTGCTATCGAGTCGGCTCTTACCGGTCACCTTGTCTTGTCGACTTTGCATACCAATGATTCTCCATCAACATTAACTAGATTGATTGAAATGGATGTTGAGCCTTTTCTGATTGCCTCGGCAGTGGATGTGATAGTGGCTCAGCGTTTGGCTAGAAAACTATGTAAGTATTGCAAACAAGAGTTTAAGCCCTCCAAAGAATCATTGTTAAAAGCCGGCTTTGAAACAGATAAATTGGCTGGCAAAACCTTTTATCGGGCAGTCGGTTGTAAAAAGTGCAGCAACACCGGCTACAAAGGAAGAGTTGGTATATTTGAAATCATGCGAATAAATGAAGAGATACAAAAATTAACTGTTGGAAGAGCAACCGGCCAGGAGATTAAAAGGGCAGCAATAAAAGCAGGCATGAAAACATTAAAACAAGATGGATTTGAAAAAGTAATGGATGGGGTTACTTCATTAGAAGAAATCGTTAGAGTCACTGTGCTTTAGGCTCACAAGGTGGGGACAGACATCCATCCAGATAAGGATGCCCTGTCCACGATGGAGAAAAGATGGCACTAAAGGGAAAACTAGAAGATTTTGCATTACCTGCAATATTTCAGCTGATAGAGGCTTCAAAAAAAACCGGCACCTTGCTATTAGAATCCGGCCAAGATAAAGCAGCGGTATTGTTTAAAGAAGGCAAGGTTTTTTACGCAAACATAGGAGAAGATTCCTTAGCTAACCGACTTGTTAAGGCTAATATAATCAGTGAATCAACCTTAAAGTTTTGCATGCAGGAAAAAGAAAAGCAGCCAAGATCGCTTAGCGATATATTGGTAAAACAAAACTTCCTTGGCAAAGAAGAACTTGCTTCTTTTCTAAAGAATATTACCAAGGAGTCACTATCCGATATTTTAAGCTGGGTCGAAGGTGACTTTGATTTTGAAGCCGGCTCCCTAGAATTAGGCTTAGATGTCAGTGATGAGGTAGTGATAGACTGGCAAGAAGCCTACGGGGTAGCTCAGAAGAAATTAAAGCAGTGGGAAGAACTAAAAAAGGTAATCCCTTCAATTAAAGCAGTTGTTAATTTATGCAGTACTAATGTTACAGCTGAAAAAAAAGTAACTTTTAGTGCTTCTGAATGGAAAGTAGTGGCAAATGTTGATGGTAATCGAAGTGTGGCTGATATTTGCGATATTTCTTCTATGGACAAACTAAGTTGTCTAAAAATACTTGCCTCTTTGATAAAAAAACAACTTGTAACTATTAATTCCGAAGAATTAGATGCAGCTTTAGAAGAGCAAAAAATTGAAGAGCTAGCCAGTAGGCCAGAGGAAGAAAAAGTACCAGAAGAGATAGGTGCACAAGATGATTTTTATAGTGATGCAGACTTTGCCGATGAAGAAGATGAGACAGTAATGGTTAAGCCAAAGTTTGATGCTAAAGAGGTAACTAAAAATATTGATAAGGGCAAAGATTTTTCCTCGATGTCTTCGGCTTTTGAAGAATTAACTGATTTATCTAAAGAAGGCAGTAAAGAGAATAAGGCAGAAGAACTGAAGAAAGAAGAAATGGCTGAGAAAAAGGCTGAGATAAAACAGGATAAATCTTTTATGAATAAGTTTTTTGGCAAGAAAAAAAAGAAGTAGAGGTAAACCTTGGGTAAAGACAACAGGCTTGGCCAACTACTAATAAAACAAAAAATTATTGATGAAGCCGGCTTGCAAAAGGCGCTAGAAGAGCAAGAAAAAACCGGTAAACATCTAGGCCGCACTTTAGTTGAGATGGGGCTAATACAAGAAGAATTGTTAGTGGCGATTCTTGCTTCCCAAGCCGGTATTGCTTATGTAGATTTAAGCGAGGGCGGGGTTGACCGCTCTGCAGCCTCTTTGGTAACCGAGGAAACAGCTAGGAAATGGGTAATAATTCCTATCGGATTTGCAGATAATATGCTGGTAGTTGCCATGAGTAACCCGTCTAACTTTATGGCTATCGACGAGTTGCGTATCAAGACGGGTTATAAGATTAAACCGGTGGTAGCAACCAAAACCGACATCATCGACGCCATTAACTATCAATTCAGCTTAGGGATGAGTATCCAAGACGAATCCCTTGATCAAGAGATTGATGATGTTGACATCGGTCAGGCATATGAAGATGCTCCCATTGTTAAACTGGCTAATTTGGTTGTAGCAAAGGCTGTTGATCAAAGAGCATCAGACATTCATATCGAGCCTCAGGAAAAAGACGTTCGTATCAGATACCGCATAGACGGGGTTTTGCACGAGGTGATGAAGCTTCCCAAAAACCTTCAGCCGGCCATACTATCTCGCTTTAAAATAATGTCCTCGATGGATATTGCCGAGAATCGCAAACCTCAAGACGGACATATGGCCTTAACAGTTGCTAAGCGTCCGATAGATTTCCGGGTTGCTACTCTGCCGACTGTACATGGAGAACGTGTGGTTTTAAGAATATTAGAGAAATCAAGCGTTATGCTTAAATTAAACGATTTAGGGTTTTCTAGAAACGACCTGGGGAAGTTTCGCTCGGTTTTTCTGCGTCCACATGGAGCAATACTGGTTACAGGCCCTACCGGTAGCGGAAAATCAACTACCCTATATGCAACTTTAAATATTCTAAATACGTCTGCTAAAAACATTGTAACTATTGAAGATCCTGTTGAGTATCGCCTAAAAGGGCTAAACCAAATACAGGTTAACCCCAAAGCCGGTCTTACTTTTGCCAGCGGATTACGCTCAATACTGCGGGGCTCTCCCGATATTGTTATGGTTGGTGAGATTAGGGATAAAGAGACAGCTCAAACAGCAATTGAGGCTGCTTTAACTGGGCATTTGGTACTGTCGACTCTGCATACCAATGATGCGCCCGGAGCAATCAGCCGCCTAATCGAGATGGGGGTAGAGCCGTTTTTGGTTTCCTCAGCTATTAGTTGTGTCCAAGCCCAAAGGTTAGCCAGGCGTCTATGTAAGAATTGCCGGCAGTCCTATATCCCAGATGTCGAGCTTTTAAAATCACTAGGGTTTCCTCTTACCGCTGAAGAGCAAAAAAATCCACCCCAGCTATACCGGCCTGTGGGTTGCGATAAGTGTAATAAGACCGGCTACAAAGGAAGGATTGGATTATACGAGATAATGCTTGTAAATGAGGAAATTGAGCGGTTAACTGTGGAGAGAACCTCTGCTGAGGAGATTAAAAGAGCCGCCCTTAAAAACCATATGACAACTTTGCGCCAAGATGGTTTTGAAAAAGTAAAAAACGGCATGACTTCACTAGAAGAAATATTAAGAGTGGTTGTTTAAGAAAAACGGAGGTTTTGCCGACAGTTAAGTAGTAGCACAATAAGTTAATTTGTTGCTATTGGTAAGTGGCTTTGGTTATTATATATGTAGGTTCCAAAGCGATTATCAAAATAGCTCAAACGTACCAGGAGACATATTATGGAACTCATTGACGAGATTCTAGACGAGGTATTAGAAAAAGGCGCCTCGGACTTACACATTACTGCAGGATTAGCTCCCACTGTCCGTATCGACGGGGTATTATATCCCCTTAAAAGACCGGTATTAGATACAGAGGCTGCTAAAAATCTGATATATACAATTCTTACAGATGAGCAAAGAGCCCGCTTAGAAACTAATTTAGAACTTGATTCCAGCTACAGTATAAGCGGTAAATCCCGTTGGAGGGTTAACGTATATTATCAAAGAGGAAGCCTGGGGGCTGCTTTTCGCCTTATTCCTGTAGAGATTCAAAACCTTAAAGATCTTCATCTGCCGCCTATCCTAGAGGACTTAACAAAAAAACCCCGGGGAATGGTAATTGTAACCGGCCCTACCGGTGTTGGCAAAAGCACTACTTTGGCTACCATGATTAATGTTATCAATGAGCGGGATGCAAAGCATATTATCACTATTGAAGATCCAATTGAGTTTTTGCATAAGCATAAAAAGTCTATGGTTAACCAGCGCGAAGTTGGTCATGATACAAAATCGTTTGCCAGTGCTCTAAAACACGTTTTAAGGGAAGATCCGGATGTAATTCTATTAGGTGAGATGCGCGATGTTGAAACTATCGCTGCTGCTATTACTGCTGCTGAGACCGGCCACTTAGTATTTACAACCTTGCATACTCAAGATGCACCCCAAACTGTTGACAGGATAATTGATGTTTTTCCTCCTTTTCAGCAGCAACAAGTAAGAATTCAGTTAGCCGGTATCCTGCAAGGAATTGTCTCTCAGCAATTATTACCGGATGCCAGCGGCAAGGGACGCATTCCAGCCATTGAGATTTTGGTTGCAACACCTGCTGTGCGCAACATCATCAGAGAAGGTAAGGCCCACTTGCTATATAACGCTATGCTTACCGGCCAAAAAGACGGCATGCATACGCTTGACCAAGCTTTAGCGGATCTGTATCAAAAAGGAAGGGTTTCATATGATTCGGTTATGAATCGGGCTCTAGACCCGCAGCATATGAAGTCCATTATTGGGAGAAGCTAATGGCTGCAACATATACATATAAGGTAAGGGATAAGCAAGCTAATATCATCAGCGGAAGCCTAGAGGCCGAGAACCAGTCGGCGGTAGCTGATAAACTGCGCCAGATGGGCTATACGGTAATTAGCGTAAGCTCAAAAACTCAAGCTCCTACTGTAGAGGAACTGCTAAGCAATATCCCTCTTTTTCAAAGAGTCAAATCGAAAGATTTAACAGTTTATAGCCGCCAGTTTGCTACTATGATAAATGCCGGTTTACCGCTAACCCGTTGTTTGGCAATATTGGCTGAGCAAACCGATAATACTTATCTAGCCAAAGTTACCGGGATTATGCAAAAAGATGTCGAGGCCGGCCAGTCTTTATCAGCTGCCATGGCTAAACACCCTAAAGCCTTTTCCACTCTTTTTATCAGCATGATAAAAGCAGGAGAGGCCGGAGGCGTCTTAGACGAGGTTTTGCTTCGAATAGCTGACCACATGCAGAGGGAAGCCGAGCTTAAGTCCAAAATCAAATCAGCTATGGCTTATCCTGTTGTCATGTTTGCGATAACCATAATAATTGCCTTTATTATGATTACCTTTATTGTGCCAATATTCCAAGGCCTATTTAAGTCTTTAAAGGGAACCATGCCTTTACCTACACAGATTTTGATTTCTATCAGCAATTATATGAGAAGTATTTACGGATTAATCTTTTTTATTGGATTTATGGGTGGTGTCTTTGCTTTTAGGGCTTACAAAAGAACTGACCAAGGTGCTTACTTCTGGGATAGCTTAAAGCTAAAGCTTCCGGTAATCGGCAGTCTTTCTAAAAAAATATCGCTAGCTAAGTTTTCCAGAACACTGGGGACCCTTATCTCAAGCGGCACTCCTATTTTGCAAGCTCTAGATATCGTAGCCGATACGGCCGGCAACGAGATTGTCAGCAGGGCAATAAAGAGCGCCCGGTCCTCCATTAGAGAAGGGGAGACAATAGCCAAGCCTTTGTCTGAAAGCGATGTTTTTCCGCCGATGGTTATCCAGATGATTTCAGTTGGGGAGGAAACCGGTGCCTTAGAGACAATGTGTGGAAAGATAGCCGATTTTTATGATTCAGAGGTAGCAGCTACTGTTGAAGCACTTACTTCTATTATCGAACCGTTATTAATAGTTTTCTTAGGGGTGGTAGTAGGCGGTATTTTAATTTCTCTTTATATGCCGATGTTTAATCTGGTTAATTTGCTTAAATAATTTTAGCTTGATGTCTAATTAGAAATTAAAGTTTCAAACAATATTTACCGATAACTATAAGGTACTAGTTTGTATAAAAAATTGTAGCAAAGGAGGTGACAGTAATGATTAAACTAAGAGAAGACAAAGGCTTTACCTTAATCGAATTGATGGTAGTTATTTTAATCATCGCCATTTTGATGGCTGTTGGTATACCGGCGTTTTTAGGCGCCAGAGGTAGAGCTCAAGACAATGTTGCCAAACAAGCTATTATGAACGTAGCTAAAAACGTAGCAGCTCAATGGGCAGCAACTGCAGCACATACTATACCGGCTGCTGCTGATTTTGGTACCCAAGTTGAAAGTAGCTATGCTTTTAGTGCATTAGCAGCTGCTCCGGCATGGGGTACTATTCCAGTCTGGGCAACTCCATTTGACATTGGCGTGTATGTTAATGGTGATGATGTTACTTTGGGAGTAGAGAGTGAATATGGTAACAAGTTCACTGTAGCCATAACTAATGGTCAAGTTGGTACTGTTACTCAATTAGCAGCTCCCTAATAGCTAGTTTTAAGCTAGAAACAAGGCAGAAGCATTTAAGTTTCTGCCTTGTTTAATTTCTGCTATAATATTTTTATAGCAGAAGAAAAATTTGTCGCAAATAATTACAAAAAATGAAGCAATTAATCGTATTAGCCAAACAAACCAGAGGCTTTTCTTTAATGGAGCTCATGGTTGTAGTTCTTATTATTGCCATTCTTATGGCAATATCCATTCCCACCTTTATGGGAGCCAGAAAAAGCGCTTTTGATTCCAACGCTAAACAATTTTTAACAAATGTTTCCAAAGCAGAAGCAGCAGTTTATGCCGAGAGTGGTCTAAAGCAGTGGGCTGATGCAGAGGGGATGACAATAGAAGAACCTAAATTCCAGTATATTGATGGGGATCCGGTATTGGGTAAAGTTTCCATCGTATTAGCTCCTGATAAAAAAACCGGTATGTTAAGGACACTAAGCGAAAGTGGCGCAATCATCGCTGTTGATTTAAAAAAAGGCGGTCAAGTTAGCCCGCCATACTAATGTGTGTTTGGCTGCTTAAAGAATTAGACTAGTCTTGCCGATATTATCATTAGAAGGTGAATATGATGATTAAATTAAAGACCGAGAAAGCTTTTACACTGGCTGAAATGATGGCAGTAATCGCCATTATCGGTATTCTCATGGTGGTGGCAATACCCTCTTTTCTTGGAGCCAGGCGTGCTTCTGATGCTAAAGCTTGTGTAGCTAATCTGGAGATATTGAAATCAGCTGTTAATGAGTGGACGCTAGATAACCCCGATGAAGCAGTGGCTAATCATTATATTACTACTAATGAAATAAATAATTATGTATCTGACGGCTTTACTGGCTTAGAATGTCCAGGTGCAGGCTCTTATATTCAAGGCACGGTCCCTGTTGGAGGACAAACACCGGCAAATGCAGATGATGACAACGATGATTATGTTGTTCGCATAGAGGCCGATGGCGATATTCCTGATCCTACCTGCAGCAAAGGACCGAACACCACTACTCCGCCAGGAACTAATGAGCTTCCGGATCACGTTCTTGATTAATTATGGTGGCAATCCTTTTTTTCTTCGGTCTAATAATCGGCAGTTTTTTAAATGTATGTGCTTATCGTATTCCTAAAAAACAATCAGTGGTTTTCCCGCCATCAGCCTGTCCTAGTTGTCAGAAACCTATTAAGCCCTATGACAATATCCCATTGTTAAGCTATGTAATATTAAGGGGTAAATGCCGGTATTGTGAGGCAAAGATATCTCCACAGTACTTTGTAGTAGAGCTTATTACGGGGCTTTTATTTGTTGCTACCTATTTATATATAGGTTTAGATATCAAACTAATTGTCGCGCTTACTTTTGTAGCTATATTGTTGCTGGTTTCTGTTATTGACATGAGGTTACAGATAATTCCTAACTCTATTATTATTTTCGGCTTAACTAGCGGTATTATTTTTTTAGGCACCAATTTTTTTGGCTTAGAAGCAATGCCTTTGATTAAGATTGCCGAGCTTTCGTTTTACGGCGATTGGTCATTAATCGGTTTTTTAGGCGGCGGCTTGATTATTTATGTAATTGCCATTGTTGCTAAGCTAATTATGCGTCAGGATGCTATGGGTGGCGGGGACGTTAAACTGGCTGCCTTTATGGGACTTTACCTGGGATTATATGTATTTCTGGCTTTATTTCTTGGTTTTCTTTTTGGAGCCCTTGTTAGTGGGGTAATGCTAGGTGCCGGTAAGGTCAAAAAACGCCAGCCTATTGCTTTTGGGCCATTTCTGGCCTTAGGAGGATTAATTACTTTGTTCTTCGGAGCAAAGATACTTTCTTACTACCTTCAGGTTGCTGGACTTTGAGCTCGTTTTTTGGTAAATTTTATCTTAATTAATCCCTGGATGGAGGCTAAAAAGAGCTTAATTGCTTTCAAGCTTTTTTTATTTGTGCCGATAACTAAATAGAAAACAAATAAGCCCCGCTATAGCAAAATTTGTTGTAAACTGTGTGTGCAGTTAAAAGAGCAAAATAAGGAGTTGAAGGTGGCTTTTTCTCTTGGTAAAGTATCTTTGCCGGTTGGCTTAGATATCGGTAGTAATAGAATAAAAGTTGTCCAGCTTAAACCAGCAACCCCTAATCCTTTATTGCTAAAATACGGAATTGCCGATGCTCCTGTAGATTCGGTAGTCGACGGCGAGATAAACGATACTGAGGCTGTTGCCCAGACTATCAGTGATCTACTGTATTCTTCAGGTATCAGCGAGAAAAGAGTAATACTGGGAATATCCAACCAGAAAATTATCGTCCGGGTAATAAGCGTACCCTATATGGAAAAAGATGAGTTACGCTCTGCTATTGAATTTCAAGCAGGCGACCATATTCCCATTCCTATAGATCAGGCCATCATTGATTTTGTAGTAGTAGGAGAGCGTCAAAATGAGAAGAACGAACGCTTATTAGACATTATCTTAGTTGCTGCCCAAAAAGAAATGGTGGCTAAACACATAGAAGCTTTAGAAAAAGCTAAGCTTAAACCATATATTGTTGACGTATCTTCTTTTGCAATTGCCCGTTCTTTAATTGAGCCGCCCGCCCTTGTACCGGAAGAAAAAGATATCGAAAAGGCCAAAAAAGCAGTTGGTTTAGTAGATATCGGGGATGAGGTTACCAACATTACTATTGTAGAAAACGGCATTTTGCGTTTTAGCCGTATTACCTCAGTAGCTGATAATACATTCACAAAGGCTTTAGTAACTCACCTAAATTTATCGGTAGAAGATGCGATAAAGAATAAGGATAAATATGGATTTGCTCCTGTGGGCTCGGCTAAGGCAGAAGCTACTGATGATCCCCAGGAAAAGGTACAAGCTGTTTTAGCTGATGAATTACTAAAGTTTGTAAGTGAAGTAAAGCGCTCTTTCGACTATGGATTAGCTGAATCTTTAGAGTCAGAAAAAATCGACCGGATAATACTTAGCGGAGTTGGAGCTAAAACGCCTGGCCTACTTTCTTATTTCGAGGAAAGTTTTGGATTGGAGGTTACCCTGGGGAATCCCTTGGGTAGCGTATCGTTGGCTGACAGTATCAACCAAGAACAAGCAAGCGAACATAATCTACAGCTGGCAATATCTCTTGGTTTGGCACTTAGAGGAATAGAGGAATGAACCCAAGTTTAAAGATTAATCTAATTCCGCCGGAAATCAATAAAAAAAGGAAAGCTGAAAAGGGCTTGTTTTTTGGAATTGTTAGCTTAGTAATTTTTGTTGGGTTATTAATTTTTATTGTTCTATTTCTTAATCTGCGTATCGCAACAGAGACCTCAAAGCTCAATGAATTGGTTGCTAATAATGCGTCCATTCAGAGAGAGATAGATAGCTACGGTGCAATTGAGCAGCGTAAAACAGAAGTAGAGACTCAAGAAAAAGTATTAACTGAAGCTTTAGCTGGCCATTATTATTACCACCGGTTATTAAACGAGTTGGGGATGATAATTCCTGAAAATATTTCTATTCAAAAGTTCACTATCGCTGACACCGGCGAGGTTACGATATCCGGTGATGGCTATAGCCATACGGGAGTGGCTGATTTTATCAGCAGGCTTAATGACATATCTTTGTTTAACGAAGTATGGCTTTCTTCTTCTAAGATTGCCAGTCTTAGCTTGGCAAAATTTTTGGGCGGGGTTTCAACTAGCGAAAAAGTGCAAGGAGTGCAATTTCAAATATCGGCTAAATTAAAAGGCTTTGTTGTTAACAAAAACAATAAGACAGGCAGCCAATCTGCCTCTAATACTAGTTCTAGTGCTAGTAATAATACAACTAGTAATCAGTGAGAAAATAAATGAAAAAAGGTATTTCTTTTAGAGAACAAATTATAGCCATTGTATTAGTGGGGATTATCGTGCTGGTTTTATTCATTATTTTCTTAATAAAACCATCTATAGATTCTTTAGCTGACTTATCAAAAAAACAGGAGCAAGAAAGCCAGATAAGTATGACTAAAACTCAGCAATTAAATGGCTTAAAATCTCAAAAAGAACAGGTATCAGCCATTGAAGCCAAAGCTTTAAAAATCAATAAAGCTCTTCCTTCAAACCCGGATTTGTCATCCCTGGTAATAGGTATCCAAGAGTGTGCAACAGATGCCAACTTAAGGTTATCAGGCATAACTATTGCTACTCCTAAGGCGGCAGGCAAATATAGCATAATAGATGTTACCCTAGACACCTCTTGTACTTACTTTAATTTGGCTGATTTTTTATATCAAATGGTTAAAATGCCAAGAAAAGTAAAGGTAAACAACGTTGATATAGCTATCTCCGGGGAAGGCTATCCTTTGTTAGATGTTAGTATCAAATTATCAGCTTTTATGTATGGGCAAACGACAGTTGGCAGCTCGAGTGCAACTAGCTCTGCTTCGAGTTCAAGTGCTAGTTCTAGCTCAAGTTCCAGCAGCAGTACTAGTTCGAGTTCGGCTGCTAATCAATAGGATTAATTATGGAAAAGATATATGAATTAACAGAGAATAAAAAGTTAGTAATCTTTCTTTGTTTGGTTTTAGCAGCCAGTACTATTGCCTTGATTACGTTAAGGGTTTCTGGGCCTAAGACAAAGAAGGATACACAAGTTTTTAAAAAAGACACTACTAAGATGGCTGTAGCTGATACTTCTGAGAGTACAAAGGATGTGGAATTAGAGTTGAAAAATTACGAAACTTATAGCTATCGCGATCCCTTTATGCCGCTTGGATATCAGGTTCCAACCCCACTACCCCCAACATCTAGTGCTACTAGCTCTAGTAGTTCAACTAGCGGGAGCTCTAGTGGAACAAGCAGCTCAGCTTCTTCTAGCAGCGACAACAGCGGTTCTACAATTACTGGTTATAGCGCCAATACCAAGATAGAAACGCCGTTAGCTACCAGCATTTCGAATGCTGGCGGAAAAGAAAAGGCAACTATTCAGTATTCTGGTAGTACTTATGAGGTATCCGAAGGAAACCAAATTGCTAACTCGTTATATATGGTATTAGATATCGATTCTGCCAATAGCAAGATTACCTATATGTACGGCGACCAAAAACTTACCTTTAAGGTCGGCAATAGCTACCCCGAAAGACAGTAAACTGCTATTCTTATAACAAACGATTGGAGTAAGTATGCTTAAATATATGAGTGCTGGAGAATCTCACGGCCAGGCTTTAGTATCTATTATCGAAGGGATTCCATCAGGGTTGTCGCTTACCCACGCTGATATTAATGCTGAGCTAGCCAGGCGAAAATTAGGCTTCGGCCGGGGAGCCCGGATGAAAATAGAAAACGATAAAGCCAAAATATTAAGCGGCGTACGCTTTGGATATACCATTGGCAGCCCCGTTTCTTTACTCATCGAAAATAAGGATTGGCCTAATTGGCAAGAGATGATGGCTGTTGATTCAGGCAAGAGTGCTGCCGTAACGACACCTCGTCCGGGGCATGCTGATTTAGCCGGTGTGCTAAAACATCAAAGCGGAGATATCCGTAATGTATTAGAGCGGTCTTCGGCTCGTTCCACTGCATCTTTGGTAGCCATTGGGGCTATTGCCAAAAAATTGTTGTCAGCTTTTGGTATCAGTATTGTAAGCGAAGTCAAATCAATCGGAGAAGTAAGTTGTACATGTGGGCAAATAAAGGATATTGCAAAAGTGGACTCTTCGCCGGTGCGCTGCCAAGACGATAATGCAAGTAAGGAAATGGTCAAAGCCATAGAAAAAGCAGCAAAAGAGGGCCAGTCACTAGGGGGAACTTTTGAAGTAGCTATTTTCGGATTGCCGGCAGGACTTGGGAACTACAGTTCATTTGAAAGACGTTTGGACGGAAAGATATGCGGGGCAATAGCTAGTATCCCAGCTATAAAAGGAGTAGAAATTGGTAAAGGTTTTGAGCTGGCAAGCCTAAAGGGTAGCTGTGCTCATGACGAGATTTTCTATGATAAAAACAAAGGCTATCATCATAAAACCAATAACGCCGGAGGCCTTGAAGGCGGAATGACTAACGGAGAAACACTGCTTATAACGGCTGCTATGAAGCCTATTCCTACTCTTGGAAATCCATTGAAATCAGTAGATATAATCACAAAAGAGCAAACCTTGGCTTTTAAAGAAAGAGCTGATGTATGCGCAGTACCTGCAGCTGCCGTAATTGCTGAGGCAGCGGTAGGGTTGGTTTTAGCAGAAGCTTTTCTTGAAAAGTTCGGCGGAGACAGCTTGGGTGAGACTAAGCGGAACTTTGATTCTTATATCAAAACAACTATTTAATTATCTTTATGAACCAACGACCAACGACCAATGACCAACGACCAAACATTGTTTTAATTGGGTTTATGGGCTCCGGCAAGACGGTAGTTGGTAAAAACTTATCATCTATCTTAAGCCGTCCTTTTATCGATACTGACTCACTTATTGAGCAAAGACAAGCTAAGACAATAACGGAAATTTTTGACCAAGACAGTGAAGCCGGCTTTAGAAAACTAGAGGCTTTAATGGTAGCCGAAGTTACTGGAAAGAAAAATCAGGTAATATCGGTAGGGGCAGGAGCTGTCTTAGACCCTAAGAACGCAGACAACCTAAAAAAAAGCGGCATTTTGATTTATCTAAAAACAGATTTTTCTACTACCTATGATAGAATTAAAGCATCAAAAAACAGGCCTCTTTTGGCTGCTAGTGGTTCTAGGGATGATATGCAAGCTCTTTTTGAATCCAGAAGAATTACGTACGAGAGTATTAGTGATTACATTGTAGGCACTATGAATAAATCACCAAAAGAAGTAGCTGAAGAAATAATAGAGGAATTAAGAAGCGATGGAAAAATTTGAGAAAACAATTTACGTAAGTTTGGGGGATAGAAGCTATCCCATTCATATCGGGGTAGATAATTTATCTACTATCGGCCAAAAGCTGAGGTTGCATAATTTCGGTGGCCGAGTAGTAATAATCAGTAATCCCGAGGTTCTAAGCCTGTATAAATCAACAATAGACAAAAGTATTATATCTGCCGGTTTGAGCCTGGAGGTAATTGAAGTTGCCTCAGGAGAAGAAACCAAATCCCTTGATAATGCTAATGATATATATGAAAAGCTGCTAAAACTAAATGTTGACCGTTATACCCCTATTATTGCTTTTGGCGGTGGGGTAGTGGGAGACTTAGCCGGATTTGTAGCGGCAACCTATATGAGGGGCACACCCTATATCCAGATACCGACAACTTTGTTAGCCCAGGTGGACAGCAGTGTCGGGGGCAAAGTAGCAGTCAACCATCCGATGGCTAAAAATATCATCGGCTGCTTTTATCAACCCAGATTTGTTTTGGCTGACGTATTGAGCCTTAAGAGTTTGCCGGAAAAAGAGTATGTAAGCGGGTTGGCAGAAGTCATTAAATATTCATTTATTGCTGATAATCAGTTTTTAGAATATCTTGACGAAAATATCGGGAAATTAGTAGACAAGGCTGAAGATGTTCTTATCGAAATTGTAAAAAGGTGTTGTTTGATAAAGGCAAAAATAGTAGAAGCCGATGAACGAGACCAGGGACTAAGAGCAGTGTTAAATCTTGGTCATACAGTAGGACATGCGCTTGAGTCATTGTCGCAATATCATAAGTATTTGCATGGCGAAGCTATCGCAGTTGGTTTGCTAGCTTCTGCTCATATATCACAATTAAAGGGTTATATAGATAAAAGCCTGGTTGAGAAGACAAAAAATCTATTAGAACGAGCTAACCTGCCTACAAAAATCGAAGGTATAAGTGTAAATGATATAATACAAAAAATGGCACTTGACAAAAAAGCTATCAGTGGCAAGGTTCGATTTGTTTTAGTAAAAGCTCCCGGAGAAACAGTAGTTGAAAATGTCGAGTCTAAACTGGTGGAGGAAGCACTCAAGGAGATAAGCATTAATGGCTAATGTTTTAGTAATACATGGCCCTAATCTTAATTTATTAGGAGAGAGGGAAAAAGAGATTTACGGTGAAGCAGACCTTGTGCAAATCAATTCCGAAATAAAAAAGAAAGCTTTAGGATTAGGACACCAAATAGAGGCATTTCAGTCTAACGACGAAGGCGAAATAGTAACCCAAATCCAAAAAGCAGCAGAAAACTATAAAGCTATAATTATTAACCCAGCTGCTTTTACCCATTATTCGATAGCCATAAGAGATGCTGTTGCTGCTATAAAAATCCCTGTTATTGAAGTCCATTTATCTAATATTTATGCCCGTGAGGAGTTTAGGCAAAAATCCATTATCTCTGCGGTAGCTTCTGGGGTTATCTCTGGTTTTGGCAGCCAAAGTTATCTTTTAGCACTTGAGGCAGTAAACAGCCTGATAGAGTAGGAGCTCCATATTTACACTTACCGTTTGTCAAAATTAAGAAAACAACTACTTGATATTGGGCTTAACGGCCAAGTTGTCTCTAAACCGGAAAACATCCAATATTTATCGGGGTTTAAGGGCTCAGAAGGGCTTATATTAGTTTGCCTGGATAAGAGCTTTATTCTCACTGATTTTAGGTCGTTTAGTTTAGCTAAAAATCTTAAAAGTGAGGCGGAAGCTATACTGGTGGAAAAATCGGCTTTAAACACAATTGCCAATTTAGCTAATGAAATCGGATTAACAAAGCTTGGATTAGAGGCTAGTCATCTTAGTTACAGCCAATTCAAAGATGCAGAGAAGAAATTATCTGATATTAAAATAACTCCGACCGTTAATTTTATTGAGCATATTCGGTTGATAAAAGACCAATCCGAAATTGGTTTAATCCAAAAAGCAGCTGAGCTTGCTGATGGAACACTTAATCATATTATCAATATGTTGGTTCCAGGAGTGGCTGAGGCCGAGATTGCTAACGAAATCGATTATTATTTAAAGTTAGCCGGCGCCAGAAAATGCTCTTTTGATACCATTGTAGCTTCAGGGCCTAATTCCAGCATTCCACACGCTATCCCCACACAGCGCCATCTTAGCAAAGGCGATTTACTGAAAATAGATTTTGGGGCCTATTTTGATGGCTATTGTTCTGATATCACCCGGACATTTGTTCTGGGTAAGGCTAGTAATGAGCAAAAAAGGTTATATAGTATTGTTTTAGAGGCCCAAAAGAGGGCACTAGACACAGTTAAGCCTGGCATTAAAGCTAGCCAGATAGATAAAGCGGCTAGAGATTATATAGAAAGCAAGAAATACGGTCAGAACTTTGGCCATAATACCGGTCACGGGGTTGGTATGGAAATCCATGAGCAGCCCTCGATTAGCCGGGTGAGCGATACTATAATTCAAGAGAATATGGTATTTACAGTTGAGCCAGGTGTGTATTTAGATGGTTTTGGGGGAGTGCGCATCGAGGATTTAGTGGTTGCTGCAGAAGATGGCGTTAATATATTAAGTAAGTTTGAAAAAGAGAAACTGATAGAATTATGAGTTGGTGCATGGCTTTTTCAAAGTCGCTGATTTTCCCCAGCGAGGAAAATGCAGCTTAGCTCTCGGCCACGCTCTTCCCCTATAAGTCGGGGGAAACCATGCCCGCTTAGGCCTCGAGATACTTCTCAAAAACCATACACCAACTCAACATAGCAAATTTACAAAGTTGGGGGACTGGCTCACTTCCATTATAGGGTGCCTGTCCCCGATAGAGAAGGAGAGGAAGATGGATGTATCGACGAATCAGTTTAAGAATGGGATGACAATAATAATCGATAATATTTTGTACGAGATTATTGAGTTTCAGCATGTTAAGCCAGGTAAGGGTGGGGCTTTTGTTAGGACCAAGCTAAGAAATGTTGATGCCGGCAAAGTTATTGATAAGACTTTTAGGGCCGGAGAGAAGTTTGAATTAGCTCATTTAGAGCACAAAAAAATGCAATATCTATATGATGACGGTAGCAACTATGTTTTTATGGATAACCAAACTTACGAGCAAACCCCCCTAAGCCACGATACGGTAGGCTCCGCTGCTAAGTTTATCAAAGAAGGGATGGAAATCGATATGTCATTTTATAAAAGCAATCCCATATCGATTAAACCGCCGGTAGCTGTAGAGATGCTAGTTACTGAGGCCGAGCCGGGATTTAAAGGAGACACTGCTCAAGGGGGCAATAAAAAGGTTATCACCGAGACTGGTTTAGAAGTTCAAGCTCCTTTATTTATCGAAAAAGGCAATATTATAAAAGTAGACTCCCGGACCGGAGAATATCTAGGCAAAAAGTAATTCTTCCAAAACTAGCCCTCATCGCTTAAAATAGAGGTTACGCTAAAAGAGATGCGGGGGCAATCCTTAAGAAGTAGGAGTGTACCCAAAGTATTGTTGAGGAATAATGCGTACTAAACCAATTAAAATAACCGATACTACGCTTCGTGATGCCCACCAGTCGCTGTGGGCTACCAGAATGCGTACTGAAGATATGGTGCCGATACTAGAGAAACTAGATGATATCGGCTATTATTCGCTTGAGGTGTGGGGTGGGGCAACCTTTGATGCCCCTTTGCGTTTTTTAGATGAAAACCCCTGGGACCGTTTGCGTACGGCAAAACAATATGTCCGCAAGACACCTCTGCAGATGCTTCTTCGGGGCCAGAACTTGGTTGGGTATAAGCATTATCCCGATGATATTGTTAGGCGTTTTGTTAAGCATTCCGTTGATAACGGAATGCATATCTTTAGGATATTCGATGCTTTAAATGATACTCGCAACCTTCAGGCTTCTATTGAGGCTGTAAAAGAATACGGCGGCCATGCTCAAGGGGCGGTTTGCTATACTATCAGTCCCGTTCATACTCTAGAGCATTATGTAGAAACTGCTCATAAGCTGGTAGAAATGGGAGTGGACTCAATATGTATAAAAGATATGGCTGCCTTGTTAACTCCTTATCGAACCTTTAAGTTAGTTGAGCGGTTTAAAAAAGAAATCGACTTACCAATAGACCTCCATTGCCATTATATCGGCGGTATGGCTCCTATGAACTACCTTAAGGCTATCGAGGCCGGGGTAGATATTATCGATACTGCTACAGTCCCTATGGCTTTTGGGAACTCTCAGCCGGCTGTAGAGATGATAGTAGCTGCAATAAAGGATACAGCCTATGATAGTGGTCTAGACATTGAGAAACTATATGAGATAGCCGACTACTGGGAAAAAGTAAGAGAGCGCCGCCAATTTCAGCGGGGAGTAACTTCGCTAACTCACATGAAAGTGTTTTCCCATCAAGTGCCAGGCGGTATGATATCGAATCTTCATAGCCAACTTGCCGAACAAAAAGCCTTAGACAGGCTTCCGGAAGTGCTAGAAGAGATACCCAAAGTAAGGGCAGAAGTAGGTTATCCGCCCCTAGTAACCCCTTTAAGCCAAATTGTCGGCATCCAGGCGGTGTTAAATGTCTTAAGCGGAAAACGCTGGGGGGTTATCCCAGATGAAATGAAAAAATATGTTAAAGGATACTACGGCAGGCCGCCAGGTCCGATGAATGAAGAAGTAGAAGCTAAAATCATCGGCAAAGATGGTGATCGTATTGATGGTAGGCCGGCTGATTTAATAGAAGAAACATTTGACGATTATGCTAAGCAGATAGGTGACCTTGCTAGAAACGAAGAAGATGTGCTTACTTTCGCTCTGTTTCCCGAGCAAGCCAGAGAGTATTTGCAAAGGCATGCCGAAGGCGTAGAGGATACTGTTTTTCTAACTAGCCGTGAGGTTTCTGCGGTTAAGGAGGATGAATACATGGATGTCGAGCAAATAAAAGAGCTCATCAAAGCTTTAGAACAAAGCGAAGTCGGTGAAGTAACAGTTGAAGAGGCCGGCGTTAAGATAACTGTGCGAAAGAGCGGGGCAGTACCGGTTGTAAGTTCTGTGATAAGCCAAGCAGAATCGTCTGGAGAAATCGAAGAGGCGCCGTCAGCGGCTGCCGGCCCAGATTATCCTGCGGAATGGAAACCTGTTTTAGCACCGATGGTAGGCACTTTCTACCGGGCATCATCTCCAGATGCTGATCCTTTTATTGAAGAAGACCATGAAGTTCAAGTAGGACAAACCCTTTGTATTCTTGAGGCTATGAAATTGATGAACGAGATTGAAGCCGAAGAAAAAGGCATTATCCGGGCGATTTTGGTAGAAAACGGTAAACCGGTAGAGTTTGGACAACCGCTTTTTATGTATGAGCCCGTGCAGTAGCAGGGATAAGAGATGAGTGTTGAGGGATAAGTGTTTAAAAAAGTTCTCATTGCCAACAGAGGAGAAATTGCATTAAGGGTTATCAGGGCTTGTCGTGAACTTGGGCTTGAGACGGTGGCAGTACACTCTGATTGCGATGCTGATTGTGCGCATGTTAAATATGCCGATCAAGCTATATGTATCGGACCCCATCAACCATCTGCCAGCTATTTAAACGTACCAAACATTGTCAGTGCTGCTGAAATAAGCGGGGCTGATGCTATTCATCCAGGTTATGGTTTTTTAGCAGAAAACGCCCAATTTGCCGAGGTTTGTGAATCATGCAATATCACCTTTATCGGCCCCAGTTCTGCCTCGATAACTGATATGGGCAATAAATCCCGGGCTAAAAAAATAATGGCAAAAGCTGGTATTAACGGAGTTCCGGGAAGCGACGGTCCGGTTAAAGACGAAAAAGAGGCTCTTAAGTTTGCCAAAGAAGCCGGTTATCCTGTAATTGTAAAAGCTTCTGCCGGCGGTGGCGGACGGGGGATGAGGCTTGCTCAAAATGACAACGAACTAAGAAAATTATTCAATACTGCCCGCCAAGAAGCTAAATCTGCGTTTGGCAACCCAGAAGTCTACATTGAGAAGTATCTGGATCATCCAAGGCATATAGAGATACAAATTATGGCCGATAACTATGGCAATGTAATTCATTTTGGGGAAAGAGATTGTTCTATTCAACGCCGCCACCAAAAACTACTCGAGGAATCTCCGGCTGTTAATTTAGATTCTAAAATTAGACAAGCGTTGTGCAAATTAGCAGTTAAAGCTGCTAAAACGATCAATTATCGTGGAGCAGGAACTGTAGAGTTTTTAGTAGATAAAAAAGGTAATTATTACTTTATGGAGATGAATACTAGAATTCAGGTTGAACATCCGGTAACCGAAGCTGTATGTGGCATAGATTTAGTAAGAGAGCAAATAAATGTGGCCTCAGGTGAAAAACTGGCAATTATTCAATCAAAGATTGATTTTAAAGGCCATGCTATCGAGTTTAGAATTAATGCAGAGAATAGTGAAAATAACTTTTTGCCGGTTGCTGGAAAAGTCGATTACATTAATATTCCCGGGGGATTTGGAGTAAGGGTTGATACTCATGTCTATAGCGGCTACACAGTGCCGCCATTTTATGATTCCTTGCTTGCTAAACTTATCGTTTGGGGAAATAATCGCGAAGAAGCACTAGCAAGAGCAAAGAGGACTTTAACAGAGCTCGAAATAAAAGGTTTACCAACTACCATACCTTTCCATCTAAAAGTAATAGACAATGATTACTTTAAGCAAGGCAAAGTGTATACTAACTTTATTGCCCACCGTATACTGGGAGAAAAATAGATGACTAAAGAAATCCTAAGCACCAAATCCTAAATAATAAACAAATTCAAATGTTCCAAGTAATAAATTCCAAAAAATTTGTTTTGATATTTGAATTTTGGATTTGAATTTTGTTTCGGATTTAGATATTAGGATTTAGGATTTGATGTTCAATTATGCGAAGAAGAGAAGCAAGACAAAGGGCGCTTGAGATTCTTTACCAGGTAGAGATTACTCAAGACAAACCCGAAACGATCATTGAAACTTACAAAAAGATAAAAGTGGAAATTCCTGAGTTTACTATTGAACTTGTAGACGGGGTATTAACGCATCTTACAGAAATCGATTATCGGATAGACAGGCATGCTGAGCGCTGGAGTATTGAGCGGATGCCAATTGTGGATAGAAATATTTTACGTATGGGGATATTTGAGATTCTCTTTGAGCAGGAAATTCCGGTGAGTGTTTCAATTAACGAAGCAGTTGAACTTGCCAAAATATACGGCACACCGGACTCAAGTAAGTTTATCAATGGAGTGCTGGGCGCTATTGCTACCGAGGTAAGTAAGAAGTAGCCTCGGGATCCTTACAATTTGAGACACTAGGCGATTTGGGGTTTTTGTAATATAATTAGGGCGTAAAGGAGATTTTTTAATGTCAGCTAATCAAGAAATTACTTTCGATGAAGCTATGAACAGGCTGCACGAGATAGCACATCTTGTTGAGTCAAAAGATATTAGTTTAGAGGCCTCCCTTGATTTTTTAGAAGAAGGAATCAAGCTGGCTAATTTTTGCACGGAAAGTATTGATAAAACATCTTGGAAAGAGTCATAAGACGCTTAAGGTCCCCTTTTGAGTTTTTCTGTTTATTTAGAAAGGCAATCCCAAGTAGAACAAGCTCTTAAAAAATTATTTGCATGCAATAATTACCCCGAGCTAATCTTTGAGGCTATGAAGTATAGTCTATTTTCAGGCGGAAAGAGATTCCGCTCAGTTCTTAATCTTTTTACCTATGAGTTATTTGATAAGGACTATCAAAAAGCTCTGCCTACTGCTTGTGCTCTTGAATGTATTCACACCTATTCTTTAATTCATGACGACTTACCGGCTATCGACAATGATGAATTAAGAAGAGGACAACCTTCCAGCCATGTTAAGTTTGGCGAAGATATTGCTATTTTGGCAGGGGACGCTTTATTCTGTGAAGCCTTCTATATTATATCTTCGAAACAAATAGCAGATCCGATGCTTATTAAAAGGGCTATGGAAGAACTGTCTTTTGCCAGCGGCCCAAGAGGAATGGTAGGAGGCCAGTTAATCGATATTAAGTCAACAGGAAAGTCTGTTGATTATGAAACGGTTGATTATATACATTCTCATAAGACAGGGATGTTAATTGAAGCCTCTGCAAAAACAGCTGCAATTTTAGCAGGAGCTAGCCAAGAAGAGATAGACATAATCTCTTTATATGCAAAGTATTTAGGACTGGCTTTTCAAATCAAGGATGATATATTAGATATTGTAGGAAAAACTGAGATTTTAGGTAAAGAGGCAGGTAGTGATATTGAAAATAAAAAAGCTACCTATCCTAGCACTATCGGGCTCAAAGAATCAGAGCAAAAAGCAAACGAGGCTAGAGAAAAAGCAAAAAATGAGATTAGCAAGCTTAAAAGAAAAACATCTAACCTAATTAAATTAGCTGATTATGTAGTTGATAGGAAGAGTTAAGGATGCTGGAAAAAGTAAATTATCCACCAGATCTAAAGAAACTAAATGATGATGAATTAAAAACTCTTGCTAAGGAGATTCGCCAGCTTATCATTGAATCGGTAGCAGAAAATGGTGGTCATCTAGCTCCCAACCTAGGTATTGTTGAACTCACCTTAGCCCTACATCTTTCTCTTGATTGTCCTAAGGACAAGATTGTGTGGGACGTAGGCCACCAAAGCTATGTTCATAAAATATTAACGGGGCGAAAGTCTAAGTTTTCCAGCTTACGGCAGTATAAGGGACTATCTGGTTTTCCTAAAAAAGACGAGAGCTCTTATGATGTTTTCGATACTGGTCATGCCAGTAACTCGATAAGCGTGGCTTTAGGGATTGCTCAAGCAAGAGACTTAAACGGAACTGATGAAAATGTGGTGGCAGTGATAGGAGACGGCTCTCTAACAGGCGGCATGGCTTACGAAGCTCTTAATCAAGCAGGCCATCTTAAAGGCCGGTTAATAGTGGTTTTAAATGATAACAACATGTCAATTGCTCACAATGTAGGGGCGATGTCTAGTTATTTAGCCCGAATCCGCCTAGACCCGGGGCTTAACCGCATAAAAGAGGAAATAGAAGAGCGGATTAGAAAAATACCCGGAATAGGCCCTATTATGTATCAATTTGGCGAACATATTAAAGAAGGCTTGAAGCATTTAGTTGTGCCGGGAACGATATTTGAGGAGCTTGGTTTTCGCTACATTGGGCCAATTGACGGACACGATATTTCTGAGATGAAAGAAAATATTACTCTGGCCAAAGAATCAGAAAAACCTGTTTTACTGCATATCTATACTACTAAAGGCCAGGGCTATAAGCCTGCTATTGAGAAAGCAGATAAGTTTCACGGGACTTCTCCTTTTGTAATTTCAACCGGTAAACCAAAGAAAAAAAGTAAACCTACCTACACCACTGTAATGGGTGACACCTTGGTTAGACTGGCACTTAATAACCCCAAAATAGTAGCAATTACCGCTGCCATGCCTGATGGGTGCGGCCTGACCCGCTTTGCAGGGGAAATACCAGAGCGCTTTTTCGATGTAGGCATTGCCGAGCAGCATGCGGTAACTTTTGCTGCTGGGCTGGCTTCTAATGGTCAGCTCCCGATAGTTGCGGTATATTCAACATTTTTACAACGGGGCTTCGATCAGGTTATTCAAGATGTTTCTCTGCAGAAGCTTAAGGTTGTTCTGGCTATTGATAGAGCGGGCCTTGTTGGAGAAGATGGACCAACTCATCATGGTGTTTTCGATCTAACCTACCTTAGAGAAGTGCCTAATATGACTATTATGGCACCAAGGGATGGCAGAGAATTAGCGCATATGCTGTATACGGCTACATTGATTGATGGTCTTGTTGCTATTCGTTATCCGCGGGCTGAAACAATTGAACCTAAAGCTGCTGAAGAACTTGTAAAGCTTAGAGTGGGTAAAGCAGAAATAATTTCCAAGGGTAGTGAAGTTGCTATTTTAGCAGTAGGGCGGATGGTTGATATTGCTTTGGAAAGTGCTAAGTTATTAAAAAAGAAAAACATCGAGGCAACTGTTGTTAATGCCCGATTTGTTAAGCCGCTAGATACAGAGTTAATAAGAAATTTGGCTTTAGAACACCAAGTTCTGCTTACTTTAGAAGAAAACAGCATTGTTGGCGGGTTTGGCTCAGCGGTACTTGAGCTTTTAAGCAAAGAAGGCATTTTTGTAAGAACGGCTACGATGGGTATTCCCGATGAGTTTATTCCCCATGGTGATGTTAAACACCTATTTAAGGATATCGGCCTAACCCCTAAAAACATTGCCCAGAAGGCCATTGAAGAGTTAGCTAAAGCTGGCAAAGCCGAAGTATTTGAGGATGTAATAGGATCAAAAAACGTCTAGATTTACTATTAGTTGAAAAAGGCTTGTTTGAAAGCCGCCACCAAGCTTCCTCAGCAATATTAGCTGGGGATGTTTTAGTAAATGGACAAAAACTTACTAAAGCTGGAATGGCCTTCGATATTAATTCCACAATTGAGGTTGTGAAAAAACCAAAATATGTTTCCCGTGGTGGACAAAAGTTAGAAAAAGCTCTGGGGGATTTCGATATAGAAGTACAAGACAAGATAGCTCTTGATATTGGGGCTTCTACAGGCGGTTTTACCGATGTATTGTTGCAGCAGGAAGCAAAAAAAGTTATTGCTATCGATGTTGGCTATGGCCAGTTTTCCTACAAACTTAGGAACAATCCGCATGTTGAGCTTTTTGAAAGAACCAATATACGGGATTTTAAGCCAGGCGATTTGCAAGAATTAGCAGATATTGCTGTGGTTGACCTCTCCTTTATTTCCGTTTTAAAAGTAATCGATAATATCGTGCAATTATTAAAGCCCGAAGCAGATTTAGTTATATTAATAAAACCTCAATTTGAGGCAGGAAAAGGGGTTGTGGGTAAAGGAGGAGTTGTAAGAGACAAAAATGTTCATCTTGAAGTGCTGACAAGGATTGCAGATAATCTTGAAAAAGGCTTACAAATTAAAGGCTTGATTTTCTCTCCTATCAGGGGGCCAAAAGGAAACATCGAGTTCTTCTACCATTTAACAAAAACCAATAAAAGAGTGGTAAGCTATTGTCGGAAAAAAATTAAACAGGTGGTTGAAAGTTCTCATGAATGTTAAAACAGTGGCATTAGTGCCAAATGTAGCCAAGAAAGAAGCTATCGGCAAATCAAGGGATATCATCAGATGGCTTAAGGGGAAGAAAATTGATGTTGTGTTGGTAGAATCAGATGCTTGTCATATTGCTAAAGAATTAGCTGTGCTGCCAAGCGAAATCTCAAAAGCCGATTTGGTGATAAGCCTAGGCGGAGACGGTACTGTACTTAGGGCTATTCGTCTTCTTTGTGGCAAAGAAATCCCAGTTCTAGCTGTAAACTACGGACGTATAGGTTTTTTAGCCGAGGTGGCTCCGGATTATTTGTACAGAGCGCTAGATAGAGTATTAAAGAATGATTATATGATAGAAAAAAGAATGCTTCTAAAGGGGACAGTTTGGTGGGATAAATCAAAGATACAATGTCTAGCGCTAAACGACATCATTATCACTGGTCCGGGGAGCTACCAGCTACTGCATCTAGATGTATTTATTGGTGAACAATTCTTGTATAGGTATGCAGCTGACGGAATAGCTGTATCTACTCCTACCGGCTCTACTGCTTACTCATTATCGGCAGGAGGCCCTCTGGTGTCTCCCTTAACAGATATTAAGATGTTAACGCCTGTTAATCCGCATACGTTATTTAACCGCAGTGTTGTGGTTGGCCGAGCAGAAGATATAATCATTAAACCGGTAAAGAAAAGTGAGATTATTAGTATCACAAGTGATGGGATTCCTGTTCATGAAGATAAGCTTAGTGATATTACTATATCTAGTGAAAAAAAATCAGCATTTTTAATACGGTTTGCCCATCAAGATTTCTTTGGGGTGTTAAGAAAAAAATTAATGGAGCTCCATCCACTGAAGTAGAGGCTAGAGATTAGAGGTTAGAGGCTAGTAATCGAATGGATAAAACCGCCTAAACGGAGTGAGATTGAATATAGATGGTATTGCAAAGCTAGATAAAAAAACAAAAAACCTGGTAAAAAGGCTAAATCCTGACAATATTGCTATTATTGACCAAGAAGATTTAGATCGCGTCACCGCTGAGTCTCTGCTTGATACCGGGGTACAAATAGTTATTAATTCCGCGCAATATATTACCGGCCGTTATCCAAATACAGGCCCCCTCCTGTTAGCTTCTGCAAAGGTCAAATTAATTGAAGATGCAGGCAAGGAGATTTTTAAGTTAGTTAACGAAGGCGACCGGGTGATGGTTAAAGATAGCAGTATATATAAAGATGCCAAGATGGTTGCCAAGGGCAATATATTAACTTTAGAGGCAATCGAGGATAAAATGACAGCGGCCAGGAAAAACTTAAGTGGCGAGTTGCAAGACTTTGCAGTAAATACCCTGTCTTATGTGCAGGCAGAAAAAGGTTTCATTCTCGATAAACCGAGCTTGCCTGAAATTAAAACTCAGATTAAAGACCGGCCGGTATTAATTGTAGTCAGGGGATATGACTACAAGCAAGATTTACGAATGCTTAGAAGCTACATAAGGGACATAAAACCGGTTATCATCGGAGTAGATGGTGGAGCCGACGCTTTAGTTGAAGAAGGTTATAAGCCAGATATTATTATTGGAGATATGGATAGTGCCGGCGATAAAGCCTTGAGGTTAGCCCGGGAATTGGTGGTACATGCTTATACTAACGGCGTAGCTCCGGGACTTAAGCGTATTGAGAAGCTTGGGCTTAATGCCTTAGTTTTTAAAGTTGAAGGAACCAGTGAAGACGTGGCAATGGTGCTGGCTTACGAGCTTGGAGCCGAGATTATTGTCTTGGTGGGCTCACATGCAAATCTAATAGAGTTTCTAGATAAAGGCCGTAAAGGGATGGCTAGCACTTTTCTTGCTCGCTTAAAAGTTGGGGACCGTTTAGTAGACGCTAAAGGCGTAAGCAAGCTATACCGCTCTAAGCCAAAAGTTGGCTACTTAATAACCATTATTTTAGCTGCTTTTATAACTACCATCATTATTATTATGAGTTCCCCTCAGGTTAGAAATTTTGTAAGCTTAGTAGTATCTAGAATTAGATTATCATTAGGGATGTGAGAGATGTTTGATTTCAGATATCATGTGGTTTCCTTGGTAGCGGTCTTTTTGGCCTTAGCAGTGGGGGTGCTTTTAGGAACAGCCATTATCGATAAAGGAATACTGGGTAGCCAGCAAGATAAGCTTGTATTAGATATTCAAAATGATATTTCTAAGGTTAAGTCCGATAACAATATTTTAAGAAAAATTAACAGTTCCCAGGAACAATTTGAAGAGATATTAGTTGCTTCTTTGATAAAAAACAAAATAAAAGACAAAAAAGTAACCCTTCTTTCTTTTTCGCAGGACCGTAAAATAGTCAATGATTTATCAGAGCTAATAATTAAAGCGGGAGGAAAAGCCTCCACAATTTATATAAGTAGCCGTTTATTTGAAAAAAACGATAAGGAGCTAGAAGGACTACTAGCAGAAGCCAAAATAGCAAAAAACAAATCTTCTAACATCCATCAATATATTATCGAAGTGCTATCAGCCGAAATAATGGCCGATAAAAGGCCGTTTATAAAAACGCTAGACGATAATGGTTATATAGAAGTAAGTAACCAAAACCAGGCTTTGGCTCAAAGTATTGTTGTATTACCGTGGGAGCCTTTTGAAGAAGAAGCCAATGACTGGTCGCTTAAGTTAGTTAAGCAAATAACCAACCTAAAAGCACCTGTAATCGTTTTAGAGAAATCTAAAGACGAGACTAACGTAATAAAATCGCTTCAAGGGCTAAAGTTGAGTAGTGTTGATAACATCGATCTCAATCAAGGAAAATTATCATTAATATATTTGCTAAGTGGAGAAACAGGCCACTTTGGTTTCAAGCAAGCTGCTGAAAAACTTACTCCCATTTCACCATGACCTTAAGAAAAAAAGTTCTTTTTATTATCAGACCGAGTGCCGGTGGTATGCAAAAGCACCTGGTGGATCTAATATCGGGACTAAGCCAAAAATCCTATTGTATTAGTGTAATAACAGCTAAAAACAAGGAACTTAGAGCGAAGTTAGATGGTTTGGCCGATGTTTTTGAGATTGATATGGCAGACAGCATAAAACCATGGCAAGATTTAAAAACGATTAAGTGCCTGCGCGGCATGCTTAAAAACATAAGGCCTGATTTAATCCATATCCATGGGAATAAATCCGCCCTTCTTGGCCGAGTTGCTGCTTTTAGTTTTAATATCCCAATAATTATTACCATTCACAATTTTATGTCGTATCAGAATGCATCTTTTCTCAAAAGAAGGCTGTCTTCTTTTATCGATAGGCAATTAGATAAAAAAACCTCAATTACAATTGCCGTTTCACATCAATTAAAGAAGGCTTTAATAGAAAAAGAGGGGCTTGATGCAGATAAAATAAAAGTTATCCATAACGGCATTAATCCGGTTTTAGGTGATTTAGGGATGATTAATAAAACAGAGCTTGGTTTTAGCCCAAACGATTTTATTATTTTAAATATTGGGCGTATGGTCTCTTTTAAGGGACAAAAATATCTAGTGGAAGCTTTTTTAAAAATATCTAAGAAGATACCTAAAATTAAGCTGGTAATAGTGGGCTCTGGTCCACTAGAAGACGAGCTTAGAGACCAAATAAAGAGCCTTGGCCTTGAGAAAAGCGTAAAATTAATAACTAATCCAGTCGATATTAACCGAATATATTTTTCTAGCGATTTGTTTGTTCTGCCCTCGATAAACGAGCCTTTTGGACTGGTAGTTCTAGAGGCAATGTCTGCAAAACTGCCGGTTATTGCTACTAGTTCCGGCGGAGTGGTAGAAATTATCGACAACGGTAAAGACGGTTTATTGGTGCCCCCATCTGATAGTGAAAGTCTTGCCTTGGCTATAGAATCTTTGTATAAAGATAAGGATTTAAGGCAAAAGCTTATTTTTAACGCACACGCAAAATTAAACGATGAGTTTACTTTAGAGATAATGGTTGATAAAACAAACGCTATTTACCAGGAGGTTTTAGGTGTCTGAGGCAGTAGCATTAGTTGCTTGTTATAACGAAGAGGAAAAAATAGCTGATACTGTAAAATCCCTAATGGAAATTGGCTTAGAAGTTGTAGTAGTCGATGATTGCTCAATTGATAACAGTGCAAAAAAAGCAGACGAAGCAGGTGCCAGAGTTCTAGTTCTTAACGAAAACATCGGCAAAGGAGCAGCTATTAGAACCGCTTTGGCTAGTATCAATGCTAGCATCGTGTTGTTTTTAGATGGAGATTTAGGAAGTAGTGCAAAAGAGGCTAAAAAAATACTAGAGCCGGTAGAAAAAAACCAAGCCGATGTGTCAATAGCGGTATTTCCAAAACCGGAAATAAAAGGCGGTTTTGGTTTAGCTAAGGGACTGGCCAGATGGGGGATTAAGCGTTTTACCGGTCTTGAAATGGCTGCTCCTCTTTCCGGGCAGCGGGCCATTAGAAAAGAAGTGTTAGATAAAGTAGTTATAGAAGACGGTTTTGGGTTGGAGACGGGGCTGACTATTGATACTGTTAGGGCCGGGTTTAGGATTGTAGAGGTTAAAACGAATATGGCTCACAGCGCTACTGGGCGCAATATACCCGGATTTATTCACAGAGGAAAGCAGTTTATAGCTATTGCCAAAGTGATTATTAAAAGAGTTGGGAGATAGAAAAGAAGGCATGAATGTTTCGGCGTTTATAGTATTTTATTGGTTACTAATATCATTCCTTATCATTTCCTTACTTTTTTCAGCTGCAATAGCTGCAATATTGCTATATATTTTTCGAAAAATTAATTTTGTTTCTGTTAACTACAGAGGAAAAAAGGTTGTTAATTCGCTTGGCCTCGTTTTTGGAATAGACACTCTTTTTTACTTGCCTATTATATACCTCAGCTTAAACAGAGATCCCTCTTTTGGTTCGCATCCAAATTGGTGGTTAATTGCTTTTGCAACTTTAGCAATCGGCACTTCCGTATTTGGGTTAATAGATGATATTTGGGGCGACAAAACTAGAGGGTTTAAGGGCCATATTAATATGCTTTTAAAAGGAAGGGTTACAACTGGATTTATTAAAGCTATTGCAGGTTTTATTTTGAGCGCCGTTGCTTCTTTCTATGTTTCAAAAACCGTTATCGATTTAGTTATTAACACCTTTATGATAACGTTATTTATTAATTTTTTTAATTTATTAGACTTAAGGCCCGGTAGGGCTATAAAAGTTGCTTTTTTGATAGGGGCCATTCTTTTTGCCAGTAGTTATTTCTCAAAATCAATATTTTTACTTTATGTTGGCGCTCTTATTGTTTTGGCTTATACGGATTTAACTGAGAAAGCTATGATAGGAGACGCAGGCTCTAATTTTATTGGGGCTATGATTGGTCTTATTTTTGCTACAGAATACAACTGGATAGTTAATTTGCCGGTTTTAGCTGTACTTGTCTTACTTCAACTATATGCAGAAATGTCTTCCTTTAGCTCTTTTATTCAAAGACACCCCTTGCTAAAATGGTTTGACGAATTAGGCCTTGAAAGAAGTAAATGAATAATTTGAAAATTGAAATAAACCCCAAAAAAATTGCCATTTTTTTAGTTATTATTGCATTGTTTCTAACAATTCAAAGTGTAACTGCTCAGTATTTGCTGCATGTTCTTAAGTATAACCATCTAATAGAATATATAAGGCTTGTTAATCTAGATAGTGAAGCCAATATTCCCACTTGGTTTGCTGTTATTCTATTGCTCTGTTGCTCTACTCTTTTGTTTTTAATCGGGGTGAGTGCTAGGAAAAATGGGAACAAAGATTCGGTTTATTGGAAAGGCCTGGCCCTATTATTTTTGTATATATCGATTGATGAAGCTTCCCGTATCCATGAGCTGTCGATTAAGCCGCTTAGACATCTGTTTAATGTCAGCGGCTATCTCTATTTTACCTGGGTAATTCCCGGGTTAATTTTAGTTATTGTAATTGTATTGTTGTATTTAAAGTTTTTTGTTAATCTTCCTCAAAAAATATGCAATCTTATTGCTGGCGCCTGGGGGCTCTATGTTGGTGGTGCTCTGGGAATGGAAGCTATTGGAGCACGCTATATTTCCCACGTTGGTTCCGTTGATATGCTTTTTGTGATGATAACTACCATTGAAGAAACCTTAGAAATGCTGGGGCTTATTCTTTTTATCTATGCGCTGCTTATATACTTGAGTTCATTGGGACAAAATACCTATTTTGCGATAAAAGAAAAATAATGTTATAGTTTGAAAAAGATTTTTTGACAAAGGGGATTTGATTATTTGCCCAAGTATATCTTTGTAACCGGCGGGGTGGTATCCTCACTGGGAAAGGGCATAACAGCAGCTAGCATCGGGCTTTTACTTAAACAAAGAGGTTTAAAAGTCACGATTCAGAAACTCGACCCCTATTTAAACGTAGACCCCGGAACAATGTCTCCCTTCCAGCATGGCGAAGTTTTTGTAACCCATGACGGCACTGAAACCGATTTGGATTTAGGTCATTACGAGCGCTTTATTGACGAAAATCTAAGCGGAGCAAGCAATGTTACTGCTGGGGCAGTTTACTGGAACCTAATTAAAAAAGAACGTAAAGGCCAGTTCTTAGGCGGTACTGTCCAGGTTATACCACATGTTACTAATGAGATTAAAGAAAGCATTTTGCGTTTAGGTAAATCCGATCATCCCGATGTTGTCATCACTGAAATAGGCGGTACTGTTGGTGACATCGAATCCCTTCCTTTTTTAGAAGCTATACGTCAGTTAAAGAAAGATGTTGGAAAAGAAAATGTTTTATACATCCATGTTTCCCTGGTGCCTTATATCGATACTGCTGCTGAGCTTAAAACCAAGCCTACCCAGCATAGTGTCAAAGAACTTAGAAGTATAGGTATTCAGCCGGATGTAATCGTATGCCGTACAGACCGTCCTTTAACTGAGGCTACTAAAAAGAAGCTAGCTCTTTTTTGTGATATCGAGCCGGAGGCAGTTATCCAGGCCTTAAATGCCAAGAGTATTTATGAAGTGCCGCTACTTATGCATAAAGAGAAGCTAGATGATATTGTCATAAGAGAGCTTAGTTTAAAATCAACTAAAGCTCAGCTTGATGATTGGAAAACTTTTGTTGACAAGGTTTCTGCTATTACAAATGAAATCACAATTGCCATCGTTGGGAAATATGTCCAGTTGCCAGATGCCTACATCAGTATTTACGAAGCCTTGAACCATGCGGGGATACACCATAACCATAAAATAAAGCTGGATTGGATAGATGCTGAAAAGCTAAGCGCTAAGGAAGTAGAAAATAAGTTATCTAAAGCTTGCGGGATTTTAGTTCCCGGGGGTTTTGGTATCAGGGGGCTGGAGGGCAAAATAAGGGCAGCCAAATATGCTAGGGAAAATAAAGTTCCTTATTTGGGGATTTGCTTGGGCTTACAAGTGGCGGTGGTTGAGTTTGCCAGAAATGTAGCTGGTTTAGCGCAGGCTAACAGTTCGGAGTTTAACCCAGATACTGCTTACCCGGTAATAGACTTGATGTTATCTCAGAAATCAATTGAGGATATGGGCGGCACCATGCGCCTTGGCAATTATCCCTGCCGCTTAAAGCCAGCTACGGTAGCTTATAGGGCATATAAAAAAGAGCATGTTGAGGAAAGACATCGCCATCGCTATGAAGTTAATAACGATTACCGGGAAATATTAGAAAAAAGCGGATTGGTTTTTAGCGGAGTCTCACCCGATAATAGATTAGTAGAAATGGTAGAGATTGCTAACCATCCGTTTTTTGTAGCCTCGCAATTTCATCCGGAGTTTGGCTCCAGACCAGTTAGGCCACATCCGCTATTTAAAGAGTTTATAGCTGCTGCCATTGCTCAACCCAAGTTTTCTTCTAAGAGTGATAAAGCTTCTAAAGAAACTAGCTAACGGGTAAAATAAGCCCATGATAAACAACGATAGATTGCTTAAGACATTTCTGGAATTGATTAAAATAGACAGCCCTTCTTTACGCGAGAGAAAGGTTGGCGATTATGTTATCTCTTACTTGGGCAAGCTGGGCATTAAGCCAACAGAAGATGATACTGCTAATAAAATCGCCTCTGACTGTGGCAATTTATTGGTAAATATTGCGGCTAATTCTGGCAAAAAGAAGCCTGTTTTGTTAAACGCTCACCTAGATACAGTTGCTGCTGGGATAAATATAGAACATACAATTGATAAGAATACTATTGTAAGCCAAAAAAATACGATTTTAGGTGCTGATGATAAAGCGGGAATAGCAGCAATATTGGAGGCAGTACATACTGTAATTGAAAACGCAATCTCTCATTGTGGGATAGAAATCGCTTTTACGGTAGCTGAAGAAATCGGCCTGCTCGGAGCTAAAAACCTGGATCTAGCTCTGTTTAGTGCAAAAAGTTGCTATAGTTTTGATGGAGCAGCAGAAGTGGGCGGGATAATCAACCGAGCCCCTTCGCAAAATACTATTGAAATGGTTTTTAAGGGCAAATCTGCTCATGCCGGGGCTGACCCCAAAAAAGGAGTTAATGCTATTGTAGCTGCTTCCAAGGCTATTTCTGCTATGAAGCTGGGTTCAATTGACGAGATGACAACAGCTAATGTAGGGGTGATAAAAGGGGGCAAAGCATCTAATATTATCCCAGACCATGTTTACATAAAAGCTGAGGCCAGAAGCCATGATGATAAGAGGTTGGATATACAGACAAAGCATATGATAGAGGTAGCTACTATAGAGGCAGCCAAAATCGGAGCCGGGTTAGATGTGGATATCAAAAAAGAATACCGAGCATTTTTCATCAATAAAGAAAAAGATCCGGTAAAAATATGTAAAAATGCCCTTAAAGCCATAGGAGTACATCCTCAAATAATGACTTCAGGTGGAGGAAGCGATGCCAACGTATTTAACGAAAAGGGCATTGACTCGCTTGTATTGGCCACCGGCTATAAGGATGCTCATTCTTTTGATGAGAGCATAAAAATCGAGCAGTTGAATAAGGCAGCAATGTTAGCTTTAAAAATCATAGAGGAAACACATGCTGAGTATTAAACAAGCAGTGGTTAAAAAAATTATCGAAGTAAAGCAACTTGTTAGCAAGGTAGAAGTAGAAATTGAAGGCAAAGTGTTTCCTGCTTACAATTACGAGCCTTTAACTGGAGATATTGAGGTCGGCAGTAGAGTTTTAGTAAATACAACTGCTGTTGATCTGGGACTTGGTACAGGCGGAGCTCATTTTGTGTTCTATAACCAAAAAAATCGCGATTTTAGTAACTTTTCACCCGGCCATATTATGAAGCTTCGCTACACCCCTTATCAATTTTCTGTTCTATCCGAGGAAGCCCAGGAAAGTGTTAACCACGATATATTAAAAGATAAAAAAACTATTGAAGGAATGCCGGTAATAGTAGGTACTTTACATAGCCAACTACCTGCTATTGCTGTTACCGCTAAGGTATTAAAGCCGGAAGTTAGAATTGCCTACATTATGACAGACGCAGCAGCACTACCCATTGCTTTTAGTAGGCAAGTTTTTAATCTTGCACAAAAAGGTTTTATTGATAATACCATAACCTTAGGAAACGCTTTTGGGGGCGACTACGAAGCAGTAAATATATTTAGCGCTTTAGCTATTGCAAGGTGGGTAGTTGAGGCCGATATTGCTATTGTGACAATGGGGCCGGGGATTGTAGGAACAGGCACAGCTTTAGGATTTAGCGGTATTGAACAAGGAGTTAACTTAAATGCGGTAGCATCATTAAAAGGCTTTGCAGTAGCTGTTCCCAGAATTTCTTTTAGAGATAAACGAAGCCGCCACTACGGTCTTAGCCACCATACCCTCACATCATTATCAATTGCCGCCCTAACCCAAGTAAGCATGGCTTTGCCAAAAATGGATAGCCAGAAGTTGACATTAGTTATGAGTCAAGTAAAAAAACATGGCTTAGATGATAAACATTTGATTGAGATTATTGAAAACGATATTACCCTTGATGCTTTAAAGAGGAACAAGATAAAAGTGACAACTATGCAGCGCTTAATAGAGCAAGAAAAGGAATATTTTCAGGCATCAGGCTGTGCGGCAATGGTGGCTTTAAGAGGAGTATAAATGGTTGAGCAAAGAACAAAAGTCGCTTCCCAAATTATTTACCAAGGCAAGTTTATGTCTGTAGAAGAAGCGCATTTTAAAAACTCGAAAGGCGCTTTTGTACGTGAGATTTTACGCCGGGTAGACGCTGTTGGAGTATTAGCCTTAGACTTCGAAAATAATGTTTATTTAGTAAGACAATTCAGAGAGGCTACAGGACAAGCAATGCTAGAGATACCGGCTGGAGTAATCGAGGAAGGAGATGACATTATACAAAGGGCAAAAACAGAATTAGTGGAGGAAGCAGGGCTAAAAGCTGATAATTGGCAAAAAATGACCAGTTTTTATTTAAGCCCCGGATATAGTGACGAGATGTTCTATCTTTATTTAGCTACAACTCTTCAAATAGTAGATAGCCAGCCAGAAGAAGAAGAAGAGATTGATATAGTAAAAATAAAGTTAGACAAAGCGCTAGCTATGATAAATGATGGCAAAATAATAGATTCTAAAACTATCATCGGCTTGACTTTAGCAAAATTAAGTTTTAGTGATGCAGCACTATATTGAGGATTTTATTAATTATTTAACTATCGAGCGGGGCCTATCTGTAAATACTACAGATTCATACAAACGTGATCTTAAGTATTTCAATCAGTATCTCTTAAAATCGAATATAAGCTTCAAAAAAATAGATGTAATATCTGTTAGAAAATATCTAAATTTCTTAGCAAAAGACAAAAGCCCGGCTAGTGTAGCAAGGGCAGTGGCTTGCTTACGTTCTTTTTATAAGTTTTTGTTGATGGAGGGCGAAATCAAAAACCTGCCCACTCAAGATTTAGATTCGTACAAAAAACCCAAAAAATTACCCAAGGTTTTTGGTCAAGCAGAAGTTGAACGTCTGCTTAAACAACCAAAGCCGGTTACCCCAATCGGATATCGAGACAAGGCCATGCTCGAGGTACTATATGGTGCAGGATTGCGTATTAGCGAACTTGTAGGTTTAACTTTTGATGATATTGATAATCAGAACGGATTTATTAGAGTTACAGGAAAAGGTTCAAAGCAAAGAGTAATCCCAATTGGCTCAATTGCTCTTAAGGCTTTAGGGGATTATAGTCAAAAAGGCTGGCCTAAATTAGCTTCTGCTCGCATATCAAATGTGTTCTTAAATGCTAGAGGCAGGCCTATTACCAGGCAAGGATGTTGGCAAATCGTTAAAAAATATGCAGATAAAGCAGGTGTTGATATCTACCCTCATAGCCTAAGACACTCATTTGCAACTCACTTACTAGAAAACGGAGCTGATTTGCGAAGTGTCCAGGAAATGCTCGGCCATTCTTCAATATCAACCACTCAGATTTACACGCATGTCTCTAATAAGTATTTAAAAGAGGTTTATTTTAAATATCATCCCCGTGCGGCTAAAAGGAGCTGCCGCAGGGGAGAGGGATAAGAGTTGAGGGGTAACGCTGAACATCCAATTTACCGCGAGTAAACTGGCAGAAAAATAATTGCCATGATGTAGAGCACGATAATGCTGCTTATTATGACAAATCCCCATTTTGCTACGGAAATATTTCCGGCTGGAACTTCTGCTTTGCTAAGATAGGTCTTACTTGCCAATAAAATCACCTCCGAAAAAATATTAATAGAATAAGTATTGACTTTTACAGATAGACTTAAACGTAAATATTTAAGAAAATAGCAGGTGGGAGGGCTTGTTATTGCTATGCTCTTTTACGCAAGGATAAAACCAAAACGTCATCTGTGAGGTTATTTAAAGAGAACTTCCTTACTTCATCAACCAAGGATTTAAGAAGACGGTTTGCCTTTAGGTTAGGGTTTTTTTTAATGAACTGGCGCACTCTTTGTTCGCCAAAGAAGGTATGATTGTGTCTGGGCTCGATTAGTCCATCGGTAAATAAAATAAAAGTATCATTTTTCTTTAATTTAATCTGGATTTGCTCATATTTTTGATTTTCAAAAACCGATACCGGCACGCCTGCAATTTTGATAAATTGGTCAGAGCCGACAAAGTAGGGATAAGGGTTGCCGGCATTACATATTTTAATTATAGAAGTTTTAGGGTCATATAACAGGTAAGTTAAAGCAGTAAAAGGCAGAGTACGTTGTTTTACCAGGGAGTTATTGACTTTACATATCACCTCATGGGGCTCTATGCCGGAGTAAGCTTTATCTCTTACGATAAACTTAACTCTGGCAGTCTCAGTGGCAGCTTCTACTCCTTTTCCTTCGACATCACCCATTGTTACTCCGTATTTGCCATCGCCGGTTCTAAAAATGTCAAAAAAATCGCCTCCAACCTCTGCACTATAAGAAGCTGATTGATAGTAGTATTTAAAGTCTAATTCTTTAATAAATGGTAAATCTGTTGGAAGTAAACTTTTTTGTAAGGTGACGGAGATATTATGCTCTGTTTCGTAAGCTTTTTTTAGTTTTTCTTCGGATTCTTTGCGCTCAGAAATATCTCTTAGGATACCGGTATAGTAGTTTTCTTCTCCGATGCGCCAGCTGGTTAAAGATAGTTCAACAGGGATTTCTAAGCCGTCTTTTCTCTTAGCGGTGCACTCGATTACTTTACCAATAGACTTAGATTTACCGGTGATGACAACTTCTCCTATCCCTTTTTCATGGTAGGGAATAAGCCGCTCAGGCATTATTTTGGTTATTAATTTCCCCAATATTTCATCTTTGTTATATCCTAATATTTTTTCAGCAGAGCGATTCCAGGAAACCACTTTTCCGTTATTATCAA
This sequence comes from Actinomycetota bacterium, assembly GCA_003599235.1. Classification (GTDB taxonomy): domain Bacteria; phylum Actinomycetota; class Aquicultoria; order SURF-47; family SURF-47; genus SURF-47. The sequence goes on along the minus strand of QZJE01000006.1, from coordinate 16,239 downwards.
TTGTAATTATGGCATCAATAGCACTTTCTACTACTGTCCTAAAACGTTGTTCGCTTTGCTTCAGTATTGTCTCAGCTTCTTTTCTTTCGCTTATATCCCTAAAGGCTGTCACTACGGCAACTGTTTGACCATCTGATTTAACTGGAGCAGCGATATATTCTACAGGAAAAGTGGAGCCGTCTTTTCTTACAAAGATATCGTTATCGCTTAAAAATGTTTTAGTCAGTTGAGAACTGCGGTGAATATTACATTCGTTTTTTTTAAGGTGCTTTCCGCTTGGTTTTAGAAAATGAAATTTTTGGTGAGTTTTTTTGCCTAGTAATTCTTTTTCGCTGTACCCTAGTAGACGTTCGGCCGAAGGGTTCATAAAAGTTAGTCTGTCGTTTTTATCCAGCACATATACACCTTCGCCGAGTGAGTCGGTGATATTTCTAAGGCGCCTCTCACTTTTTTTAATTTTTTGCTCGGCACTTATTTTCTCTGTTATATCCCTGTTTAACTCCATAATTCCTTCGAGGTTACCATCTTTATCAGTCAAAGGAGAGGCGGTTATTTCGGTATAGATTACTTGGCCTTGTGAGCTAAAATGCTTATGTATCATTGTTACCGGTTTTTTATCTTTACGTATTTTCTCTAACGGACAAGGATGCTCAGCACCCCTACAGGGACCTTTTCTTAAATGCGAAACCTCAAAACACTTTCTAGCAATAGAGATATCTTTTGCTGGTAAATATTTTTTTGCGGCTTTATTTATTGCTTTTACAGTGTAATCATTGTTTATGATTAATATTGGGTCTGGGATGGCTTGAATAACTGATTCAAATGTACTTCGGGTTACTCTTAATCTGTCTTCGATATTTTTGCGCTTGGTAATATCTCTTAGGCATATAAAAAGCATGTTTTCTAGGGGATAGATTCTGGCTCCAAACCAAAGATTTTTGCTTTTAATGTACCTGTTTAATTTAAGTTTTGTTTTATTGATTCTTGCATTTAAGAAAGGCTTATAAAAACTTTTAAAATCCGGCGGAGTTATTGACCATATTTGCTTGCCGATTATTTCTTTTCGCTTAAGTTTAAATACTTTTTCAGCTTCGTGATTTATATATAAAACATTAAACTCTTTATCAAGAGCGAAGAAAATATCAGTTACGGTTTCTAAGACGTCAGCTAACCGTAATTCTTTTTGATTAAAGCGGTTGTTTTTCTTCATTTTTTTAATGTATTTACCCAAAAGCCGCTAATTATCTTCTCTTGCTATAATTGTTTATATGATAATGTCTAAACTAATAATTCTAGTGCTTGATAGCGTAGGTGTTGGAGAGCTTCCTGATGCAGCCAATTATAATGACACTGGTAGTAACACCTTAGCCAATATTGCTCAAGTAGTGGGCGGATTAGATCTTTCTCATTTAGAAAAAATGGGACTTGGAAATATTATTCCCATAAAAGGAATTAAGCCACAGCTAAAGCCCATGGCTTCTTTTGCTAAGATGGCTGAAATATCGGCTGGCAAAGATACTCAAACAGGCCATTGGGAGATGATGGGATTAGTTGTCAAAAAGCCTTTTCCGGTATTTTCTAATGGTTTTCCTAAGGAGATAATTACAAAGTTCGAGCATTTAATAGGCCGCAGGATTCTTGGCAATATCGCTGCATCAGGAACAGAAATAATCGCTAAATTAGGGCAAGAACATCTAGATACCGGTTATCCTATTGTCTACACATCGGCTGATTCGGTTTTTCAAATCGCAGTTCACCTAGATGTAATTACTCTAAAAGATCTATATCGATATTGTGAGTTAGCCAGAAGTCTGCTAGTTGGTAAATATAGCGTGGCCAGGGTAATCGCCAGGCCTTTTACAGGCAGGCCTGGCCATTTTGTAAGGACACCGCAGCGCAAAGATTATACGGTTAAGCCTTTTTCAAAAACAGCCTTAGATTATATTAAAGAGGCCGGTTTTACTGTTTCGGCAGTCGGCAAAATAAGTGAGATTTTCTCAGGTCGAGGGATTACTAAAGCGTTTCATACAGATAATAATAAAGAAGGTTTAGGGGTTACATTGGAATTGATGGATAAGCAAAAAGAAGGGGTGATTTTTACAAACCTGGTTGATTTTGATATGCTATGGGGCCACAGAAACGACCCGTGTGGTTATTACAAAGGCCTGCTTGAAGTAGATGCGGCAATGCCGCAGGTAATAAATAATCTGGGAGAAAAAGATTGTTTGATAATAACCGCCGATCATGGGTGCGACCCCACTATTAAAACCAGCACCGACCATAGCAGGGAATATGTACCGATGCTTTGTTACGGCAAGAGGCTTAATGGTGGGATTGATTTGGGGATAAGGAAATCTTTTGCCGATATAGGAAGAACAGCTATTGACATGTTTGGCATTAAAGCCGATATTTTCGGTGCAAGCTTTTTTAAGGAGATAAAAGTTGGATGACATAAGATTGCTTATAATAAACCAGAGAGTCTTAATAGGGCAGTTAATAACGGCAGTTGTTATTTTTTTTATTACATGGATAGTTGCATTTATAACAAGCAAGCTGCTAAACCGGCATGTGCTATATATTCCTGCTCGTCTTACCAAAAAAGAACAAGCCGCTGTTAAAGCATCGTCAGTTACTAAACTGAAGATGCTAAAACGACTGGTAATCGCATCTATATGGTTTGCCGGCACAGCCATTGCCCTACTTCAGTTTTCTTTCTTTGCCCGAATCGGAACGGCTCTTTTAGCTTCAGCCGGTGTGGTTGGCTTAGTATTTGGTTTAGCTGCCAGGACGACTTTGGGGGATGCTGTTGCCGGGTTGATGATAGCTTTTTCTCAGCCTATTCGCTTAAAAGACTGGGTGCTAATAGATGGTGAATACGGCCAAGTTGAAGAGATGACTTTGATACATACTATTATCAAAACTTGGGACAATCGCCGGGTAATTGTTCCTAACGAGAAACTAAGTACCAATATCATTAGAAATTATTCTCTTAGGACAAACGAGATTTTAGCCGAAACAATAATTTATATACCCTACAGTAACGATTTAAATAAATGCGTGGGGTTGATAAAAAAACAAATAAAGGCTAGCAAGTACTGGTTTAATAAAGAAGAACCCCAGGTAGAAGTATGTGAGTTTTTAGCGAAATCAATTAAATTACGAGTACTGGCTTATGCAAAAAATCCTGAAGATGCCCACCGTTTAAGCGTAGACATTAAAGAAAAAGTAGCCATTGCTTTTCAGAAAGCAAAATTGCCCCTTGGTGAGTAGGGGCACGGCGCGCCGTGCCCCTACAAATCAGCATCGTCTCCAACTGTCACCTGCCATAGCCGCCTGTAAACCACATTTACCTGACAGACAACAATTGATTTATAAATACTTTTGTGTCTTAGCAAGGCACTTAGAACTCTTCTAAAAATTGATGGGTACGAATATATTTTTTTGCATAGCTTGTCGTATTTTTGCCTTAATTGTTTTGCTGTCATTTTTTTGGGCTTAAAAGTCACATGGCAGGCGTCATAGCGTTGCCAGTCGTTATGCAACAAGCGCCCCTCTTTTTCTATCTCATCTCTTAAGTCGGTACCCGGGAAGGGAGTAAGTACTGTTAACTGGGGAATTTCAATGTGGTTTTTTCTAATAAACTTTTCTGTTTTTTTAAAAACATCTTGTTTATCGTCATCAAAACCTAAGACAAAACACCCAATAAAACTAATACCGGCATTATGTATTTTCTTTATTTGTTCAGAATAATTGTCTACCTTATTAACGGTTTTACCGGCAGATTTAATAGATTCCTTACTTAAGGATTCAAAACCAACCAGCATCCCCACACATCCGCTTTTTGCTGCCAACTTAAGCAATTCATCATCATTTGCAAGATTAAGTGAGCTTTGGCTTATCCATGTAATATTTAGTTTTGCTAATTCTTTAAAAAGTTTTTTGGCAAATCTTGGATTGCCCACAATATTATTATCGGTAAAAAAGACAAAGTTAGTATCTATGCCTCGTACTTCTTTGATAACTTCTTCTACTGGCCTGTAGCGCATAATGTTTCCAAAGAAACGAGTGGTAGAACAAAAACTACAGTTAAAAGGACAGCCTCTGGAGGTTTCTACTTTTGGAATATTTACATAGGCGGTCTTATTAGCTAAGTCGTGCCGGGGGATAGGTAGGTTACTAAGATTAGCTTTTGCATCTGCATGATAGAACTTTTTAAGTCTCTTATTCTTTAGGTCTTTTATTAGGGTGTTCCATATGGGCTCGGCTTCGCCTATTACAACAGCATTGCTATGAAGTGCTGCTTCTTGGGGTATCATGGTCGGATGAATGCCTCCTAAAATTACAGGAACATCTTTTTGCTTGTAATAATCGGCGATTTCGTAAGCTCTGGTAGCACATGATGTAATCGAAGAGATACATACGGCATCGGTTCTTTTGCTGAAGTTAATGGGCTCAATATTTTCATCAATGATATCCACTTCCACATCATCAGGGCAAAGGGAGGCCAGTACGGGCAAAGTAAGCATGCTCATATATACTTTACCAAACAGTTTAACATTTGATTTATGATAAGGCTGAATAATCGTTAGTTTCAATGTACTAGCCACTAGTCATAAGCTTCCTTATAATATATACGTGATTTTATGGATAAACTAACAACCAGACGTAAGGTAATTTTGTGTGCTGTTATCGGTGATTATATCACAAACGCTAAGCCGGTAAGCTCTAGGCGGCTTTTACTTAAATATGCTTTTAAGTGCAGTGGGGCAACTCTTAGAAACGAGTTAAGTTATTTAGAAAAAGCAGGACTACTAAATCATCCCCATACCTCAGCTGGACGTGTTCCCACCGAGTTGGGCTATAGATATTATGTTAACGAATTAAACGATAAGGGCTTAAACTTAGACGAAAGAGCCCGTATTGTGGACTTTTTTGCAGAAATAAATAGTGAACTGGATAATACGTTGGAGCAAACCGCTTTTTTGTTATCAAAGATAACTAACTATATTGGATTAGCTCTTAGCACGCAGCGAGTTTATTTTAGCGGAGCCAACAAGCTATTAGATTTTCCTGAATTTAGCAGTCGGGAATCATTTGCAGAAGTGCTTGATATCATCCAAAATGGCTATAAATTACTCAATTTTTTTCATAAAGTTTTATATACCGGACAACCTGTTATTAAAATTGGTAGTGAAAATGCTGAGTTGGGCTTTAAAGATTTAAGCTTGGTGGCTTCATTATATGGACCAGACAATAAAGCTTCCGGAGCAGTAGGCATATTAGGGCCCACCAGAATGAACTACGGCCGGGCTATATCAGCCGTTAAGTGTGTAACATCTAACTTAAGTCAAACACTAGAGTCGCTAAATTAATGTCAATCCCTCGTTTTTTTATAACCAGAGAAAGTGTTGAAGGCACTGTTGCATATCTTAAAGGAAAAGAAGCTAACCACGCTGTTAACGTCTTGCGTCTAAATACCGCAGACGAAGTTATTTTATTTGATGGTTCCGGGCTCAAGCTAAGCTGCATAATCAGTAAAATAAATAAGATAGTCGAGCTTGAAATAGAAAAAAAAGAAGAATACAAACATCCATTTGAATTAGATGTCTTTATTGGTTTAGCTAAAGGCTCTAAGATGGATTTAATCGTCCGTCAATTAACTGAGCTTGGCGTAGCTTCGATAAATCCGTTTATATCAAAACGCACTATCGCCAAAACATCTGATACAAGCAAAAAAATTAAGCGGTGGCATAAAATTACTATTGAGGCGGCTAAACAATCGGGAAACTTAATCTTGCCTACAATTAATCAACCAATCAAGTTATCAGGTATTGTTCAAAAAATTACCAATTACGACAAGGTGTTTGTATTTTGGGAAGAAACAAAAGATTTTCCCGTAGCTAACCAGTTTGATAATAAATTAGCTATCATTATTGGCCCAGAGGGTGGCTTGAGCCAGGAAGAAGTAAGCTTATTAAAAGATAAAAAAAATGTATATGTATGCAGCTTAGGGCTTACAAATCTAAGAATGGAAACTGCTGCGGTGTCTGCTTCTGCAGTTGTTAATTGGATAAACTTAAGTGGTAAGCCGTAGTTTAAAGCATACAGCTTAAAGCTTATAGCTGGTATGCCGATAAATTAATTAACAGGCAGGTTAAAGATGTTCTTTGTTTTTCCTTTTTTGATTCATAGGTCTCAAAAGAAGATACCTTATTTCACACTGAGTGTAGTGCTGATAAATGTAGCTCTGTTTGTAATGTTGCTTTTTGCCAAAAATATTGAAGCCATATATCGAGCATGGGGATTTCTTCCTAATGGGAACGCTTGGTTTACCTGGTTAACTTATATGTTTTTACATGCGAGCCCACCTCCGCTTATTAACGTTAGCCACTTACTTGGCAACATGATTATATTTATTATTTTTGGCAGTTTGTTAGAAGATGTGCTGGGGGCAAAAAAATTAGCGGCAGTATATTTTGCCAGTGGACTTGTAGCGGCGCTTTTCTTTTTGATAATTAATATTATTTTTGCGCCGAGCGCTACCAATATTCCTATGATAGGTGCCTCAGGAGCAATTTTTGGCTTGCTTGGCATTGCAATGCTTCGTTTTAAAAAGAATAAAATTAGCTTTTGTTATGGATTTTGGTTAATTTTTCCACTGTTTTTTAGCACTTTTACCGTCAGCGCTTTTTGGGCTATCCTTTTTTACTTTGGCGAGCAGTTGATCTTAGGTTTTATACAAATACAATCAGGAGCAGTTGCCGGTACAGCGTATTGGGGACATATCGGAGGATTTTTAGCAGGACTGGTAGCAGTACACTTTCTTAATTTAAGCAAGGAAGCTGAAGTTGAGTTTGATGAAGCAAAGGCTGGAAGTACATCAAAAATGGGAAGCTTTAGACTCTCCGCTGAACAATATGATAGATTGATAGACCAACAGCCTAATAACCCCGAATTTTATAGTCAAGCTGCTCAAAATTGGGCATTAAGCGATAACGAAGAAAAAGCTGTAAGCTACTATAGAAAGGCTCTTGATTTATATATATTAAAAGGCCAAGCTGAACCTGCTTCTCAAGTATGCTCAATGTTGCAGGAGTTTTACCCCAACTATCTTTTTGATGCTAAAATTTTATTAAAAATCTCTAATTTGTGCTTAAAACAGCATAAATACGAAACTTCTATGCAAAGCTTACAGAAATTAATAGCTAATTATCCTGATGCCAAGGAAGCAGAGATAGCTTATCTAAGACTAGCCCAAGTTTATGAGAAAATGGGTAACTTTGAGTTGGCACAAAAGAGTTACCAGCAATTCATAGAGAAGTTTCCTGCCAGCCAATGGCTAGAAATCGCTCAGGGTTGTATAAAGTAATGCTGACTTTTGCCATTTCCACGATAGGCTGCAAGTTAAATCAATATGAGACAGACCAAATAACGGGCCGATTAATAGACAGCGGTCTTAGAAAAGTTGATTACGGACAACCTTGCGATATCTGCATAATAAATACTTGTTCTGTAACTAAAAATGCTGATAGAAAATGTGCACAATTAGTGAAAAAAACCTCTCTTAAAAAACCTAAGCCAATAATTGCAGTTATCGGATGCGGGGCTTCCAATCCGGATACCAAGATAGGTGATCTGAATCCGGATTTATTAATTAAAAACGAGCAAAAGGACCAAGCTTCTGAAATGATATTGAACAAACTAGGCATAGGTATTTCGAAAGGACGATACTACAGCTCAAAAACAAGAGCATTTATTAAAATACAGGATGGATGCAATCAGTTTTGCACCTACTGCATCGTAGCGCATTTAAGAGGGGTTCCAAAAAGTCGCTTTGAAGCAGAAATTATATCTGAGGTTAAATCAGCTATTAAGATGGGCTACAAAGAGTTGGTTTTAACTGGGGCTAATATTAGTTTGTACAAAGATCAAAAAATAAATCTTTCTAGGTTAATCGATAAAATCATTTCCCTAGAAGGGGACTTTAGGATTCGCTTAAGTTCGCTTGAAATTAAAGGATTAACAAAAGAGTTGCTAAGTTTAGCTGCAAGTCCTAAGTTTTGTAAGCATTTTCATCTCCCCTTGCAAAGCGGAAGCGATACAGTCTTAAAACGTATGAATCGGGACTACACATCATCTGATTTTCTGTCTGCTGCTTTTGCCGCAAGAGAGTTTTTAGGAGAAGATGTCGCTTTAACAAGCGATGTAATAGTTGGTTTTGCAGGTGAAACCGAAGAAGATTTTACGCAGTCTCAGGTTATTGTAAAAAAAGCCGGCTTAAGTAAGCTCCATGTTTTTAAGTATTCACCCAGGAAAGGAACAAAAGCATATGATTTTAATAATCAAATTAAGGAGCTTATAAAAAGAAAGCGTGCTCAAAAATTAATAGCATTAGCAAGAGTGTTAAGGGATAATTTTATTAAGCAACAATTAGGTAAAAATCACCGAATACTGGGTGAAAAGTTTACAGATGGCAAGATCGAGGGTTTAACCGATAATTATTTAAAGGTTAGATTCGATGGAAATAAAGACCTAATAAATCAGTTTATTGAGGTTGAGTTAACAAAGGAGGACTATGGATTGTATATTCGATAAGATAATTGCAGGCGAGATACCTAGCGATAAAGTATATGAAGACGGTGAAGTAATCGCAATAAAAGATATCAACCCTAGTGCTTTGGTGCACATTCTGATAATTCCTAAGAAGCATATTGAATCGGTTAACCATATGGATGAAGCTGATTCTGCCCTTATTGGTAAGTTAATTTACACTGCTTCAAACATTGCAAAAAAAAAGGGTTTAAGTAGTAAAGGATATCGCCTGGTTTTTAATATTGGAGAAGATGCCGGAATGGTTGTTAACCACATCCATCTGCATTTATTGGGCGGCCAAAAGTTAGGAGCGATGGTATAGATGTCACTTAAAGAAGAAATTAGAAAAGACCTAACGGAGGCCATGAAGGCTAAGAAAAGTCTTAAGGTATCTACTCTTCGTTTACTTATTGCGGGCATCACTAATTCAGAGAAAGAAAAAGGCCAAGATTTATCAGACGAACAAGTTTTAGAAGTAGTTGTCAAAGAAGCCAAAAAAAGAAGCGAGTCAATAGAAGAATATAAAAAAGCTGGCCGCAATGAACTGGCTGACAAAGAAAGCCAAGAGAAAGAGATATTACAAAAATATCTTTCTGCTCAATTAAGCGATGAGGAAATCAAGAAGATAGTAAAGGATACTATTACTGAAAGCGCAGCAACTGATAAAAAAGATATAGGTAAAGTTATGTCTTTAGTGATGCCGCAAGTAAAAGGCAAAGCTGACGGCAGGCGGGTAAATCAGATTGTAAACAAGATGCTATAATTACTTTTGGTGAAATTATTTGCAGATAAAAGAAGAAGTTATAACTGTAGAAAATAATCTAGAAATGGTGGCTTTAGTAGGCAACCAAGATAAGTTTTTAAAACTTATTGAACAAGCTTTTAAAAGTGATATTTTAGTTCGAGGTAATTACATAAAAATTAAAGGCGATGAAAAAGAAGTTGTTATCGTATCAAATGTATTTAAAAATCTGCTGGAGCTTGTCAGTCAAGGAAAACAGCTTGATGACCAGCTTATAGAGCAGACAATCAATTTAGTTAAAGAAGATATATCCCCGTCTAAAATCTTTAAAGATGCTATTCTTATTTACCGGGGCAAACCGATAACAGCTAAAACACTTGGACAAAAAGAGTATGTCGAATCAATTAATAAGAACACTATCACCTTTGCCATAGGGCCCGCTGGAACCGGTAAGACATATTTGGCGATGGCTCAAGCTGTTAAGGCCTTAAAAGAGAAACAAATCTCCCGGATAATATTAACAAGGCCAGCGGTAGAGGCCGGGGAAAAACTTGGCTTTTTACCGGGAACGCTGTATGAAAAGGTAGACCCTTATTTGCGCCCATTATTTGATGCTTTATATGACATGATGGATGCGGAAAAATTTCAGGCTTTAATTGACCGGGGAACAATAGAGGTTGCTCCTTTGGCTTATATGCGCGGCCGCACATTAAATAATTCCTTGATTATCCTAGATGAGGCTCAAAATACATCGCCTGAACAAATGAAGATGTTTCTAACCAGATTAGGGTTTGGATCTAAAATGATAATTACCGGAGACGTAACTCAAATCGACTTGCCGCATAACCAGAACTCCGGTTTATTGGTAATAAAAGAAATCCTAACTCAAATTGATAAAGTAAGTTTTATTAACTTAACCGGTAAAGATGTTGTAAGGCACAAGCTTGTTCAAAATATAGTTGAGGCATACAAAAAGTATGAGGAAGGCAAGAAGTAATTGTTAAGACAAAGACAGTATTATCATAAAAATATTATCCAGAAAATTGCTGCGAGATTTAGCTGGGCTTCATATTTTTACATTAAGGTTAAAAGGCTGCTCTTAGCTATTTTTTCTTATAAAGACTACAATTTGCTCGAATTAATGAGGCCTAACCAGCCTATTATACTGAAGCTGATGAGAGGAGCTCCTGGTACTTATAATCATAGTCTGGCTGTAGCGAACTTAGTTGACAGTGTCTCCGGCGAAATTGGTGCTGACAGTCTTCTTTGCCGGGCAGCTGCAATCTATCATGATATCGGAAAAATAAGTAGGCCTTATTTTTTCAATGAAAATCAAACGGGGTTTAATCCTCATGATAAAACCAAAGCTAAAATGAGCTATTTGATTATTACTGCTCATGTAAGAGATGGTGCTGAAATTGCAAGAAAGAGCCATTTGCCAAAAGAAATAATTGATATTATTTTGCAGCATCATGGAAATGGTTTGGTGAGCTACTTTTATGAAGAAGCAAAGAAAAAACAGGAACATGTAAAAGAAAGCGATTTTAGGTACCACGAAAAAATACCTCAATCTAAAGAAGCGGCACTAGTTATGCTAGCTGATTCGGTAGAAGCAGCTTGTCGCAGTATAGCTAAGCCGTGTAACAAATCTATTACCTCTATGGTAGAAGGGGTTATAAATAGCCGGCTTGAAGACCACCAGCTAGATAATAGCACACTGACGGTAAGCGATTTAAATCTTATTAAAAAGAAGTTCTCTATGTTTTTGGTAAATGTTTATCACCCCCGCATCAAATACCCTGCCTGCCGGAAGGCAGGTCCAGGCAAAGTAATTCCACTTAGGAGTGTAAATAGTGGCAATAGAGATAAGTAATCGTCAAAGCCAAGAAGAACTGAATGTGGAATTGTATAAATCTGTAGCCGGATTTGTTTTAGAGAATGAAAATGTTGCAGATAATGCAGAAATATCAATATCTTTTGTTACCGACGAAGAGATAAGGTTTTTAAATAGCCGTTACCGAGGCATAGATGAACCCACTGACGTGCTTTCATTCTGTTTAGATGATGGCCCCAAAGATCCTCATCCGGTTTTAGGAGATGTTGTAATTGCTCCAAAAGTAGCCGGGATAATGGCTGATAAACTTGGTTGTCCTTTAAATAAAGAGCTAAGTTTTTTGTTAATCCACGGTATTTTACACTTACTGGGATACAGCCATAAAGATGATAAGAAAAGAAAAGCGATGCAGGACAAAGAACACCATTTACTAGATTTGGTAGCTAGCCGCTTCTTAAGTTAATGAACGAAAAAAGAACCCTCATCCAAAGCTTTAATAACGCGGTAGAAGGAATCATATACGTTTTGCGTACCCAGAAAAACATGCAGAGACATTTTTTAACTGCTGCTCTGGTGCTTACTGTAAGCTTGTTTTTAGGAATTGGGAAAGTTGAGTTTTTGATACTTATGTTTTCCATCGCTTTGGTTTTAATTACCGAACTAATTAACACCGCTATAGAATCAGCAATTGATATAACTACTACTGCTTTTGATCCCCTGGCAAAAATTGCTAAAGATGTAGCTGCTGCTGCTGTGCTATTGTCTGCTATTAATGCAGTGGTAGTGGGAGTAATTGTTTTTTATTCTAAAATGCGTCCCTTAACCCTGGAAGCAGTTGTCAAATTAAGATCAATGGATATCTATATAACTATCATCGGGTTATTTTTGGTATTAATAATGGTAGTTGCTTTAAAAACTTTTAAAAGTGAGCACAGTTTTTTTAAAGGGGGCTGGGTAAGCGGACACAGCGCTGTTGCATTCTTTGCATTGACCTCGATTATTTTTTTGACAGAGGATGCCTTGGTAGCTATGCTAGGCTTTATTATGGCCTTGTTGATTTGCCAAACAAGAATAGAGGCTAAAATACACAGGCCAGCCGAAGTAATTGCCGGAGCACTGCTTGGGTTTTTTGTAGCCTTGCTGGTTTTCCAGGTGTTTAAACCATAAGCCTAGTCGTTATAGGCTAACGAAGGAGCGTGGCAGTCCATTTGGATCCAGAGATTATTAGGATAATAGGATTAATCTTTTTATTGGTAATTTCAGCATTCTCTTCAGCTGCTGAAACTGCTATAACCTCGGTTAATCGTATTAAGATAAGGCAATTATCAGAAGAAGGTGTGCGTAGCGCCGAACTACTCAACACCCTACTAAAGCATCCCAACCGGTTTTTATCTACCATTTTACTTCTAAACAACTTAGTTAATGTTGCTGCCGCTGCTTCAATGACGGTTTTGGCCGAAAGATATGTTGCTTATCCGGCGGCTGTAGCAACAGGAGTCGGTACGTTCTTAATATTGGTATTTGGAGAAATCACCCCAAAATCTTTTGCCGTACAGAATGCTGATCGTCTAGCATTGCTGTCTGCTCCTGTCATCAGGGTGATGGAGTATATTTTTTATCCTCTTATTAAACTACTTATTGCAATTTCCAACCTCATTTTGAGGTTGACTAGGGCTAGGACTATGAAAGAAGGGCCTTTTGTAACTGAAGAAGAAATACGGACTATGGTTAGCGTGGGCGAAGAAGAAGGGGTAATCGAAGAAGAAGAAAAGGAAATGATAGATAGCATTTTTGAGTTTGGCGAAACCATAGTAAAAGAGGTAATGATACCCAGAATGGACATGGTAGCTGTGGAGAGAAAAACTCCTGTGCCGCAGGCATTAGATGTCATTTTGCATGAGGGATATTCAAGACTGCCGGTATTTGATAAAACTATCGATAATGTTGTAGGCATAGTATATGCTCGCGATTTGCTAGTTAACTACAGTAAAGGTCTTAAAAACATTACCTTGAAGAAATTAATGCGCCAGCCGTATTTCGTACCGGAGACAAAAAAAGTTCTTGAGCTGCTAAAAGAGCTACAGAAGCGCAAAACCCATATGGCTGTAGTTGTAGACGAATACGGCGGGACTGCCGGGTTGATAACTATAGAAGATATCCTAGAGGAAATAGTGGGAGAAATATTTGACGAATACGATTTAGAAGAAGTGTTAGTAGAGTATTTAGACGAAAACAATATCCGTGTTGACGGTAAAGTGGATTTAGATGAAATAAACGAGATTTTAGGGATTAATTTACCCGAAGCTGAGTATGAATCTATCGGGGGATTTGTGATTAATCTATTCGGTAAAATACCTGCAGCTTCTGAAGAAATCGATTATAATGGTCTAACATTTAAAGTAGAAGCCATAGATGGCCGCCGGATATCTAAGTTATTGATATCTAGAAAGCCACCCGAAGAAGAGAAGGAAGAAAAGAAAGACAAGAATGAAGACAGCAATTAAAGACGAATTAATAAACGAAGCAAAAAGAGTCCGCCAAAATGCATATGCGCCATATTCGAAGTTTAAAGTTGGAGCAGCAGTGCTTGGCGAAGACAGTAAAATATATACCGGTTGCAATGTAGAAAATGTAGCTCTTGGCTTATCTATTTGTGCTGAGCGTTCGGCTATTGTGCATGCTTTTTCAGAAGGTTGCAGGCACATGACCCACATAGCTATAGTTACCGATCATAATACTCCTTGCTCGCCTTGCGGTATCTGCCGGCAAGTCCTCTATGAGTTTAATCCGGATATGATAGTTTATTTAGCTAATCTTGAGGGTCAGGTAATTGAAAAAACAGCTAAAGAGCTATTACCACTGGCTTTTGAGAGGTTGAGATTAGAATGAAAGCAACACTTATTAAAAATCCTTCTTCTGAATTACTATCTAAACTTGCTCAGCATGAGCAGTCTGTTTTTGGTCAAGCAGGCTTAGATGAATGGTCGTTAGGTTATCTTATCCGCCATGGACGGGTTTATCTGCTTGAAGATGACTATGAAGTTATGGGGTTAGCTGAGCTGATAAGGGATTTTGATAAACCAGATACTGCTTTTTTGATTGGCTTATCCATAAAATCAGAAAAGCAAAACCAAGGCCTAGGTAGTTATTTCTTGGAGGAGTTAATAAGAGAAATATCTAATTCCTATGTTAGCAAAGTTATTTTAACCGTAGACTCAAAAAACCACCCAGCAGTATCATTTTATAAAAAGAATGGTTTTATTCAATTTGACCAAATTAAGGATTATTACGGCCAAGGAAAAGACCGCCTGCTTTTTAAGCGCCATCTGCCGCCTGCCTGCCGGCAGGCAGGGTCAGCCATCGGCTATTAAGCAATTTAGATTTATTACCGATAATATAGCTAGCAAACTTAATTTTTGTTAGAGTAAAAACAATGATTGTTTCGTCCAGTGAATTAGTTAAATCGATAGATCACACCATTCTAAAATCTCAGGCTACCGTAGTCGAGGTAGGCAAAGCGTGTCAGCTTGCCAAAAAACTCAAATTTGCGGCTATGTTTGTAAGTCCATGTTATGTTAAATTAGCTGCCGAATTACTGGCCACAGGCACAACTAAGGTAGGAACGGCAGTCGGATTCCCCCTAGGAACCCAGCATACTACCGCTAAGTGTTTTGAAGCTATAAACAGCATTGTCCACGGGGCCGAAGAGATAGATTTTGTATTAAACGTCGGTTTTCTAAAAGCCGGCCGTTATGAAGATGTCTACCAGGAGATGAGGGCTATTGTCTTAGCGGCTAAGAGGCAACAGCTCAAAGACAATATTAAACACAGTATTATCACTAAAGTGATTATCGAGGCAGGGTTGTTAACCGAGCAAGAAAAGAAAATGGCTTGCAAACTAGCCGAAAAAGCAAGAGTTGACTTTGTTAAGACTTCAACTGGTTTTAACCCAGAAGCCGGTGGGGCAACGCAAGCAGATGTAAGATTGCTTAGAAGGAACCTTCCTTTAACTATAGGGGTTAAAGCTTCAGGCGGTATCCGAACAACTGAGCAAGCTTTGATGATGCTAGAAGCTGGTGCCAATCGAATAGGAACCAGTGCGGGCGTCCAAATCATCGAAGGCTATAAAGAACTGGCTATGGCTAAAAAGTAGTTTTATGAAGAAAGTCTATAAAACTCAAGGAATTATTCTTAAGACTCTGCGCTATGGTGAAGCTGACAACATTCTAACTATTTTTTCACTTGACGAAGGCAAGATAGGTGCTATTGCCAAAGGAGCTAGAAAAACAAAGAGTAAACTAGGCCCCAGACTGGAAAACTTTACCGAAGCAGAGCTGGTTTTGTATCGCGGCCGAAATCTTTCCACGGTAACTCAAGCTGAAACAATAAAGACTTACCGAAGTTTAAGAGAAGATTATTCCAAATTCTTATATGCGTCTTGCATGTGCGATTTTGTAAGCAAAGTAATACAAGATGGCCAAAGCGAGGAACGTATTTACACCCTTTTAAAAGATGGATTGTCTGCATTGGCAAATAACAACGCAAACTATGAATTAATATTGCTAAGCTTTGATTGGAAACTACTTGGGTTGCTGGGGTTTAATCCAACGCTTAAAAAATGTTCTTGTGCTCAATGTTTAAATAAGGAGTTAAGTGTTTTTTCTATAGAAGAAGGGGGCTTGATATGTCCTAAAAATGTTACAGATAGAATGCTTAACAGGAAGCTGACCTTGTTTTCAATAGGCGCACTAAAGAGTATAATTGATGACGATATAGAAAAAGCAGCAGAGTTAACAGTAGATAATGATACGCTAAAGCAGCTTGATTCATTAACACAAGATTATATTTTATGCCAACTTCAAACCAGTATAAGGAGCAAAGATTTCTTGGTACGCTAGTTTATTAGAAAATAGAAGATCCCTGGTAGCAGTGTTCCTCGTGGTAATTTTCTCACTTATTGGCATCTGGATCTATCAACTTATTAAACCGACTTCATCAAACCTGGGAAGACCCCGCTTTTTGTTTAATATCCCGGTTGATAATGATAAAGAAGCAAGTCTTAAAAGCCCGA
>QZJE01000003.1 GCA_003599235.1 Actinomycetota bacterium | reverse complement strand
ATCAACTTATTAAACCGACTTCATCAAACCTGGGAAGACCCCGCTTTTTGTTTAATATCCCGGTTGATAATGATAAAGAAGCAAGTCTTAAAAGCCCGATGTCTGTAGCAGTATATAAGGGACTAGTGGCTGTTACTGATAGCGATAGCGGATTAGTAAAATTTTACCGTAAAGACGGAAGTTATCTGTCTCAGATAAAGATAGCACAAGGCTCATACCCGATTTCTATAGCATACAGTCCGGATGGCACTTTGTTTGTAGCCGATAAAATAAGCGGCGTCTACGTATTTCCTGATACCAAAACCGAAAAAGGGCGGTTTAAGTTACCTATTCAAACTAGTCCCTTGTGTTTAACAACAACCGAAACGCATGTCTATATCTTTGACTCATCTACAGGGCAAATATTAAAAATACCTTACGCCGAATTAAAAAAATCGAATTATAAACCAAAAAGATTCGGCAGTTTCGATTATATTAACGGTTTAGCTTACAAGAACAAGCTATATATGGCTGAATCAAACACCGGTTTTGTAAGCACAACAACGGATGGTAGTAAGATAAAAAAATGGCAAACCAAGTTTAGTTTACCAAGAGGAATAGCTATTGATGACCAGGCCAGAGTTCATATTGTAGATACCTTTGCCAATACTATAAAAGTTTTTGATTTATCTGAAAAATACCTTTTTAGTTACGGCAGTGCGGGCAAAGAAGATGGTGAAGTTAACTTTCCAAATGGAATCGCAATTGATGACCGCAATAGCCACATCTATGTTACCGACAAAGCAAACAGCAGAGTGGTTGTTTTTGGATGGCGCTAATTACAGGGAGTAGCTAGTAGGTGGTAGGTGGTAGTAGAAAAATCCTGATAGTTGTTTTATTGCTTGTGATTCTACCGGTTTCTTGTAAGCTAATCTTAACTAATCGTTCCAAATTAGAGTATGGGCAGGTTGTTGATGTGATTGATGGGGATACGATAAAAGTTGAGATTAACGGTAGCTTAGAAAAAGTTCGCTATATCGGAGTTGACACACCGGAGACTAAACATCCAACAAAAAGCGTACAGTATTTTGGTAGGGAAGCATTTCAGTTTAATAAAAAGTTAGTTGATGGTAAGAAAGTTAGGTTTGTTAAAGATGTTAGTCAAAGAGATAAATATGGGCGTCTTTTAAGATATGTTTATGTTGATGATATTTTTGTAAATGCAGAGCTAGTAAAGCAAGGATATGCTTACGCAAGCACCTATCCTCCAGACATAAAATATGCCAGTTTTTTTTATTTGTTGCAAAGACGTGCTAGAGAAAAAAAGAGGGGTCTCTGGGGCAAATGAGCTTACTAAATACTTAGTTGACAATGGAAAACTGACTATGATAGAATGATTACTAATTTGGTTAACTTTATAGGACTATTATGCAAATAACCAGAAAGTCTGAATATGCAGTAAGAGTAATTCTATATTTAAGTGCAAAAAAGGGTAGCAAGGTTCTGGCCAGGCAGATATCTGAGGAAATGGATATACCCAAGCAATTCTTAGCCCAAATTATGCTTAGCTTGAATAGAGCGGGATATGTAACGGCTATTCGTGGTTCAAACGGAGGGTTTTTATTAGCTATGGATCCTTCGCAGATAGCAGTAAGTGATGTTATCGAAGCTATCGAGGGCAAAGTTGCCATCAATAAATGTATGATGGCTGACAGCGATTGTCAAAACTACAGTGTTTGCCCAATTCACGATGTTTGGACTGAAGCGCAAGAGAAAATGTTAAAGGTGTTAGCCAAAGCCAACTTTGCTTCTTTGGTTAGAAAGGCCAAAACAAAAACCAAGCAAGTCAAGTCAGAAGATATCAAAAGCCCATTTTATCAATCTCTTTAGCTCCTTGTTTAAACCCCTTTCTTCGTTTATAATCACGGTTATTCGTTGACTACTTAAGGGAGTAATCTTGCAGAAAGTCCTAGTTTTAGATTTTGGAGCCCAGTATTCGCGCCTTATTGCAAGACGTGTTAGGGAATGCAATGTTTACTCCGAAATTGTTCCTTATTCCATAACTGCTAAAGAATTAAAATCATTTAAACCTACCGGGCTTATTCTATCCGGTGGTCCAGCGAGCGTTTATGCAGATTCTGCTCTTAAGTGCGACACAGAGATATTTAGACTGGGGATCCCTGTTTTAGGAATTTGTTATGGCATGCAGCTAATGGCTTTGGAGCTGGGGGGAGAAGTTGCCCATAATGGCATCAGTGAATACGGCAAAACTGAACTTAGATCTAATGGCGGGATGCTTTTTGAAGGGCTAAATAAGCATCAACAAGTCTGGATGAGCCATAAAGATTCGGTTCAAGTAGCACCTAAGGGTTTTAGCCCAACAGCGGCCACCAAAACCAGTCCAGTGGCAGCTATGGAACATCTAGAAAAACGCTTATTTGCGGTGCAATTTCATCCCGAGGTAGTGCACACTCCAGATGGCAAAGACATGCTGAAGAACTTTCTCTATAATGCTTGCGGATGTAAAACCAGTTGGACTTTTTCTTCGGTCATCAAAGACTCTGTAGCAATGATTAAGGAAAAAATAGGGCATGGTAAGGCAATATGTGCTCTAAGCGGCGGGGTAGACTCTGCAGTAGCAGCTTTATTAGTCCATGAAGCTATCGGGGATAATCTCACCTGTGTTTTTGTAGACAACGGCTTGCTTAGAAAAAACGAGGGCCAAAAAGTCGAGGAAACATTTGCTAAGCATTTTAAGATAAATCTTATTCATGTTAAGGGCCAAGATCGATTTGTAAATATGCTTAAAGGGATAACTGATCCTGAAAAAAAACGGATATTAATTGGTAACGAGTTTATTAAAGTATTTGAAGAAGAAGCTTTAAAGAAGAAGGATGTCGATTTCTTAATTCAAGGAACTCTTTATCCTGATGTAATAGAAAGCGGTGGGACTGCTGATTCTGTAGTGATTAAGACTCATCACAATGTCGGTGGCTTGCCTGAAGTTATGAAGTTAAAGTTAATTGAGCCCCTAAGGCTTTTATTTAAAGACGAAGTGCGCTCAGTAGGCGAAGAACTTGGGCTGCCCGAGGAAATAGTATGGCGCCATCCTTTTCCGGGGCCGGGGTTAGCTGTAAGGATTATTGGCGAAGTAACTAAGGAAAGATTGGATATTTTAAGAGAAGCAGATGCTATTGTCGAAGAAGAGATAAAAAATGCCGCTCTTTATCGCCAAATATGGCAAGCTTTTGCTATTCTGCCTGATATAAAAAGCGTCGGAGTTATGGGGGACGAGAGGACTTACGATTATCCTATTGTTGTCAGAGCAGTAACTAGCGAAGATGCGATGACTGCTGACTGGGCTCGCCTGCCTCATGAAGTATTAGAGAAAATATCAAGCCGCATTATTAATGAAGTAGCCCATGTTAACAGGGTAGTTTACGATATTAGCTCAAAGCCGCCGTCTACGATAGAATGGGAGTAGCAGCATGGCAAACCAAGAGATAGAAAATATTAGGAAACAAATAGATGAGTTAGATAAAAAGATTGTTGAGCTGCTAAATGAGCGGGCGCACCTATCCTTAAAGGTTAACGAGTTTAAGTTACAAGAAAACTTACCACTATATGACCCAGCCAGGGAAGAAGAGATATTAGATGAGGTGTCTAAGTTAAGTAATAGCACTTTACCTGCAGATTACGTTAAGAAGATATATAATGTTATTCTTGATTGTATGAAGGATGTTGTCAAATAGACTACGGAAACATATTAACCCGGGCATTTCAAATAACAAAAAATCACCGTTCGCTATGGTTATACGGTGTTATATTAGCCATTACCAGCGGAGGTGGTAGCAACTATTTTCAATACATAAGTAATTTTTCTGATTTAAACAAAGGCAAAAATACCAGCCAATCGCTATCACTGCTAAAAAACAATTCTTTTATGGTTAAAAGCGGTAGCCTTGCTTTATTTTCTTCTAAAGATTCTGCCACTTCTATTTTATTGATTATTGGACTTGTGGTTTTGTTGGCTGTTGTTGTTACTTTGGTTTTTCTATTACTCCAGTATATATCGCAAGCAGCTCTTATAGGGATGGTTGAAGAAATAGAAGGCAGTGGTAAAACAAGTATTAAGGCAGGATTCAGTATTGGTTGGAAAAAATGGTGGCGCCTGCTAGCAATAACTTTGATTGTTTCTATACCAGCTTTTTTGATTTCGTTATTGATAGCTTTAATTCTGGCAACTCCTTCAATCTTTGCTTTTGTATATCAAAAAACGGTGCTTGGTTGGATATTGGCAGTTCCGGCTGCAATTATCTGGATTTTACTGATAATTGCTGTTGTTGTCTTACTAGGAATAGTTATTACGTATGCTAGCCGGTATGCGGTCATAAATGGCTTAAAAGTAATAGATAGTGTTAAAAGCGGATATTTTTTGTTAAGACAAAAGATAGGCCCTTCACTTTTTCTTTGGCTTATAAGCATTGCCTTAGGTATGGCTTATGGAATAGCTTCTACTGTCGTGTTTTTTGTACTAGCCATAATTTTATTTCCGATATTTCTTCTTTTGTATTCTATTAATCAATGGCTTGTTTTAGCAGGACTGCCTTTAGCAATTATTGCAATTTTTGGCCTAATTTTTATTTCCGGATTATTTCAGGCTTATTTTTCAACCTACTGGACGCTATCTTTTAAAGAGTTAACTGCATAAATGGATATTCTTAATGACTTAAATCCGGTTCAAAAAAAGGCAGTTAAGATAAGCGATGGGCCATTGCTTATACTGGCTGGGGCGGGAAGCGGCAAAACCAGAGTGCTAACTTACCGTATTGCTTATCTGCTTCAAAAAGGTGTTAGCCCTCACAATATTCTAGCTATCACTTTTACCAATAAAGCAGCTAAGGAAATGAAACAGCGGGTAAAAAAACTGGCCGGCAAGGCTGCCAAAGATATCTGGATATCAACATTTCATTCTACTTGCGCCCGTATTCTCAGAAAAGAAATCAACCGCCTGGGTTATCGAAAAAGTTTTACAATTTATGATGATGATGACAAAAAAAGCCTGCTTACGGCTTGCCTAAAAGAGCTTGACCTGGATCCTAAGCAAAATCCGGCAAGAAAAATCGGTGAGACTATATCTAATGCTAAAAATGAGTTAATCGACAGCGATACTTTTCTTAAAAGCGCCGAAACATATTATGAGGAAACAGTAGCCGGCGTTTACCGTCTATACCAAGAAAAACTATATCTTAATAACGCAGTGGATTTTGATGATTTAATAATGCTGACAGTTAACCTTTTTGAGCTGGATAAAGGCTTACTTGATGGCTACCAGCACAAGTTCAGCTATATTTTAGTAGATGAATACCAGGATACAAACCATGCCCAATACCGGCTTGTCAACTTACTGGCCTTCGGGCATCGCAATTTATGTGTGGTTGGCGATGAGGACCAGAGTATTTATAAATGGCGCGGAGCTGATATCCGTAATATTTTAGACTTCGAAAAGGATTATAAGGAAACCAAGCTTATTAAGTTAGAGCAAAATTACCGCTCTACCCAAAACATCTTAAGCGCTGCCAACCTGGTAATTTCTAACAATTCGCAAAGAAAAGAAAAAAATCTTTGGACCGATAATCACCAGGGTGAGCAGATATTTCTATATCAAGCAGGTGATGAACATGAAGAAGCGGCTTTTGTAGCTACTGAGGTTGATAGGTTAGCCAAAGAAGGTGTTTCTTCTAACCAAATGGCGGTATTCTACCGGGTTAATGCCCAGTCTAGAGTATTAGAAGAGGTTTTTTTGCGATACGGACTGCCCTATAAGATCGTAGGTGGGGTTAAGTTCTATGAGCGGGCAGAGATAAAAGATATTCTAGCCTACTTAAGAGTTTTGGTTAATCCTGATGACACCATCAGCCTTAAAAGGATTATTAATAAGCCGGCCAGAGGTATCGGTAAAACTACCGTTGAGGCTATAGAAAAGCATGCTTTAAGTCAGAAAATTAACTTTCATCAAGCTCTTTTGCAAGTAGCCGAGATTAAATCAATAGCTCCTGGAACCAAGAAAAAGATAAGCGACTTTTTAGAATTAATAGAGGAATTGAAAAATATTAAATGTGCTAACCTGGCAGACAAGGTCGAGCGAATTGCTTTAAAAACTGGTTACATAGGCAGTTTAAAGGAAGAAAAAACCCTGGAGGCAGAAGGCCGGTTAGATAACATCAAAGAGTTTGTAAGCGTAGTCCAGGAGTTTTGTAGCCGCAACCCCAAAGGGGAGTTAACGGATTTCTTAGAGGAGATTTCTCTTATTACCGATATCGATAATTTTGACGAAAAAGAAAAAGCGGTTACTTTTATGACCTTGCATAACGCTAAAGGACTGGAGTTTCCGGTAGTCTTTATGACAGGAATGGAGGAAGGGCTTTTTCCGCACTTTCGCTGCCTTGGAGATAGCCATGAGTTGGAAGAAGAGCGCCGGCTTTGCTATGTAGGGATGACTAGGGCTATGCAAAAGCTCTACCTAAGCCATGCTTTTTCCAGACGGCAATTCGGCAGTACTAATTACAATATCCGCTCACGCTTCTTATCAGAAGTACCCGAAGAGCTACTATTTCCTCTAGAGAAAAAGGAAGCTCCCACTTATTTATCCAAAGAAATATATGAACTAGGAGACAAGGTAGTTCATCAGAAATTTGGACGGGGGATAATAAAAGAGATCCAAGAACCCGATAAGCTGGTTGTTGTCTTTAGCGGCGGCCAAGAAAAAACCCTGCTCTTAGGCTTTGCCCCATTGGAGAAAGTGTAACCAGCTTGCCAAGCGTAGTATAATAATCTCTTTTAAGGCCCATTCGTCTAGTGGCCTAGGACGCCGCCCTCTCAAGGCGGAAGCACGGGTTCAAATCCCGTATGGGCCACATAAATAACTAACGTAACATTTGGGTAATTATAGATATGGCATTCTTACAAAAGTGGACGGGGTCCGGAGGTCTACGCCGATTTTTACCAAATATCTTAGAGAATAGACAGAAAGCTCACGAAATGAGAAGTGTCTTAGGTATCAAAACATCTGATATAGCCCCCGGGCAAGGAATAACTTCTAAGATAGATGAAGAATATGTTGCTATCTATAACGACAATGATAATTTCATTGTATTAAGAAATGTCTGCAAACACTTAGCTTGCCAAACTGAGTGGAATGTTAGTGATAAGACCTGGGATTGTCCTTGCCATGGCTCCAGATATAAGGCTAATGGGGAGGTTATCCATGGACCAGCTAGAAAATCGTTAGATAAGTTAGATTACTCGTTAGAAAACGAAGAGATTAAATTAGCCTAAACACCAGTTTTACTGATTAAAAACTTGCCAGCTTTTTTTAGTGTAGTCATTCATTTGTTGATTACATTTGTGACATACACAAATGTTTGATAGTTCGATTGTTGGTGCGTTTGTTAGTGTATTTTCTGTTTCGACCTGGTATTTTTTGGCGTTTTTAGTTTCTGTTCCACACCAAATACACCTTGTCATTGCGGTGGTATTATACCACAAACAAGCGAAAAATTCAACTGTGACCAAGGGATAAGGGATGAGACTTGAGGGTTGAGGCAAAAACGAAAAGCGGTATTATATATTAGTGACTCAAGATATTCGGGGATGGTCTAATGGTAGGACGACAGGTTCTGGCCCTGTTAGTCCAGGTTCGAATCCTGGTCCCCGAGCTATAATTTTTTAAGCCTTGCTAGCGTTGTATCTTTTCCTAGCAACTCAATGCTCTCAAACAGGGGAGGGCTTACGGTTTTGCCGGTTAAGGCAACTCTTATTGTTTGAAAAACTATTTTTGGTTTTAAGCCTAATTCTGCCGGTAATTGTCTTAGTTTTTCTTCGATTTTATCAGCATTAAAAGGCTCTACTTCCTTTATACTTATTATCGTTTTTTCTAATATTTTCTTGGCATCAGGTTTAACTAAAAACTTATCATAGGCTTTCTCGTCGATTTTCATATCCTTAAAGAAGAAGGCTACAAGTCTGGTTGCTTCCGATAAGGTTTTTATTCTTTCTTGAATTAAGGCAATGATTTTTGGAAGCGCAGGCGAGGGTTCTTTAATCAAGCCAGTTTGCTGTAAAAAAAGGATGGCTTGTTTAGTTAACTCTTCTAGAGAAAGATTCCTAATATAGCTACCATTCATCCAGTCTAGTTTGGGTTGGTCCCAGACAGAAGGATTTTTAGAAACCCTAGAAAGTGAAAAGTTTTTAATCAACTCATCAGTACTAAAGAAGGTAGTTTTCTCATCAAATCCCCATCCAAGCAGAGCCAGGTAATTAAGCATTGCTTCTGGCAAATATCCTTGATCTTTGAATTCTTCAACCGAGGTGGCGCCATGTCTCTTACTAAGACGCTGTTTATCAGGTCCTAAGATCATCGGCAGGTGGGCAAACTGAGGGATATCGTAACCTAGTGCCTTGAATATTAAGATGTGCTTAGGGGTATTTGGCAAATGGTCGTTTCCTCTGATAACATGAGTTATCTTCATTTCGGCATCATCAACAACTACCGATAAATGAAAAGTGGGCATGCCGTTAGAACGCAGGATAACAAAATCTTCGATGTTAGCAGAGTCAAACTCACATTTGCCATAAACTAAATCATCGACGACTAACTTTTCTTGAGGTACCTTAAAACGGACAGCCGGGTTACCTTTGTCTGCATCACAATAGTAAGCCTTTTTCTCTTTTAGCAATTTGTCTACAGCTTTTTTATATAAATAAAGGCGTTCAGTCTGTCTGAACGGGCCCTCATCCCAATCTAGGCCAAGCCAGCTTAGACTCTTGATGATAGCTTCTATCGCTTTATCAGTAGAGCGGCTCTGGTCGGTATCTTCAATTCTTAATATAAACTTGCCCTTGTTCTGTTTAGCAAAAAGCCAGTTATATAGGGCAGTTCTAGCCCCGCCGATATGCAAGTGTCCAGTTGGACTAGGAGCAAAGCGAACGCGTGTCATTGGTATAGCATAACAGTTTTGAATAACTACACACCACTTACTGCCTTATAATACTATCTTGTCAGCGCTAGCCGAGTAGTATATGATGAATTTCAATCCTGGGGGGCAAGGATGTTTCGGGTAAAGAACATCCAACAAAAGATTGTTCTTACTTGTCTAACTTGTGCTGCTCCATTCATACTGCTTCTTCTAATTGATATTATTTTAGGCCATAGTCTGCCTGATCACTTTGTTAAGACCTATATTCCTATAGCCATTATTGCTTCAACGATAATAGGAGCTTATGGGGGACTTAGGACTAGTCTGCCGTTAATTAATTTAGCTGAAGAAATACAAAAAACCGGCCGGGCTAATGTTGATAAATATTTAGAGAGTTCTCCTTATATAGAGGTTAATGTTCTATGCAATGCCTTAAAAACAGCTATCCAAAACTATGATAAACAGCTTAAGTATCTTAAGGGGATGGTTGATTTAAAAAAAGCGGTCAATTCGACAACTAATCTGGCAGAAGTGGAAAAAAAAGCGGAGAGAAAGATAGCAGAGCTTTTTGGTGCCGTTGCTGTGTGGATACTACTCTACAACGAAAAATCGCACTTACTAGAGATGCATAGGATTTATTGCAAAAAAGATTATCAAAAAATAAGGATATTATACAGGGATGTAAAGACTAAACCAGGTAAGGGATTTAGTGGAAAAGTTTTCTCTTTGCAAAAAGAAATAATAATAAAAAATATTAAAAATACTAACATTCCTTTTAAAGAGGTTTTAGCGGATTTTAATATTAATTGCTTACTTGGTTTGCCACTGTCACACAAGGATGAGACCCTTGGCGTTATCGGTTTAGCCTTTAGAGAAAACATTACCTTAAAAACAGCTAAATTAATCAATGTTTATACCAGCCAAATTGCCAACGCTATACACAATGCTAATTTATACCGCTTTCTGGAAAATCAAGCAGATAAGTTGGTGATGCTTCATGGTTTGAGTTTAAAACTTAATAAGTATTTAGATGAAGAAAAAATCCTAAAGGTATTACTTAAAGGGGCAGCTATGCTGACCGGCTCAAACTACGGCAAAATCTGCTATAGCCGGCAATCACATCCACTACAGATGTTTAGTTATAAAAAGGGAAAAAATAGAGCTTATGTTAAGCAATCAACTCTAACTTCAAGAGAGCAAGATTTATTTAAAAATAAGTTTTCGAACCGAAAAATTACCTATTTCAAATCCGATAAACTAAAAAAAGAGCTTGATTTGGCACGAATACATAATTTCCCTAATTATTTAGCCTTAATTCCTGCTACAAGTCCGTATCATCATCTAAATTGTTTCCTTATAATAGGAAAAGATAATGTCTTCAGCGATACAGATAAAGCAATCTGTGAGATATTAGCTGCTCACGCAGTGGTAGCACTAATAAATGCCCGCAACTTTAATCAAGAGCACCATATTGCCGACACCTTGCAGTCTAGTCTGCTGCCAAGCCTGCCTTCTCACGACCAGGTTGATTTAGGCTTTGTTTACAGAACGGCAACAAGCGGAGCGATGGTGGGTGGGGACTTCTTGGATTTTTTCACTTTAGATAATAACCATATTGGGCTGGTTATTGGGGACGTCTCCGGCAAAGGAATTAAAGCGGCAACGTCTACCGCAAAAGCTAAGAACACTCTTAGAGCCTTTGCATACGAAAATCCTTTACCATCTGAGGTGATGTCTAGAGTAAATAATGCCTTATCAAATGAGGAATCAAGTTTTGAATTTATTACCATGGCCTATGGATTATTAGATTTAAGCACAGGAAAACTCTCCTACGTGTTAGCCGGACATCATCCATTGCTGGTTTATAAAAACTTAAGCTGTGAATTACTTCGTCTTGAAGAGGGCTCAATTCCTTTGGGAGTAGTTGAAAATGAAAATTTTAAGCAAGGCCAAACTTATCTTTTAGAAGACGATATTTTAATTTTCTATACAGACGGTTTAATAGAGGCTCGAAACAGTGATGAAATGTATGGGCTTGCAAGACTAGAGGAAAAAATTAAGCAATTATGCGATTTGGGTCCTTCAGCTATTGTAAATGCAGTTATCGCCGATGTTGAGCATTATACTAAAGGAGAATTAGCTGATGATATCGCCATCTTTGCTATAAAGGTCAAGAGCTTAAAGACTAGTCAGGATACACTATTTAACCAGGTAGGAGTGGCACAATACAAGGAGAGTATTAACTAGCCTTTTTCTTTATGCCTATTAATAATATATCATCTGTGAGCTTATTTTTTGAAAAAGCAGACGCTTCCTCTACCAGCTTTTTTAATAGCATATTTAAAGCAAGATGTTTATTTTTTTTGACAAATTGGCAGACCCTTTGTTCGCCATAAAGTTTTGAGTCAATTCTGGCTTCAGTTAATCCGTCGGTATACATTAACAAGGTGTCGCTATCTTTAAGTTCAAGCTCTGTTGTTTCGTATTTTTGCTTTGGCTTAATAGATACCGGAACTCCGGTTAGCTCTAAGAACCTGTCTTCTGTAACACAATAGGGGTATGGGTTTCCTGCATTGCTTATTAAAAGTTTAGATTCTTTGGTTAAAAAAATTGCATAAGTAAGAGCAGTAAAACGGACCGTTTTCTGTTTAAATAAAGCGTTATTAACATTAGTTAATACATCAGAAGGCATTGTTTTTCCGTATGCCCTGTCTCTTAACAGATATTTTATTTTAGCGGTCTCAGTGGCAGCCTCTATTCCTTTGCCGGATACATCTCCCATCACGATACCGTAATTGTTGCCAGGCAGCTCGAAAATATCAAAAAAATCACCGCCAACTTCGGCTCCCCTAGAGGCTGATCGATAATATGTTTTGATATTTAGGCCTTTAATGCTTGGTAAATGTTGAGGCAGTAGGCTTTGTTGGAGGGTATGGGATATGTTGACGCTAATTTGGTGAGCTTTGGCTAAAGACTCCTCAGCCTTTTTGCGCTGTGTTACATCCTCAACAATAGCTAGAATAGACAAAGGTTTAGCTTGTTCGTCATAGATTACAGTGACGTTAACCAAGCCAATAAAATGGGAACCATCCTCTTTAACCAGGCTATATTCCACCCGCCTGGCTTTTCCGCTAAGTAAAGTTTTTTTAATGTCTTTTTTTGCTCTTTTAATATCAGCCCTTGAAATATAGTCTAAGGATAACTTGCCTAGGGCTTCTGAGGTATCTTTTATTTTAAAAAGTGCAGCAGTTTGCTGATTATACATCTGGATTTTCATATTTAAATCAGTCAGGATGATAGCATCAGGAGAGGTTTCAACCAAGCTCCGATAAAGCTTTTCACTTTTCTTGGTTGCAAGTTCGGCTTCCTTTTTCTCGGTAATATCACGGGATATTCCCATAACAGAGTACACCTTGTTAGTTGCATCTTTTAGGGGAACCAAGGAGGTATCTAGCCAGTAATCGGTATTTTTAAAAACGAATTTACCCGTAACCCGGGCAGATTTACCGGTCTTAAAAACAGCTTTCAAGTTCTGCATTTGTCTTTCATGCGTATGTTTAGGAAAGACATCGCTTATCTTTTTGCCGGTTAGCTTTTCTTTTTTATGAAAATGTTTATTAGCATACTTGTTTACATATTCTATAACCATATTGTTATCAACTAAGAAAATAAAATCGCGAGCTGATTCAGCTAGTGATTGGTATTTATTCATTTCTTCGGCTAGCTCTTGTTGAGTCTTTTTAAGCTCTGTTATGTCAAAAGCAACACCGAAAACTGAAGGTTTTCCGTTATACTCGGTTATGGAAACCGATAAATCTACCCATCTTTGCTTACCATCCTTTCTGATAATAGGGAAATCATAGCGGTTAGGAACAGCTTTTCCTTTAAGCCTTGCCAGTCCTCTTTGTTTAACCATTTCCCGGTATTTTGGAGATACGATGTCAGAAAAGTGAAGTTCACAAATCTCTTTAGCCGAATACCCTGTTAAAGTTGAGGCAAAAGAGTTGATGTAGACATAATTTTTGCCCTGGTGCATAAAAATAGCAGCTGGTGTGATTTTGGCAAATACATCAAACAATTGCTCGTAGCTGTTTTTTTGTTCAGGCTCTTCAGGCCTTGGGCTTAAAGCCATAGGGTTACTTGTCCTTTAATCGAGTGATTCCCATACAAACGGTAATACTATCACGGTAAAATATACATCTTTATATCCAAACAGGTAAGCCCCTGAAACCAAAATTTGTAAATTTGTTGATTAATTTAGTGATATTTCGGCAAAAAAGGCGTATTTTTTAGGTATGCATCAAGCACAGTATTATAAAAAAGTTGATAGTAAAATTACATGCTTACTTTGCCCGCAAGGTTGCATGATTAATCCAGGTGAGGTTGGTCTTTGCCAAGTAAGATACAATAATGAGGGCAAGCTGTGGGCCTTAAACTTCGGGCAGATTTCGTCAAAGAATCTGGATCCAATTGAGAAAAAACCACTTTATCATTTTAAACCGGGCAGTATGATTTACTCGATTGGAGCTCTTGGTTGCAATTTAGCATGCCCGTTTTGCCAAAACTGGTCGATATCCCAGCCGAAAAGTTATTCAACACCAGAAAATCCCGAGATTATGATAGAAGAAGGCACTAGCCAAACGTCAGCAGGGGAAGTGGTAGAGGAGGCTTTAAACCTAAAAGCCCAAGGCAATATCGGCATTGCTTACACATACAACGAGCCCTTTATGTCTTATGAGTTCGTCTTGGATTGTTCAAAAAAAGCCAAAGAAGCAGGCCTGGTCAATGTGATGGTTACAAACGGCATGGTTAACCCCAAGCCTCTTGAAGAATTATTGCCGTTCATCGATGCTATGAACATCGATTTAAAAGGGATTAAGCAAGAAGTTTACGATAATCTTGCAGGATACTTAAAACCGGTGTTAAATACCATAAAAAAAGCAGCTTCCTTAATCCATATCGAGCTAACAAATCTCATTGTGCCTGGCTTAAATGATAAAGAGCAAGATATTGCTGGTTTAATAGACTGGATTATTGCTAATGTTGGAGATAAAGTTCCTTTGCATTTCTGTCGCTACTTCCCAAACTACCAGTATACCCAACCCCCCACGCCAATTAAAACACTTAAGCTGGCAGAGGAGCTAGCTTTAGAGAGGGGAGTCAAATACGTGTATCTTGGAAATATATAGAGATTCTGCAGGGGTGGCACGCCGGTGGCTTTCGGCCGCGCGCAATATGATGAGCACGGCAGAAAGACTTCCGGGGTGACAGGACCCCAAGACATAGCTAGTTTAAGCAACTATCCGCAAGTCGTTTACCAAACCCACTACACCTTCAACCTGCTTAATTACATCTTCAACATCTTGTTTTTGCTGCCAGTTTTCAACAGGGCCGCGGATTATTACAATACCATTTTCGCAATTGATATTTAAGCGCTCAGGCAAGTCCCAAGTAAGCGGATTTTCTCCTAATTCGGTCTTAACGCGATCGGTTATTAAATCATCATCAGCAAACTCCACTGTTGGATTTAAAAACTCACTTGCTTTAGAAAAAGAACCTTTGGCGTAACCGGCAAAATAGCGTATTTTGCTACCGGCCCGTCTTATTGTTCTTTTACCTAAATGTCTTGCATGTTTTGCTTGATTGCCAATCCAATTCCTGGTTGATTTACCTGACTTGGGAGTGGTTAAAATAGTTATGACAATACCAGCTAAAAAAGCCCACAAAGCTGTTAAAAATCTTTTATTTGATTCATTATTTTTACCCATATCAATCTCCTTTGTTTAAATAATATTTCCGCATATGCGTTATTTGAAACTTAATAAGTTAGATTACCAAATTGGCCGGGAGTTTATTCAAAGGTACATTACTAAATAAACAGGATTTAAAAAGGGTAATTGAGCAGATAGTTTAGTAGGCATTATTTACGGGCAATAATCTAAGGTGGAGGTGAACCATGACAGAAAATCAATGGAGAAACTTTTATTTTGGGTTAATAGGTTTTTTCACAGGAGCATTGGCTGGAACCGTCTCAGCTCTATTAATGGCTCCTCAAACCGGAGAAAAAACAAGAGAAATGTTGTCTAAAAAAGGGATAGAAGGCACAAAATCAGCCAAGAATGCAGCTCTTAGGTTGATGAAAAGAAGTGCTTAATGTTTTAAACAAGCCATATTTCTTACTCTTTTAGTTTTAGCAATTGTTTTTTGGGTAAAATATAGTTATCGCTTAATTATTATTTGGATTTGAACTAATGGAGTGGTAACTATGGATAAGACAACAAGTGATAGCATCAGTCTTAGCGTCCCCCTAAACGAAAATTATGCTTCAGTTCTTCGTCTGGCGGTAGCATCTGTCGCTGCCAGAATGAACTTTACTTGGGATAAGATAGAAGATTTAAAAATGGCCATAGCAGAAGCGTTTCTGCTGTCATTTCGCTCTGATGATAATAGTGAGTTTAACTTAGACTTTAACCTTTTCTCTGACCGCTTAGAAATTCTGGTTAAGAAATCTAACGTAGAAGCTGTCCAGGATAGCATGGAAAAGAAGTATAGCGTTTTTATATTAACCGGTTTAATGGATAAGGTAGATATTAAGCCGAAAGGGAATAACAAATACGACATCAAGTTAGTCAAAAACCTATGGTAGATATAAGGGAAAGCTAAGTGCCAAAGAAAAATCAAAATGCCATAAAGAAAGAAAGGACAAATAACCTTTTTCGCAAGTACCAAAAAAGCCATAGCTTAGAAATAAGGGACCGGTTAGTAGAAGAATATATGTACTTAGTGGAATTTCTAGCTAAGCGTTTTAAAAGCCGGGGGGAACCCTTAGAGGATTTAATACAGGTTGGCACAATTGGTTTAATTAAGGCAGTCGACCGTTTTGATTTAGGAAGACAGGTTGAGTTTACTACTTATGCTACCCCGACGATTGTGGGAACACTTAAGAGGCATTTCAGGGATCAAAAGTGGGCAATACGCGTACCAAGGAGGCTTCAAGAGCTAAATCAGCAGATAAATGAAATATTAGGCAATCTCACTCAAAAATTAAGGCGGTCCCCCACAATTTCCGAGATAGCCAAGCAGTTAAAAGTAAGTGATGAAGAAGTAATCGAAGCTATGGAGACTAGTAAGGCTTACAGTCTGATATCTCTGGATTCGGAGCGGTCTTCAGAAAACGATGAAGAGTTTTCATTAATGGATTTTATCGGCGAAGAAGACAAGCATTTAATTAGTTTTTATGAGAGATCGAGCATGGTAAATGCTATTTCAATACTTGGGCCAACAGAGAAAAAATTACTTTTTTTCAGGTTCATAAAGGGGCTTACTCAAACTGAAATTGCCCAGAAATTAAATATTAGTCAAATGCATGTTTCCAGGCTTCTAAGGCGCACCTTGGATATTTTGCGCCAGAGGATGTTAGCCGAGGAAGCAGCCGACAGGGAAGTGGAGTAGAGATTTAGAGAGTTAGGTGTTAGAGAAAAAAACTAATGCTCTAACGCTCTAAAGTCTTTGAACAGGAGGTTACATATGGACATTAGGACAGAAACAAGAGAAATTGAAGGCGTTCCGGTAATAGAAGTTGGCGGGGAGGTCGATGTCTATACTGCTCCCAAGCTTAAAAGCCGGATTCTAGATGTTATCGATAATAATCAATACAAGATGGTAATAGATTTAAACGCTGTTGATTTTATGGATAGCTCTGGTTTAGGTGTATTAGTAGGTGGGCTAAAAAGGGTAGGGCCGCACGAAGGCAAAATCAACCTGGCATGCAATCGAGGCAATATCTTAAAGATTTTCCAAATTACCGGACTAAATAAGGTTTTTGCCATTTTTAACTCAGCAGACGAAGCGGTATCAGCAATTAAGGAGTAACTTTGAAAGTATCCATACCAGCCAAAGCCGAGTATCTTAGCATGTTAAGATTAATGGTCTCCGGTGTTAGCCGTCAATTTGGCTTAGATGACGACTCAATCGACGATTTAAAAATTGCGGTAACCGAGGTTTTGGGTCGGGTAATTGATAATAATCATGCTCAAAGATTAACAATGAAGCTAGTGCCTCAAGATAACGGTATTGCCATCTATCTTGGGCCCATCAAAAAATTTAGTAAGGAGGGTTTCTTTTCTTGCCCACATTTTGGCTTTGATGCATTTCGATCATTAGTAGATGATTTTAAGGCAACCAAGGATGGTCAAAATTACCAGCTTTACCTAGCTAAAAGAGTATATGATTAGTATAATATTTATTAATAAATGAGGTTGACAATAGGGGGAATTATGGCTATTAAATCAATTGATGATTACCCGGTTGTGGTTGCCGAGGGAGAAGTTGATCACTGGAAAGCGCCTGAGCTTGAATACAAAATAGACCAGCTAATATTTGAAGGCCACAAAAAAATTATTTTGGATTTTAGCCAATTGACTTATATAGATAGCGGCGGGATAGCAGTTTTGTTTTTGCAGCTGCAAAAACTTCAGCCAACAAACGGAGAATTAATGATAGTGACCGAAAACAAAAATATCTTGAAAATCCTCGATTTAGTAAAAATCACTGAGCAAAAGAGTTTCAGTTTGTATTCTGATATTGATGAAGCTAAAAAACAGCTAAAAGGAAGCAGTTATTGATGAAAAAGAACGAACTAGTGATTAAAGCTGATATGAAGAATTTGGGCAAGGTTCGCGAATTTATCGAATTGGTGGCATCAGAAAGCAATTTTGACGAGTCTTCCATTTTTGATATGAAAGTTGCAGTTTGCGAGGCGGTCAGTAACGCTATTGACCACGGTTCTCCAAAAGGACGGAGCAACGATGTTACCGTTACCATAAGCTTTGAAGAAGGAAAACTCACCATCAAGGTCGCAGACCAGGGATCTTTTAAGCCGGCAGTTCCCATTGATGACCCTTCTTTTCATCACCGCGGCAGGGGGATTCCATTTATGCTAGCATTAATGGATGAAGTAACCATTAATGAAGGGAAAGAGGGTACGGTAGTGCGCCTTGTCAAAAAATTAAAGAAAGTTAAGAAACTATAAGTGCTTGTTAAGGATTTAAAAGAATTACTTGATAATATATCTGAGTTTAATTTGGCTGAGACATGGGATAATGTTGGCTTAAGCCTAGGTAGCGACAATGCAAAGATTGATAATGTTCTGGTGTGTCTCGATTTAACCCTTGATTCTATAAAAGCAGCTAGAAAGGCTAGCTGTAATTTAATTATCACTCATCACCCACTTATTTTTAAAGAAATTAAAAAAATTGAATACGATGATCCAACCGGCAAAATTATCAAAGAAGCTATAACTAGCAATATTAATCACATTGCTTGCCATACCAACTTAGATAAATCAAAAGGCGGGCTAAACGATATTGTGGCTAGCTATTTAGGGTTGGAGGATACAGCGCCAATACTTCCTGATTCGGATTTATATAAAATAGTGGTATTTGTTCCACACAAGGATAGCCAGCGTGTCCATAAAGCGATGAGTGTAGCTGGCGGTGGCAGGCTTGGCAATTACGACTATACTTCTTTTAGAACAAGCGGTGTTGGTACTTTTAGGCCACTTCTGGGGGCTAATCCGGCATTAGGCCAAATAAATACTATAAATGAAGTTGAAGAAAACCGTCTGGAGATGATAGTTTCTGGGCAAAAAATAAAAGCAGTGGGAAAAGCAATGCTAAAAGCCCATCCTTATGAAGAAGTAGCCTATGACGTCTACAAGCTTGCTCCAGGCAGCACTAGTTCAGATGTTGGTTTAGGCCGCATCGGCTATTTAGAAAAACCCCTTAAAATGGCGGGACTAATCAAAAAATTATCTAAAGATTTTACTTTTATTCGCACCAATACAACAAAGGCTAAGTTGGTAAAAAAAATAGCGGTGTGTACAGGCTCTGGTGCATCATTATTGACAGAGGTTGTAAAACAAAAAGCCGATGTCTATCTGACAGGCGATATTAGTTATCACCATGTTGATTTAGCCAATAAACTAGGATTATCTTTAATAGAGGTGGGTCATTTTGACTTGGAAAGCTTTGCTATGAAGAGATTTAGCACTATGCTTAATAAGCAGCTTAGTCCAAATATTAAAGTAAAATTTTATAATTTGAAAAACCCCTGGCAAAAAAATTATGCAACCACACGATAATCTTCTTAAACTGCAAGAAATAGATACTATAATAGATAGTAAAAGGCACAAAAAAAACAACTTAGAGGCGCAAAAAGAGTTAGAAAAAGTCCAATCCGACATCGCTAAACTAGATTCTTTAGAGGCCAAATCAAACGACACATATAAACAGCGAAAACAAAGTCAGGATAGAATCGAGTCACAAATAACGATGCTAGAGCAGAAAATGAAAAAAGAGCAAGACAGGTTATATAGCGGCAAGGTTTCAAATCCTAAAGAATTAGGCAGTATCCAAGAAGAACTAAAACACTTTGAAAAAAACAAAGATGGTATTGAAAATGACCTCTTAGAGGTAATGGAAAGTGTTCAAGAAATAGAAGATATGCTTAACAAAATTAAGGCAAGAAAAGAAGATTTATCTAAAAAATCTAATGAGCTAGAAGGTAAGGTTGTAGAGCAGACAGCTGCATATGATAAGGAGATAGAAGAGTTGTTGCCTAAAAGGGATACTCAGGCTTCAAAAATCGACAAGAGCTTACTGGCTCAATACGATAGTTTAAGAGAAGAACTTGGCGGGGTAGCGGTAGCGGCATTAATTGATGGGTTGTGTCAGGGCTGTCATGTTCAGCTGCCGGCCCAAGAGGCAGACCGTATCGCTTCTTCGAAAGAATTAAATAAGTGTCCGAACTGTGAAAGGATTTTAGTCCCTTGATGACTTTATACACCGATGGCGCTTCCAGGGGCAATCCCGGCCCGGCAGGCATAGGAGTTATTTTATTAGACAATGACAATGTTGTTTATCAAGGCTGTGAATATTTAGGAGAGAAAACCAATAACGAGGCTGAATATTTAGCTTTAATCTACGGGCTTGAAGAAGCTTCAAAACATACCAAAAAACTTAAGGTTTTCTCAGACAGCTTATTACTAGTAAGCCAGATTAAGGGCGATTTTAAAATAAAAAAGGATAATTTAAAAACGCTTCACGCAAGGGTAAAAGAGCTAACGAAATTATTCGATTACTTCACAATTAGCCACACTTACAGGGAAAACAATAAAAAAGCCGACAAAATGGCTAATACGGCAATTGATGAGTTTACCGATGGGAAAAGGCAGATAAAGACATTTGATTTCCTGTATTGTCAAGACAAGCTATTTTAATTAAAACGTCCGAAGAGAATATAGTGCCATTTTACTTAGGCATACGCCCTTTCAAATAGCTTATCCTCCCCGGACTTAAGTATTTTTACCAATACTTGTGGAAAATAAACACATTGTTAAAAAAAATTTGTTAAAATTAATTTGAGTAAACGGGCAGTCGTTTCGCACTATTTTAAAATAGATGCGGGGAGGAAAGTCCGGACTCCACAGGGCAGGGAGCCCGTCGCTTAGATACTTTGGTAGTTAGGCGGCCGGGCAGAAGTGATTCTGGGAAAGTGCCACAGAAAAGAAAACCCCCCGATTTTTTCGGAGGAGAGCTGAAACGGTGAGGTAAGAGCTCACCAGCCTCGTAGTAATGCGGGGGCTTGGTAAACCCCTCTTGGAGCAAGATCAAGAAGAAGCTATGGGCGGCCCGTCTTTTAGGCTTCGGGTAGATCGCTTAGATAGATGATTGCCACTCTGCTTGTTAGAGTACAGAATCCGGCTTATAGTTTGCTCATCTAAAAGGCCTCGTTATGAGGCCTTTTTTTATTGACATTCGTCATTGCGAGGCCTGAAGGGCCGTGGCAATCTTAAGACTTAAGGATTGGTGCATTATTTCTCCAAGCCGCGGATTTTCCCCAGCGCGGAAAATGCCGCTTAACTCTCGGCTACGCTCCCGCCTCCTTAAGTCGGCGAACCATGCCCGCTTAAGCCTCGAGATACTTTACGAAATAATACCCCAATCCTTTTTGGTTAGTAAGTAGAGGGGGTGTGGGGACGGTTCTTTAGATAAATGCCTGGTAGTTGAGTTATCACTAAGAACCGTCCCCACTTGAATGGCTTGGATTTGATTTGCAAAAAAAATTATAAAAAAATGTTGCAAAGTGGGGTAAAGTGGGATAGAATGGGTAGAAATTAGCAAGTGCTGGGGGAGAAGATTTGTTTTTAGGAGAACACAGGCACACATTAGATGACAAAAGCAGGGTTACGATTCCAGCAAAATATAGAAAAGCTCTCGAAGACGGATTGGTTGTTACCAAAGGCTTTGAGAACTGTCTATTTGTTTTTTCAAAAACCGGTTGGCTGGAGTTCTCAGAACAAATCCGACAATTACGGACTTTGAGAAAGGATGCCAGAACCCTTTCTCGTTTCTTATTTGGGGGAGCATGCGAGGACGATTTAGACAAAAGCGGCCGGGTAGTTGTTCCCCAGAGTTTGCGGCAATGGGCTTCAATTAAAAAAGAGATAATCGTTATCGGAGTTAGCAGCCGGTTAGAGATATGGAGTAAGGAAAAATGGGAGAAAGTAGAGAAAGAGGCTGCCAGTTCTTACTCAGAGATTGCAGAAGAATTAGCCGATTTAGGCTTTTAGTAAATTGACAATGGAATACAAGCACAAGCCCGTTTTGCTGGCTGAAGTATTAGAGCAACTTGTGTACCAAAACCAAGGCACCTTTGTTGACTGTACTTTAGGCGGGGCAGGTCATGCAGGGGCTATTTTAGAAAAAATCGCACCAAGCGGATTCATTGTAGGTATCGATAAAGACATCGCAGCAATTGACGCAGCAAAGACCAAACTATCAAACTTCAGCCAGCATTTTTCTTTAATTCAAGGCAACTTTGCCGATCTTGATGAACTTCTAGGCAGAGTTGGCGTAGGCAAAGTTAACGGGTTCCTTTTCGACTTAGGGGTATCCTCGGCTCAAATAGATCAGGCCCAAAGAGGGTTTAGCTACAAACAAAAAGGTCCTCTGGATATGAGGATGGACAAAAGGAACAGGCTTAGTGCCAGGAATATAGTAAACAACTATTCCAAACAGAAGTTAAGCCGGATTATTAGGGATTATTCGGAAGAAAAATGGGCCAGCCGTATAGCATATTTTATTGTTAAGCGGCGCAGCTCTAAGCCCATTGAGACTACCGAGGAACTGGTAGAAATTGTCAAAGACGCTATACCGGCTGGCGCTAGAAGAAGCGGGCCGCATCCGGCCAAAAGAGTTTTCCAGGCCCTAAGGATTGAGGTTAATTCAGAGCTTAAAGCACTTGAAAAGGGGCTTAACGATTGCATCAAATGGCTTGTTAGCGGTGGAAGAATAGCAGTTATTTCTTACCACTCGTTAGAAGACAGAATTGTCAAAAAGATTTTTAAAGGAAATGAAAAAGGCTGTATTTGTCCAAAAGAAATTGCGGTTTGTGTTTGTAGAAAGCAACCAGTTTTAAAAATACTTACAAAAAAACCAATAGTTGCGTCAAAACAAGAGATAGAAGAAAATCCTAGAGCAAGAAGTGCCAAGCTCAGGGTAGCTAAAAAAAAATAGGAACTAGATTATGGCAGCAATATCCCTAAAGAGACAAGCTAAACCGAGAAGAACACCTAGAAACTTAAGGCTAGTTAAAAAAAGCCAAAAAAGGCAAGTTAAAGTATCATATTTTAAGCTATTTATTGTCTCTAGTTATGTTATCGCTGCTCTTTGTTGCTTAAAAGTAGCCCAGTTTGCTTTATTTAATCAGTACTGCCTTGAGAGCCAAGAGTTAAAAGTAGAAATATCGAAAGCCAAGCAGGCTCAGCAAGAATTAGCAACTGCCAAGATGATACTTAAATCACCAAACAGAATTGAATCAATTGCTACTGCTAAGCTTAAAATGATAAGTCCTAAGACAAAAAGCTACATAATCTACGGACAAAACAAACCTCAAAACAAGCTAGCCTACCTTAATCACTAGTCTAAACACTAATAAAAGTTTATTTTCGATATTTAGTTATAAATGAAGGTATAATAAAAATAATGCCTCGTAAAAGTAATAGTAGCAGTCGTATTAAAATAACATTTGTTCTAGTTAGCCTTTGTTTTTTAGCAATTGTTAGCAAACTTATCTATCTTCAAGTATTTCAGGCTTCTTATTTGAGCAGACAAGCTCGCCTGCAAAGGGTAACCGAGATTCCATTGCTTGCCAAAAGAGGTACAATTTATGACCGTAATTACCAGCAGTTAGCGGTAAGCACTGAAAAACAAACCATATTTGCTACTCCCTATTTGGTTAAAAAACCATCGCTTGCAGCAACTAAAATAGCTCCGATACTAAACAAGAGTTACGAAGAGATATATTCCAAGCTAACCCAAAAGAGAGGGTTTGTTTATCTGGCAAGAAAAATTGAAAACAAGGCGGCAGAAAAGGTAAAAGCATTAAAAATTGACGGCATTGAAGCAATTGAGGAGCAACAGCGGTTTTGGCCCTCAGGGCCTGTTGCTTGTCAGGTATTGGGTTTTGTTGGCACTGATAATAAAGGATTATCAGGGCTTGAGATGTACTATGATAAGTTGCTCGGAGGCAGGCAAGGCAAAACAAGCGATGAAAGAAATGCACTTGGACAAACAATTCCGGGAACGATTAAAGAATATTTGCGCCCGATAAACGGTTCAAATATTGTCATAACAATTGACAGGGAAATCCAGTACAAAGCTCAATTGGAACTCGAAGCCGCCGTAAAAAATTGGGGCGCCAAAAAAGGGTCGGTAATTGTTATGAACCCCAAAGACGGTGAGATTTATGCAATTGCTAATTGGCCCAGTTTCGATATCACAAAGTACAGTCAGGTAGATGCAGCGGCTACAAAAAATTCAGCAATAGTGGATGTATATGAGCCCGGCTCTACCCTAAAAACTTTTATTGCTGCCACCTCCATAGATTTAGGTATCTTTAAGCCAACCTCAATGTTTAATTTGCCTCCCACTCTACAAGTTGCCGGGGCAACTATTGGCGAAGCTCATGGAAGGCAAACAGTAAATTATAGTTTAACCGATATAATCGCTCATTCGTCAAATGTAGGAATGTCCAAAGTTGGCTTGGCGGTAGGCAAAGAAAATATCTACTCGTACTTAAGATCATTTGGCTATACATATAAAACCGGGGTTGAGTTTCCGGGAGAAGTAGCCGGATACCTGCCTCCTACCAGCCAGTGGTACGGCCCTACTACTGCAACGGTTT
The DNA here is from genome assembly GCA_003599235.1 of Actinomycetota bacterium. Lineage (GTDB taxonomy): Bacteria > Actinomycetota > Aquicultoria > SURF-47 > SURF-47 > SURF-47. Next base: position 51,656 of record QZJE01000003.1, on the reverse strand, counting down.
CATTCGGTCAAGGCATATCGGTTACTGCCATGCAGCTTATAAGGGGCTATTGTGTTATTGCTAACGGAGGTAAGTTGATTAAACCTACGTTAGTAAAAGAGATTATCAAACCAAATCAAGCAAAAAAAATTACTAAACATAAAGCAAAAAAAGTAATAAATCCAAGTACTTCTTGGGAAATGATAAAAATGTTAGAAAATGTAGTTGTTAACGGCACAGGAAAAACTGCGGCTATCCCTGGCTATAAAGTAGCGGGTAAAACTGGTACGGCTCAAGTTCCTGATGAAAATGCCAAAGGATATGCCAAAGGCAGGTACATTGCTTCCTTTATCGGTTTTGCTCCGGCTGAGAGTGCTTCTATTGCAGCTGTTGTAGTAATAGTCGAGCCGACAAAAGCTATATACGGTTCAGCGGTAGCTGCCCCTGTTTTTCAGAAAGTAGTGGAGTTTAGCTTACAAAGGCTAAAAATACCGCCGCAGTAGCTCGGGCATTGCCTCGCAGGGATGAGGGATAAGGGTTGAGAGTTGAGAGTATAATAGGATAAATGAAATTAGTTAGATTGATACAAGATATAACTAAAGTGAATATCACTAGCCCTGATATCGAAATTACAGGAATTGCTTATGATTCCAGGAAGGTAAAGCCTGGGGATTTGTTTGTTTGTATAAAGGGGGCGATATTTGACGGTCACCGTTATCTTTTGGAAGCTAAAGAAAGAGGAGCTTTAGCGGCTGTAGTTGAGGATTATCGGGATTTAGACATTATCCAGGTTAAAGTAGATAATGCTAGACTTGCTTTGGCTAAACTGGCAAACCGTTTTTATGATTTTCCCAGCAAAAAATTAATATTAATTGGAATAACCGGTACTAATGGAAAAACAACTACCAGCTATTTAGTAAGAGAGATATTCAAAGAAGCAGGTTTTAAAACAGGTTTAATCGGCACCATAGAATATATTATTGGAGATACCGGCTATCCTGTTGTCCATACCACACCTGAGTCTGCAGATCTTCAAAAATTACTTAAAAGTATGGTTGATAATAAAGTACAAGTAGCTGTTATGGAAGTTTCTTCTCATGCAATTTGCATGCAACGTATAAATGGGACTAAGTTTTCTGCCATGGTTTTTACTAACCTAAGCCAGGATCACCTGGATTTCCATAAAGACATGGAATCTTACTTTCGGGCTAAGCTTAAGTTATTTAGTAAAAGCCATGGGCAGCAAGACCATATTAATGTCGATGACTTATATGGACAGAAATTAGCCCAGATTTCAAAAAATCCACAGATAAATTATTCCATAACAAATAATGCTGAGGTCTTAGCTAAAGAAATCAACTTAAGCCCTCACAAAACTTCTTTTAAACTATGCTTTGGCGGTCAAGAGGTCTTAATTAGCAATAATTTAGTCGGTAATTTTAATGTTTACAATTGTTTAGCGGCATCAGCGTGTGCAATTTCTCAAAAAGTTAGTTTAAATAGCATCAAGAAGGGCTTGGAATTACTAAAAAGTGTTCCCGGCCGCTTTGAATCCATCAAAGAAGGCCAGGATTTCTCGGTAATTGTTGACTATGCCCACACTCCTGATGGCTTAGAAAAGATACTTGATACGGCTAAACAAACAACCAATGGCCGCATAATACTAGTATTTGGAGCTGGTGGAGACAGGGATAAGGCTAAGCGAGAAGTGATGGGACGAGTTGCATGCCAAAAAAGCGATATGTCGATAATTACCTCAGATAACCCAAGAAGCGAGGACAAAGAAGACATAATTAAAGATATAGTTAAAGGCTTTGAAAATAATAATTATCAGATAGAGCCTGATAGAAGAAAAGCAATCCGTAAAGCTCTTGATGCAGCCAAAGCAGAAGACGTAGTAATCATTGCAGGCAAAGGCCATGAGCAGTACCAGATATTTAAGGATAAAACTGTTCATTTTAGCGATCAAGAAGAAGCCAGGGAGTATTTAAAATCCAGATGATAAATACTAGTCTTGCCCAAATTGCCAAAAGAACAAATGCTAGCATAATTAATGCAAAGGATATCCTGGTAAATAAGGTTGCAATAGATAGCCGGCTGGTTAGCCCAGGCGATCTTTTTATAGCAATCAAGGGAGAAAAGTTCAACGGTCACGATTATGTTAAAGAATCTCAGGGCAATGGAGCTAGCGCTTGTGTAGTATCTAAAAAAATGGATATTGAAATGTCTCAAATATTAGTTAAGGATACTTTGGTTGCCCTAGGAGAAATTGCTGCCTTAAACAGGGAAAAATCAAAAGCTAAGGTAGTGGCTATAACCGGAAGCACAGGCAAAACAACACTGAAAGACATGCTGAGCTCTATTTTATGCCAACAGTTTGCTACGGTTGCATCTACTGAAAATAATAACAATGAAATAGGAGTTGCCTTAACCCTTCTTAGGGCTTGTAAGAAAACACAGATAATAATTGTAGAGATGGCAATGCGCGGCCCAGGCCAGATTTCTGAGTTGGCAGAAATGGCTAGCCCTGATATAGCGGTGATAACCAACATCGGTCATTCACATATAGGGGTACTAGGCTCAATCGATGACGTGTATAAAGCTAAAGCCGAGCTACTGGATTGTGTTAATAAAAAGGGAGCAACTTTTATTAATTCAGATGACAAATATTATAAGGCTTTATCAGAGAAGTCTAAGGCTAAAGTATATGGTTATGGTTCATCTGAGAAGCCATATATAACGGCAAAAGATATAATTTTTGATGATTTTGGAATACCTTCATTTTTGTGCTCAATAGAAGATAAAACAATTCCTATAACCCTATCGATTCCAGGAGAACACAATATTAGTAACGCTTTAGGGGCTATTGGTGTTGCAGATTATTTAGGGGTAATACCTGAAAATATCAGCAAAGGGTTGAAAAATGCAACTTATTCTAAAAAAAGGATGGAAGTAATCGAGATAGCAGACGTTGTTTTAATTAATGATTGCTATAATGCAAACCCCGATTCAATGGCCGCTAGCTTAAAGGCTTTATCAGTATATAAAGCTAAAAGGCGTATTGCTGTAGTTGCAGACATGCTAGAGTTAGGCGACTTTTCGGATTACCTGCATTTTGAGGTAGGCAAAGAGATTGCCAAAAAGCCGATAGAAATATTAATAACTATTGGAGACAATGCTATGCGAATAGCTGACGGGGCCGGCCGTAATGGTTTTGCATCAAAAAACATCTTTAGTTTTAACAAACCAAAGCAAGCTTTTGATACACTTAAATCAATACTTGAGCCTGGGGATGTAATTCTTATTAAAGGTTCAAGGGCTATGGAGCTAGAGCAAATAACTGATTATTTAGAGAATATAATAAATAAAGGAAAAATATGCCGCTGAGCTTCTATCCCACATACAGGATTTTCCTAACGGCTGCGCTAGCATTAGTTATGACTGCTGCTTTTACTCCTCTATGGATAAAGTTTCAAAAATCAAAAAGAGTCGGCCAAATTGTAAGAACCGACGGGCCCTCCGAACATTTGGTAAAACAAGGAACTCCGACAATGGGCGGATTGATAATCATTTTCAGTGTATTGGTTGTCTATTATTTATTAGGGGGAACTGCCGTTCAAACATATAAAGGAGGGCTTGCTTTAGGTTTATTGATTGCCTGCGGAATGTTGGGTTTTATTGACGATATAACGATGGTAATAAATGCCCGCTCACTAGGGCTTAAAGCTCGTTATAAAATGCTGCTCACCTTTATAATTACTGTTGTTTTCGGCTATTTATTTTTTAAAACAGGTAATTTATCAACTGTAATCAATATTCCACTGACAGCTTCTGCTATCGATATCGGATGGCTTTACTTTCCTTTCTTGTTTTTAATTATTGCTGGATTTACTAACAGTGTGAATTTAGCTGACGGATTAGACGGGTTAGCTGCCGGTACCATAACAATTGTTTTGCTAGCCTATGCAGGTATTGCCTTTAAGCAGGGTAGGCTAGATTTGGCATTGTATGCAGCTGCAGCAAGCGGAGCGTCAATCGGGTTTTTGTGGTATAACGCCTATCCGGCTGAGATATTTTTAGGAGACACCGGTTCATTTGCCCTGGGAGGAGCTCTTTGCGCAATGGCAATATTGACCAAAACCGAAGCACTGCTGATACTAATCGGTGGCATCTATGTAATCGAAGCACTCTCTGTTATTATTCAGGTGGGTTTTTACCGCTACACGAAACGGCGTATTTTTAAAATGGCACCAATCCATCATCATTTTGAGGTATTAGGCTGGTCGGAGACCAAAGTAATGATTCGGTTTTGGATAGTCTCTGGCCTTTTGGCTGGAGCCGGGTTTGCCCTGTATTTCATTACAGCTCTTAAAGCCGGAGGCAAATAATGTATCAAGGCAAAAAAGTGTTGGTACTTGGCCTTGGTTTAAGCGGTATAGCTGCTGCTCTAAAACTTAAGAGCTTAGGAGCCGAAGTTACAGCAATAGATTCAAACCGAAGCACTGCCTTAAAGCAAGCATCCAAGGAACTACAGAATCAAGAAATTGAGGTACATTTAGGTGGCCTTAGAAGCCAGTATTTAACGAACGCAAAGTTAATTGTTACTAGCCCCGGGATTCCTTTTCACAATCATTTTTTAGTTGAGGCCAAAAAGCACAGAATCCCTGTAATTAGTGAAGTAGAGTTAGCGTATGAGCTATCAAACCATTTAAAGGTAATCGGGGTAACAGGAACAAACGGCAAAACAACAACGGTAAATATTATCAAAGCTATTTTTGAGCAAGCTGGTATAGCTTACGAACTTGCAGGCAATATTGGAAGTCCTTATATCAATGTTGCCGATCAATTAAAGGGCAAAGTGCTCATTTTAGAAATCAGTAGCTTTCAGCTGCATTTTATTAAGAAGTTAAAATTAGATATTGCTGTGTTGCTTGGTATTGCTCCCGATCATCTGGATTGGCACTTAAGTCTTAATAACTACCTAAAAGATAAAGCTAAGCTTTTTTTAAACCAGACACCTGATTGTTTTGCCTTGCTTAACAGGGAAGATGAGTATGGGTTAAAAGTAGCTTCGAATATTAAAGCGCAAAAGAAGTATTTTAGCTCTCAAGGGACAAGTGAATATGGATTCGAGGATAATTATTTATCTATTGCCGGGCATAAAATATGCGCCTGCGAAGACTTAAAGATTATGGGCAAACACAACATAGCTAATGCTTTAGCTGCTAGCGGAGCAGCTTATTTAGCAGGTGCTTCAATTGAATCTATCCAAAAGGCTTTAACTGGTTTTAATGGACTGCTTCATCGGATGGAATATGTGCTTACCATGGATGGGGTAGATTATTATAATGACTCAAAAGCTACTAATCCGGATGCTACCGTCTGTGCTCTAAATAGTTTTCATAAGCCGGTTGTTTTGTTAGCCGGTGGACGCAATAAAGGCTCAGATTTTAAAGAGCTTTCTTCTTTGATTAAAGATAAAGTCAAAGCTGCAGTCTTATTCGGGGAAGCTAAAAAACAGATTAGCAGGGATATTAAAGGATGCACAGAAATTACTTTTTGCGTAACTCTTGAAAAAGCTGTCTTAAAGGCCAAAGAGATTGCTAAAAGGGGAGATATTGTTTTATTGTCTCCCGCTTGTGCCAGCTTCGACCAGTTTATAAGCTATAAAGAACGCGGAGAAAAGTTCAAAGAAACGCTTAATCAAATAAAAGAGCAAATAACAGCTGCAACATGAGACAACCCAGAACTTATTATTGGATATTAGGGACAACTTCAACCTTGCTTTTATTGGGCTCGGTAATGGTACTTAGCTCCAGCCAAATAATTGCTTTTGAACATCATCACGATACATTTTATTATTTCTGGCGGCACTTATTATCGATTGGCCTGGGACTAGCAGGGGGTTATTTTGCTTATCGAATTAACTATAAAAAACTTAACAAAATAGCTCCTGCGTTAATGTTTGCAACTGTCGGTTTGTTGATAGTGGTTTTTCTTCCCGGAGCAGGAAAGTCAGCTTTTGGTTCTACCCGCTGGATCCCCTTAGGGTTTATGAACCTCCAGCCCTCAGAACTGGCTAAGCTATCCTCAATACTGTTTGCCGCCTACATAATAAAATTAAAAAAAGGGCACCTTGCTAACTGGAATGATTATCTGCCATTAACTACCATTATCGTTGTTGCTGCCATGGTGCTTCTTCAGCCGGATTTAGGAACGGCTTTTCTTATTTTAATTTCTGTTTTTACCTGCATATTTATTGTAGGGGCAAGATTGGATCATCTACTAACCATTACCGTTACCGGAGCATTCTCCGGCTTGTTTTTTATTTTTTCGAGCTCTTATAGACGTCAAAGATTTCTTGGTTTTCTAAACCCTTGGCAAGATCCGCAAGGGAGGGGATTTCAAATTATACAGTCTATGTTAGGGCTTGGCTCAGGAGGCATCTTTGGCGTGGGACTGGGGCTTGGCAAGCAAAAGTTTTTATTTTTGCCGGCAGCCTATACCGACTTTATCGTAGCAACAATTGGGGAGGAACTCGGGCTCATTGGCACTATAGGATTAGTTGTTGCTTTAGCCATGTTTGCTTTTAGCGGATTTGTAATTGCTAGTCAAACTAAGGACTGCTACGGCAAGATACTTGCTAGCGGGATTACGATAATGATTATCGCCCAGGCTATTGTAAATATTGCTGCAGCAGTAGGTCTTTTGCCAATAACCGGTGTGCCGTTGCCGTTAGTAAGTTACGGCGGCTCTTCAATGCTATTTAGCTTGATAGGAATCGGAATATTGCTTAATATTGCTAAGCAGACAAAATTAGAGGCTAGAGATTAGAGGTTAGAGCCTAGAGGAAGTGGGGACTGTCCCCGATGGAGAGAATATGAAAGTTGCAATTTGTGCTGGGGGAACTGCCGGACACATATATCCGGGGATTTCTTTAGCTGATGAGTTGTCATTAGAGGCCCCTGTTGCCGAGGTAGTATTTTTAGGCACCAATAGAGGTCTCGAGAAAGAGCTTGTTACTAAGGCAGGTTACAACTTCAGAGCTATTGAAGCATACGGTTTCAAGCGTTCAATTAGCCTTCAAAATATTAAGGCCAGCCTCTCTTTGATTCAGGGGTTTTTTAGTTCATGGCATTTTTTCAAAAGCTTTAAGCCCAATGTGGTTGTGGGAATGGGTGGATACGTTAGCTTTTCTCCTTTAGCAGCTGCCATTCTATTAAGAATACCTACTGTTATACATGAACAGAACTCGATACCGGGGCTAGCGAATAAGGTATTAAGCCACTTTGTAACTTTAGTTGCTGCCTCTTTTCCTAATGAAGAAAAAACATTTCCTCGTGCTAAGCGGGTAATTTTTACCGGCAATCCTATCAGGCGTAACATGATTGGGCTTATGAGACAAAAGGGAATTCAAACGTTAAGCCTTGATCCGGACAGAAAAACACTGTTGGTTTTTGGCGGAAGCATAGGGGCTAAAAGAATCAACGAGTCAATGATAGAGGCATACGATAAGTTTAGAGACTCTAAGGACTTACAGATTATTCATGTCACCGGCAAGGAGCATTTCGACGAAGTCACAAAAAGAATTACTAAAAAAATTACTGTAAATGATAAGTTGCGTTTTCAAGCTCACCCTTATTTAGATAATCTTAATGAGGCTTACGCGGCAGCAGACTTAGTTGTAGCCAGAGCGGGAGCAACTACCATTGCTGAATTAACAGCAGTCGGACTACCTTCGATTTTAGTCCCGTATCCTTATGCCACCGGCAATCACCAGCAAAAAAACGCCCAAACGCTAGTCGACCACGGGGCAGCCCGCATGGTTTTAGACGATGACTTTAACGGGGAAGTTCTATTCCAGATGGTTAATTCACTCGCTTTCAACAGTACGGAGTTGATTAAGATGAAAGAGTATTTGCAGAAACTGGGAAAACCGTTTGCAGCTAATGATTTAGCTAAGCTGGTAATTGAGCAGGCCGATAAAATCAAAATTCTTGCGAGGTAAACAAGAGAGTGTTAGAGCGTTAGAGGGAGTCCAATTGATAAACAAGAAGTACTATTTTATAGGAATTGGCGGAGCCGGTATGAGCGGCATTGCCAAGGTCTTAAAAGAAATGGGGGCAAATGTAGCCGGCTCTGATATCAAAGAATCCCGCAATACCGAATGCTTAGAAGAAATCGGGATTAAAGTCTTAATCGGGCATAAAAAGAGTAATGTCACAAATCCGGATGTGGTTGTAATTTCATCTGCCATACCCTCTGATAATTGCGAGCTAAAAGCTGCAAAAGAAAAGAATATTCAAGTTATCCAGAGGGCTAAGATGCTAGCCGAAATCGCTAAAACAAAAAAGCCGATTGCAATAGCAGGAACTCATGGTAAAACAACAACGACTTCAATGGTGGCCTTTATTTTAGAAAAAGCCGGTCTCAATCCTACTTTTTTTATCGGTGGAGAGCTAAATGATATAGGAAGCAACGGAAAATACGGAAGTGGCCAGTATTTGGTAGCCGAGACAGATGAAAGTGATGGTTCGCTATTATTCATGAATCCAATGGCTATGGTAATAACAAATATTGAGGCTGATCATCTGGATTATTTCGGATCTTTTGAAAAAATCAAAAAACTATTTATGAAATTTAGTACTCAGCTTTTACCGGGTGGTTTTATTGTAGCTTACAAAGACCACCCTAATGTAAGCCAACTTCTCGATAAAACAAAGCAGCCTTATGTCAGTTATGGCTTATCAAAAGATAACGATTTTTGGGCTAGCAATATAAAACATAAGGGATTGTCGAGCTCTTTTGATGTTATGGAAGGTAAAAATAAGCTTGGAAGAATAACTATTAATATTCCCGGTGCCCACAATGTACTCAATGCTTTAGCAGCCATTGCATTATGTAGAAAATTAAAAGTTGACTTCATAAAAATTAAGCAAGCCTTACTTTGCTTTAGCGGAGTAAAAAGGAGATTCCAGCTTTTAGGAGAAGCAAATAAAGCATATTTTTATGACGATTATGCTCACCATCCCACCGAAATTGCTGCCACTTTACAAGCTGCATCATCTGCTAAAAAAAAGCGCTTAGTCTGTGTCTTTCAACCGCATCGGTTTAGCCGCACTAAGTTTTTGGCCCGGGATTTTGCCGATGCTTTCATAGAAGCTGATCTACTTGTGATAACCGATATTTACGCCGCAGGAGAAGAACCGATTCCAGGGGTTAGCTCAAAGCTCATTGTAGACCAGGTGCTTAAAAACAACGGGCATACAGATCTGGCTTATTTACCGAGCTTATATGATGTAAAAAAATATCTTGAGGGCGCTATTAAACCTCACGATATGGTAATAACAATGGGTGCAGGCGATATCTGGACGGTTGGAGCTGAAATCGTCGAAAAAGCTAAGTTGATATAAGCTATGGTTGATTTCGGTGCGCTAGCAAAAGATTTAAGCACAAAAATTAATTCAAAGATAACTATTAATGAGCCTTTATTTAAGTACTGCAGTTGGAGAGTAGGCGGACCTGCTAAAGTCTACATCGTTGCCGACACCTTGCATGATTTAAAGGTTATTCTAAATACTGCAAATAAAGCAAACCTTGGCTATTTTATTATTGGTAAAGGCTCAAATATTTTAGTTTCAGACTCCGGATACAATGGTCTGGCCATCAAGCTGGGAAAGGAGTTCTCTAGCTTAAGAGTAGAAGAAGACCATATTTACGCCGGATCTTCTGTAGCCTTATCTAAAATAGTTAACGAAGCTTATAGACAAGGGTTAAGTGGTCTTTCTTTTGCTATTGGAATCCCGGGAAGTGTTGGTGGGGCTGTTAGAATGAATGCCGGAGCTCATGGTAGTAATATATCCTCGGTTATTACCAGTATCACTTGCCTTACAAAGGATTTAAAACTTATATGCTATGAGAAAAACGATTTAACCTCGCTATACCGCAGAAGTTTGGTGGGGAAAGAAGAAATTGTTTTAGAAGTAGTCTTTAAGCTTAAAAAAGCTAACCAGGCAAGTATTAAAGGGCATATGGAGCGCAATTTTAAACAAAGGAAACTAACTCAACCGATAAAACATCCCAGTGCGGGAAGTGTTTTTAAAAATCCAAAGGGCTTCTTAGCAGGAAAATTGATTGAAGAGGCCGGTTGGAAGGGTGCTATGCTTGGAGGGGCTAAAGTTTCAAGCAAGCATGCAAATTTTATTGTAAATTATGGCAATGCTACTGCCCAGGACATTTTCTATCTGCTAAGATTAATACAAGCCGATGTCTATCAGAGATTCGGTGTTAGATTGAAGCCAGAGGTTAAGGTCTACGGCGGTTTTAAGGAGCCAAAACCAGCACTATATGAAACAGTCAAAAAAGAAGCAAGTTCTGTCTCAAATAAAGAAAGCTAAACGTGAGGAAAAACTAACTTCTTTAAAGAAAGCAAAACGCAAGGTTATGCTCCAAATCCTTACGTTTGTTACGATAGTGTCTATGGTGGTCTATCTTCTATATACAACGCCTATTCTTCAAATTAAAAGAATTAGAGTGGCCGGAAACAAACATAATCTATCAAGCGATATTATTTCAGGCTCAGGTATAAAAATTGGGCAGAAAATATTAACTATTAATCGAGCTGATATCATAAGAAAGATAGAGAGACTTCCTTGGGTTAAAAAAGCCGGCCTGGGGCTTTTATTCTTTCCTTTGGGTTGTACGATTTATGTAACCGAGAGAATACCGGTATTTTATGTAACCACAGAAGGCAAAAAGTTTTGTCTAGATAGTGATGGTTATATTATTGCCAACAAGAAAGATGTTAGCGAAACTTATAAAATTCCGGTAATTGAGCTTGCTAATACAAAAATAACTGTTGCAACAAGATTAAAAACAGAAAACTTCCGAAATGCCCTGGCTGTTTACAGGCGTTTTAGTCCTAAGTTTGCTAGTAAAATATCAATGATAAGAGCCAAAAACATAGAGGATTTGTATTTAGTAGTTGAAGGGGTAACCATTATTTATGGTTCGTCTAAGAAAGCCAAATTAAAGAACACTCTAATAGAGAAGTTTTTAGCCGAGAAAACCAAACCTTTAGTTATCGATGTAAGGGTACCCTCAAACCCAGTTACCAGGACAATGGGGAAGTAAATAAGTCTTAACCTCAAGTATAGCCTTATAGTTTATCCAATCTACCAAAAATATATAATTTTTTAAAAAACTTGAATTTTTGATAGTTTTAAGCTAAGGTATATACTTAAGCTTTGAGCAATCGCTTAAAGTCTAACCCTAAACTAGAGGTTAAGTGTTAAGGAGGTTTTAGGATTATGGCGGAACCAAAAGCAGGTTACTTGGCAGTCATTAAGGTTGTTGGAGTTGGTGGCGGCGGTACTAATGCGGTAAACAGAATGATTGAAGCCAATCTAAAAGGCGTTGAGTTTATTGCGGTCAATACCGATGCTCAAGCTCTAATGATGGCGGATGCGGATCAAAAGATACACATTGGTGGTGATTTAACTAAAGGGCTAGGTGCTGGAGCCGATCCCGTAGTTGGAGCACAAGCTGCAGAAGAAAGCCGTGAAGAAATCAAGGAAGCCTTGCAGGGCTCAGACATGGTATTTGTTACTGCCGGAAAAGGCGGGGGAACCGGTACAGGAGCAGCTCCGGTAATAGCAGAAATTGCAAAAGAAGTAGGAGCTCTAACTGTTGGAGTCGTAACTAAACCATTTGCTTTCGAAGGCCGCAAAAGAGGCGTTCAAGCCGAAGATGGCATCGAAAATTTAAAGGAAAAAGTAGATACATTAATTATTATTCCAAACGATCGTCTACTGCAAATATCCGAGAAAAGAATATCTATCTTAGATGCGTTTCGGGTAGCTGATGATGTATTATGTCAGGGAGTACAAGGTATTACAGATTTAATTACAACACCAGGCTTAATCAACCTAGACTTTGCTGATGTTAAGACCATCATGAGTAGCGCCGGCTCAGCTTTAATGGGTATAGGTGTTGCAACCGGAGAAAACAGGGCAAAAGAAGCGTCTAAACAAGCTATTTCATCTCCGTTACTTGAAGCTTCTATTGATGGAGCCAAGGGTGTACTTCTAAATGTATCCGGTGGTTCAGACGTAGGTCTTTTTGAGGTCAATGAAGCAGCTGAAACTATTAGTCAAGCCGCTCACCCGGAAGCAAACATCATTTTCGGCACAGTTGTTGATGATTCGTTAGGCGAAGAATTAAAGGTAACTGTTATTGCTACTGGCTTCGATGCCAGAACCAGACTACAAGAAAAACTTGATTTTCTAACAACTAGCGAAACAGAAGAAGAAACTCCTTCTGAATCTGAAGCAAATGTATTTGATACGGGACCAATTTTAGAAAAGGATAATATTCCTGAACTTAATGGCGACGATTTAGATGTCCCCACTTTTCTAAAAAAGTCTGATTAGTTTTTCATATGAAGTAAGAAGGCTCTGATATTAATCGGAGCCTTTTTGCTTTGTTAATGTTATGGATTACTCTCTAAAGCTTATTAAAAACCAGGGAATTAGCTACCTAACTTCTCCAAAGCTTAATAAAAACCACAAAATATTTATTGCTTTTACAAATAAAGACACCGGTAATCTAGGGCTCCATGTAGGGGATTTAAGCACCTCAGTTATTAAAAACCGTCAGAAATTGTGCGAGGCTACAAAGATAGACTTAAACGATTTAACTTGCGCCAAGCAAACCCACTCAGACAACTTTACCGTAGTTAAAAAAAGCGACGTAGGCAGAGGGAGTATTAGTTACGATGTGGCAATTGATAATTGTGACTGCCTTATTACAAAAGAAGCAGGCGTGCCTCTAGCATTATTTTTTGCCGATTGCTTGCCTCTTATACTAGTAGCTTTAGACAGTCGGGAAATTGCTGTCATTCATGCAGGACGCAAGGGAGTAAAGAGGGAAATAGCTACTAAAGTTCTAAAAAAATTATTGCAAAGCCATCCAACTGAATCTATTAGGGCCTTTATCGGCCCACATGTAGGGGATTGTTGTTATGAAGTTGATTTGGAGCAAACAGTTAGGAGACAGTTAATTGGTTTAGGTATTCCTAAAAGCAATGTTGTTTCCGCAGGTATTTGCACCTCGTGTCAAAACAAGCATTATTTTTCATATAGAGTAGATAATAAATGCGGTCGCCAAGCCGCACTGGCGATAATAAAAAAATAATAAATATCTCTTTACAAAATCACTTTTTTTGTTTAAAAATAAAAACCAGACCTCAGCTGAAGTCTGAAGTCAGAAGTCTGAAAACTAGTATAGGAGGAAATGTCAATGGCTTACAAAATAACTGACGAATGTAGCGCTTGCGGTCTATGTGAAACAGAGTGTCCTAACGAAGCAATTGCTGAGGGCGATGAAATTTATGAAATAGACCCGGAAAAATGTACTGAATGCAGCGGCCACCATGACACTCAGCAATGTGCTGAGGTTTGTCCGGTTGAAGCTTGCGTACCCGATCCGGATAACCCAGCTTAAATATCAGGTGCTAGGCACAACAAAAACCACCACCTATTTAGCTGGTGGTTTTTGTTTTCTCTTTAATCTTGCTAAACACTACTTGGTTGTCTCTTATATCAGCTTTAACTACATGGGGGGCTCTATATATCCCTTCGATTATGGCTTTCGACAAGGGGTTTTCCACTAGATTTTGAATAGCTCGTTTCATAGGACGGGCACCATATGAGGGGTCATAGCCCTCTTTAGCAATTTTATCTAAGACAGCTTCGCTTATCTCTAATGACATTCCTTGGGCTTCTACTCGTAATTGTAATTTCTTAAGTAGCAGGATAGCTACTTCTTTGAGTTGTACTGAAGTTAAAGGATGAAAGACAACAATTTCATCTATACGGTTTAAAAGCTCTGGCAAAAGCACTTTTTTAAGTTCACCCAACACAAGGGTTTTGCTATCTTCATAGCTCTTCTCTTTACCAGAAGCTGTAAAGCCCAACTCTTTTTCTTTAGTCAACTGCCTAGAGCCTATGTTTGAGGTCATCATGATTACCGTATTTTTGAAACTAACCGTGCGGCCGGAAGAATCAGTTAAGCGGCCGTCGTCTAATATCTGCAGCAAAATATTATAAACATCTGTGTGAGCTTTCTCGATTTCGTCCAGCAAAATAATACTATAAGGCCGGCGGCGTACGGCCTCGCTTAGTTGTCCTCCGGCATCATAACCAACGTAGCCCGGTGGAGCTCCGATAAGCCTGGAAACAGTATGTTTTTCCTGGTATTCGCTCATATCTATTCGTACAATGGCAGCTTCATCGTTAAACAAGAACTCAGCTAATGCTTTAGCTAATTCTGTTTTACCTACTCCTGTGGGTCCTAGAAATAGAAATGAACCAACAGGACGTCCCGGCTCGCTTAAGCCGGCTCTGGCTCTTCTGATGGCCTCAGAAACTGCTTTTACTGCTTCTTCCTGATTAATAAGACGCTTGTGTATAGCTTTTTCCATTTTAAGAAGTTTTGCGATTTCTTCTTCCATCATTTTAGTAACCGGCACTCCTGTCCAATTAGAAACCACTTGGGCAATATGCTCACCGGTTACTTCAACGGAGGTAATGCCTTTATCCTTAAGCCATTTAGCTTTTTTATCTTTTAATTCAGCCTGTATTTTGTCGGTTTTGTCTCTTATTTGGGCGGCTTTTTCATATTCTCGTTGCTCGACAGCTTCTGCTCCCTGCTTAGTAAGCTCGGTTAGCTGGTTTTCCATTTTCATTAAATCAGGCGGAAGCATGATTGACTCTAAGCGCATCTTTGAAGAAGCCTCGTCGATTAAGTCGATAGCCTTATCCGGAAGAAAACGGTCGGAGATATAGCGCTCAGAAAGTTTAGCGGCTGCTTGGATAGCTTCGTCGCTAATTTTAACCTTGTGGTGGTCTTCATAGCGGCTTCTAAGCCCTTTTAGTATCAAAATGGTATCTTCAACAGATGGTTGGTTGACTACAATAGGCTGAAACCTGCGCTCTAGGGCAGAGTCTTTTTCAATGTATTTGCGGTATTCGTCTAGGGTGGTGGCTCCAACTGCCTGCAGCTCACCCCTGGACAGCGCCGGCTTCATCATATTAGATGCATCAATAGCACCTTCGGCGGCTCCTGCTCCCACCATAGTGTGCAACTCATCAATAAATAAAATTATTTCTCCTTTTCGTTTGTGTATTTCATCAAGAACGGCTTTTAAGCGCTCCTCGAACTCTCCTCTGTACTTGGTTCCTGCTACCAGAGAGCCTAAATCCAAGGAGATAACCTCCTTGTCTTTTAATAGCTCCGGCACTTCTTTATTGACGATTTTTTGTGCTAGACCTTCTACAATGGCCGTTTTTCCAACTCCGGGATCACCAATTAAAGCCGGGTTATTTTTTGTGCGCCGCGAGAGAATTTGGATTACTCTTTTTATCTCGGTGTCTCGCCCTACAACCGGATCGAGCCCATCTTTTTTTGCCAGCTCAGTTAGATTACGGCCGTATTTTTTTAAAGGCGACTCAGAGCTTTCATCACTTATGCCTTGGCCTCTTAGCTGGTTAATAGCATTCTTTATTTCTTTTGCGCTCATCGAGATTTCACTTAGAACAATAGCTCCACTGCCGTTCTTTTCTAAAGCTATACCTAAGAGTAAGTGTTCGCTGCCGATGTAAGTATCACCCATTTCCTTAGCTTGAGTTTCTGCCAACTGCATTGAGGATTGAGCATCAGGGGTGATAAATATCTGAGCTACTCCGCTTTTAGTATTTAAAGTGCCTTTTTTACCGATGCTTAAGACCTCATTAGCTTTGGTGCGGGCTACATTAATATCGTATCCTAAGAGCTCGAATATTTTAGGAATAATACCTTCATTTTGCGAAAGCACTCCCATCAATAGATGCTCGCTTCCTAATTGACTTTGTCCTCTTGAAGCCAGAATTTGTTGAGCGGTAGCTATTGCTTCTCTGGCTTTATCTGAATAATTTTCAAACATAATTCATCACCTTACTTAGTCCTCGCCAAGATTGATGCCAAATGCTTTAAGCAGGGCAATCGGCGACTGCTTATAAAGGACAAGTTCGTTCTTATAGCTTTTATGGACATTGTCGATTTCTTCTTCCATTTTCTTTTGCAAATCAATCATATCCTGTTGATATTTTTTTATTTCCTCGGCCATCTTTAAGGCTTTTTCTTTCATATCCATAAGCACTCTAACGCCAGCTAAGTTTAGGCCCTTATCTTGGGTTAAGTGCTGTATTTCAATAACGCATTCGATATCGTAGTCCGAATACAGTCTGGTTGAGCCCCCCGTTCTTTGAGGCCTAACTAATTTCTCTCGCTCATAAAGCCTTAAGGTCTGCGGATGGACCTTAGCTTTTTTTGCCGCTATTCCAATCATATAAAGAGGCTCTTTGCTAGATGGCATTTTTACTTGGCCTCCTTTTCTACTATTTTAAAAAGGTCGACTCTAGGATTCTCTCCCTTGATTTCCTCTAATCTTTTTAACAGATTTTTTTCTTCACGAGATAACCTTGCTGGCGGTATGATAAAAACTTTAGCTAAGAGGGAGCCAATGCCTCTTCTAGAGGGAAGGCCTCTGCCTTTAATGCGAAAAACTTTACCGCTTACGGTGCCGCTAGGTATTTTTAAAATTACGCTTCCGTCCATTGTCGGCACATCGATTTTTGCCCCCAAAGCCGCTTCGGTGATTGTTATCGGTAAATTGATTCGTAAGTTAGCCCCGTCTCTTAAAAAAACAGGATGATTTTCCACCTCGACTGTTATATATAGATCTCCGGGGATGCCGCCTTTAGGGGCTGCTTGTCCCTTGCCTGCAAAACGTAAGGTTGTGCCGTCTTCCACCCCGGCCGGGATGCGGATAGTAATCTGTTTATTGGCTTTTTTAATACCTTGCCCAGAACAAGCAGAGCAGGGCGAGGAGACAATTTGGCCTTCCCCCATACACTTTGGGCAAGTCCTAGACAGAGAAAAAAAGCCTTGTGAATGAGATATTGCTCCACTTCCCCCGCAAGTAGTACAAGTTATTGGCTTGCTTCCAGGGGTGGCTCCACTTCCTTGGCAGGTAGTGCAAATGTCGTTTACGGTAACATTAATTTTGGTGGCCACTCCCTTGTAAACATCTTTAAATTTGACCCTTAAACGGTAATGAAGGTCATCTCCTTTATGAATAGTTTGACGTCTACCACTTCTACTTCCGCCTGTAAACATGTCGAAGAGATCTTCGAAGCCAAATCCCTGGGATTGTCCACTGAAGTTACCTCCACCGAATAGGTCTTCAAAATTGATACCACCGCCAGGCATCCCCCCGCCTCCAACATATTGACCAAAGGTATCATATTGCTTACGTTTTTCGGCATCCCCTAATATTTGATAAGCTTCGTTTACTTCTTTGAACTTTGTTCTGGCATGGTCTTTGTTGTCTTTATTGGCATCAGGGTGATATTGTTTAGCCAGCTTACGAAAAGCTTTTTTTATCTCCTCAGCTGAGGCAGATTTATCGACACCTAATATTTTGTAGTAATCTTTGAACTCTCTGCTACTCATACCCTATCCTTTACTGTCATTGCGAGCCCCAACGGGGCGTGGCAATCCCTGTCTTGGATTGCTTCGTCGCTAACGCTCCTCGCAATGACGGATTATCTATTTAGCTATTGTCACCTTAGCTGGCCGTATTACCATGTTGTTCATTTTGTATCCTTTTTGTAATACCTCAACGACAGTTTCAGATGATTGGTCTGAATCAACTTGGGCAACAGCTTCTGAGGTAGCCGGATTAAACCCTTCACCTACCGGATTAATTTGCTCGACACCTTCGGCCTCAAGTAGTTTTTGTATATCGTTGTAGGTTAGCTCTACTCCTTTAGCTACCATCTCTGCTGATTGGCCGTCTTTTACTGACTCAATGGCTCTTTCTAAGTCATCCAAGGTAGGTAAGAGCTGCTCAATGAGGTTTTTGGAAGCTAAAGCGATAGCGGCTGATTGTTCTCTAATCATCCGTTTTTTATAATTATCAAACTCAGCTGCCAGTCTTTTTAATTGACTAAGGTAGTCATCAGCCTTAGCTGCCTTTTCCTTAAGAGCTTCGATTTCTTTATTAGATTTACTGCTTTTGGCTTTGGTCATCTACGACCTCTCCTTCGACAACTTCTTCTTCATCCTTAGTTTTTTTGTCGTCGTTGCCAGCTTCTCCTGGTTGTCCTCCTGTCTGGGCTTGCTGCTGATAAAGGACCTGGGATAGCTCGTGAGAAGCACTCATCAAGGCATCGGTTGCTTCTTTGATTTTCGACGCATCCTCACCCTTAATAGCTTCTTTTAGCTCATCAAGAGACTTTTGGATTTTCTCTTTTTCGCTATCAGCTACCTTTTCTCCTAAATCAGCTATCAGTTTTTCGGTTTGATAAACGAGCTGGTCAGCATTATTTCTGGTCTCTACTTCTTCCTTCTTTTTCTTATCCTCTTCAGCATGGGATTCGGCTTCTTTGACCATATTGTCAATGTCTTCGTCTTGCAATCTTGTAGAGCCGGTAATGGTGATTTTTTGTTCTTTACCAGTAGCTTTATCTTTTGCTGAGACGTTTAGGATACCGTTTTCATCGATATCAAAGGTAACTTCAACTTGAGGGACTCCTCTTGGAGCAGGAGGCATACCTACCAGATGAAATCGTCCCAGAGATTTATTATCAGCAGCCATCTGACGTTCACCTTGAAGAACGTTTATTTCCACTTGCGTTTGGTTATCAGCTGCTGTAGTAAATGTTTCTTTTTTCTCGGTCGGTATTGTAGTATTGCGCTCGATTAAGTGAGTGCAGACACCACCTAAAGTCTCAATCCCTAATGAAAGGGGAGTGACATCTAATAGTTGGATATCTTTACCTAGATTGCCACCTAAAAATGCACCTTGAATAGCAGCACCGGTAGCTACGGCCTCGTCAGGATTAACCCCCTTATGGGGTTCTTTACCAGTTACGCTTTTAACTAGTTCCTGGACGGCTGGGATTCTTATGCTGCCGCCGACCAAGATAACGTGCTCTAAATCTTTGCCTTCAACCTTTGCGTCTTTCATTGCTTGAACTAATGGACCCTTGCATTTTTCAACTAATTCTGCAGTTAACTTATCAAAGTCAGCTCTAGTTAAAGTCATATCCAAGTGCTGCGGGCCTTCGTCGGATACAGTGATAAAGGGCAGGTTAATACTAGTAGATGTCGTCTGGGAAAGCTCGATTTTAGCTTTCTCAGCAGCTTCTTTTAACCTTTGTAAGGCTTGATTGTCCTTTCTTAGGTCAATGTTGGTTTTGGACTTGAAATCATCAGCCATCCAATCGATTATGCGCTGGTCGAAATCATCACCGCCCAAGTGGTTGTTTCCGCTGGTAGCTTTAACTTCAAAAGTTCCGTCTCCAATATCGAGGATGGAAACGTCAAAGGTTCCGCCTCCTAAGTCGAAAACCAGTACTTTGTGATCCTTGTCTTTATCTAGACCGTAGGCAAGGGAAGCTGCCGTAGGTTCGTTGATGATTCTTAGCACTTCCAGTCCTGCAATTTTACCGGCATCTTTGGTGGCTTGGCGCTGGGCGTCTTCAAAATAAGCAGGTACGGTAATTACGGCTTGTTTTATTTCTTCGCCTAAATAGGCCTCGGCATCTCTTTTAAGTTTTTGTAAGATAAACGCCGAAATCTGCTCAGGGTTGTATTCCTTATCAGCCACCTTTACTTTTTTCTTAGTTCCCATATCTCGTTTGATAGAACGGATGGTTTTTTCCGGATTAGTGATAGCCTGGCGTCTGGCGATTTCGCCTACCAAAACTTCGTTAGTTTTAGAAAATGCAACAACCGACGGGGTAACCCGTCCGCCTTCTGCGTTAGGAATAACAGTGGGGTCATTACCTTCTAAAACCGCCATACATGAGTTAGTTGTTCCTAGGTCGATACCTATTACTTTTGCCATTTTTCCTCCTAAATCTAGACTGGTGACAGCTACCCTCTAAGGGATAGGGAACAGTCACACAGTGCCTAATTGTTGTATCGGCAAACTTTAGCTATATATTATAATAAAATATGAGTGAGGTATTGTCAAGTCTTGTTTAAAAGTTTATTGAAGTGAGGGTTTTATTGGATTCTAAAGCGATGATTTTTATTCCTTCCTCATCCATTAAGGCAGCGCTTTTTATACTATCTGGATCTTTGGGAAGGGAAGCGCTTCCCGGATTTACAAATATCGTTGAGGCGGTTTTATTTATTTTATATATATGTGTATGTCCGGAAACGACAACATCTAGAGGAAATTTTTTAGACATCTCAAGTACTTTTTCTTGGGTTAACTTATCACCATGATGAATCAAAATCTTTTTTTCTAATAAATTAGCAAAGGCATAAGGGGCTTGGATAGGGTACTCGATTGCTAGAGTATCAACCTCACTGTCGCAATTTCCTTTTGCGAAAATGACTGGAATGGGGCAGTTGTTGATATGGCTTGCTAAATCTAGAGGATTATAATTTTTGCCAACCGGATTAAAAGCTCCGTTATATAAGATGTCTCCGCTGTGCAGGATATAATCGCAGTCCCGGAATAACTCCACAGCCAGATGCCAAGCAGCTACATCTCCATGGGTATCACTTATTAGGCCTATCTTCATTTGCTCTCCCAAACGGCTTGCGGTGCTCCACTTCCTAATTTTACCGCTTTTTGTATTTTTTTAGTAACGTATTTTTTTGCTGCAAGGGCTGATTGCGGCATTGACAAACCAAGAGATAAATTAGCCGCCAAAGCAGATGCGAAGATGCAGCCAGTACCACGCATTTGTTTATCGATACGGTCTTGTTCCAGTTTTAATAAATCGTTGCCATTAAAGATAAAATCAACCGGTCTACCAGGCAAATGCCCTCCTTTGATTATTACCCAATCTGGTCCCATATCCTGGATAATCCGGGCGGCTTTTTCAATGTCTGCATCATTATTAATTTTAATACCGGCCAGTTTTTCTGCCTCGCTTATATTAGGGGTAACTATGCTACATTGGGCAAGGAGCTGATTAATCAATACAGATATGCCTTCAGTATCAAGCAGAGCAGTGTTTGAAGTTGAGTAAAAGACAGGATCTAAGACCACAGTCACTCGATGTATTTTTAGCAGATTAGAGACCACTTTTACATTATCACTGTTACCAAGCATGCCTATTTTGATAGCCCGGACGGAATAATCGCTTAGAATGACTTCCAGCTGAGTGCGTAAGTGTTGGGGTTCAGGTATTAGTATGTCAAAGACGCCCTGGCTATTTTGTGAGGTTAATGCAGTTATTGCAGTAAGCGGGATAACCCCTAGCTCTATTAAGGTAGCGCTGTCGGCTAAAATGCCGGCTGCCCCGCTAGGGTCAAAGCCGCCGATACAAAGTACGTTTTTCAAAAGTGTTCATACCCCTTAAGCTTAATTTCTTTTTCTTTATTATGGAGCACTTTAACTCGGTTGCCTTTAGTTATTTCACCTACTTCAAATAAGGGCAGATTCTTTTTGTTGAAGGCTTTAGCTAAACTAGCTGTTTTTCTCTTAGGGCAGCTAAATACTAACTCGTAGTCCTCGCCGCCACTCAATGCTAATTCCATAGCTTTTGTTTTCAAACTATCAACCCTTTTTATTGATTCATCAACCGGTACTTTGTCAACATAAATAATAGCCCCAATCTTGCTTTGCTCACAGATGTGAGCCACTTCGCCAACCAAACCGTCGCTTATGTCCTCCATGGCTGTCGCTCCGTTCTTAGAAGCCAGCAGTCCCTCGGCTACTTTTGCTTCTGGCCGCAAATGTTTTTTTGTAAGTTTCGAATATG
This sequence comes from Actinomycetota bacterium, assembly GCA_003599235.1. Lineage (GTDB taxonomy): Bacteria > Actinomycetota > Aquicultoria > SURF-47 > SURF-47 > SURF-47. The sequence goes on along the minus strand of QZJE01000003.1, from coordinate 29,847 downwards.
TTGAAACACTAGCCTTAGTTTCAGGTTTAAGCAGGAGTTCTAATCCGGCAGCAGATCCCCCCAAGGGGCCTGTAACAAAAATTAAATCACCGACTTTGGCCTCGCTTCTTTTTCTTAATAATTTTTGTTGGCTTTCTCCGTAAATTGATACATTTAGAGAAAAATTGGTATGGCTGCCGCTTATGTCTCCTCCGGCAATCAAACAGCCATATTTATTACATGCGGTTTTTGCTCCCCTATAAAAAGATTGCACAAACTCAACAGTAATATAGTCTGGTAAAATCAGGCTAACTAAGCAGTAGAGGGGAACCCCGGCCATTGAGGCAATATCGCTGATGCTGGCAATAATAGACTTGTATCCTAAATCATAAGGGGAAGTGCATTTTAGTTTAAAATGGATGTCTTCTACAAGGCTGTCGGTTGTTAACAATCCAATTTTTGTCCCACCAATCTTAAAAGCGGCACAATCATCACCGATACTGGCAACCAGCTTCTTGTCTTTTCTATAAACAATTTTATCGATTTTATCGATGAGTCCAAACTCACCAATTTCTTTGATATCCATAACTCACGGGGTCCTGTCACGCCGGAAGTCTTTCGCCGTGCTCAGATAAACTTGCGCGCGGTCGAAAGCCACCGGCGCGCCACCCCTTAACAGTTCTAATGACATGTAATTTTATCACCTAAGTAATCAGAAACTAACTTCATGGCGCAGTATTGGCCGCACATGGTACATGCATCTTCTTCTGCCGGTTTTTTATCCAAGTACGCCTTTTTAGTTGTCTTGGGATCGATAGATAACTCAATTTGTTTTTGCCAGTTAAGATCCTTGCGTGCTTTAGCCATCTCTTTGTCTTTATGCCATGCACCAGGCACTTGTTTTACGATATCGGCAGCGTGGGCGGCAATTTTACTGGCAATCACCCCGTCTTGTACGTCTTGGACACCTGGCAGACCTAAGTGTTCTTTTGGGGTGACGTAGCAGAGATAATCGGCTCCATAAGAGGCAGCTAACGCTCCTCCAATAGCCGAGGTTATGTGATCGTAACCAGGAGCGATATCAGTAACCAATGGCCCTAGTACATAAAAAGGGGCATTATGGCACAGGCTCTTCTGAAGTTTAACGTTAGCTTCGATTTGGTTTAGGGGGACATGTCCCGGGCCCTCTACCATAACCTGCACTCCGTATTCTTGAGCTTGTTTTACCAGTTGACCTAAAACAGATAATTCTTCAATCTGGGGCCTGTCGGTAGCATCAGCTAAGCAACCCGGCCTCATTCCGTCACCCAAGCTAAGAGTTACGTCATAGAGCTTTGCTATCTCCAATAATTGTTCAAAATCATTAAATAAAGGATTTTCAGCATCATTTTCTATCATCCATCCGATAGTAAAAGAAGCACCCCTGCTTACAACATCCATTACCCTTTTTTGCTCAATTAGCGCTTGGAGCGTTTGCCGGTTTACTCCGCAATGAACGGTAATGAAGTCCACTCCTTCTTTAGCCTGCTCTGTAATTACTTTAAAAATATCTTCTTTTGTATAGCCAATAAGCGAACCTGTAGTTTGTTTAGCTAAAACGGTAACTTGATAAATGGGCACAGTTCCCAAGGGCACGTTACATTGCTTAAGAATTTGTTGCCTGATTTTACTGATATGGCCACCGGTGCTTAAATCCATGATGGTATCAGCTCCGGCATCTGTGGCTACTTTTAATTTTTCTAACTCTAAATCAAGTTCATTGATGTCAGTTGAAGTCCCGATATTGGCATTTATTTTGGTAGACAACCCTGCCCCTATACCTACCGGCAAAATAGTGTTTTTACGGCAATTGTTTGCCGGGACAACAATATGGCCTGATAAGATTTTATCTGCTAATTCAGATTCCTCTATTTGCTCGCACAGGGCTAATTTTTTTATTCGGGGCGGGATTTGGCCGTCTTTTATGGATTTCAACAGATTCATAATATTTCCTTATTTAAGCACTGATTAATTCTTCTACAGCACTACTGATATCCGGGGCTTTAGCAATAGCTGATATTACTGCTATACCGCTTGCTCCTGCATGGTAAACGTCATTTGCATTGTTTGCGGTAATACCTCCGATAGCAATAACCGGAAGCTTAACAGCTTGGCATATTCTATTAAGCTCAAAAAGGCCGATAGCAGGGGCGGCATCATCTTTACTGGGGGTATTAAAAACAGGGCCTACCCCTAAATAATCGGGAGCAAGGTTAGCAGCTTGCATTGCTTCTTCGTAGTTTCTTGCCGACAAGCCGATTATCTTTTTTTTGCCAAGTATCTGCCTGGCTTGCTTAATAGACATATCGTCATGGCCTAAATGAACACCGCTGTTAAGCATCAACGCCAAGTGCACGTCGTCATTTACTAAAAACTGCACTTTATTACTATCACATAACTTTTTTATCCTGGAAGCCTCTTTAAACCGAGTCTTAAAATCCTTATTTTTTTCACGGTACTGAACTATCTTGACACCTGCCTCTATTGCTTCTTTTGTCACCAAATAGTGGCTACGCTTTAGTTCGGGGTACTCAGTAGTTATAAAATAAAGTCCTTTCAAGCAAGCTCCTTTTGTGTTACCTCGATTTTAGCTCTATCAAGGATATCAGCAGCGCTTAAATTGGATACTTCGTCATACAAGGCTACATGAAAACTGCCGGGTTTATTATTGGTATAATAAGCTGCTTTTTCTCCGGCTACTCCAAAGGCACAAAGTCCGCCAAGGGCAGCAACCAAAGGGTTTTTTTGTACGGCGTTAAATGCTGCTACCATTGTGGTAGACATGCAGCCGGTTCCGGTGATAGTTGCCATCATCTTATGGCCGTTTTTAATAGTAATAGTTGTCTCGCCGTCACTTACTACGTCTTCTACGCCAGTTACTGCTGCAACGCAGCCGCTTTTTAGGGCAAAATCCTGGGCAATTTGCTCTGATGATGCACTTTTGCTTATAGCCTCTACTCCTTTGATCTCTGCCTGAATACCAGCCAGAACGGCAATTTCAGCTGAGTTTCCTCTCACAGTGGAGATATTTACTTCCTCTAAGATTTTTTTAGCGCTATCAATTCTTAATTTAGTTGCTCCCGCTCCCACGGGATCCAAAACAACGGGTATTCCCAGCTCGTTAGCTTTTTTGCCTGCCAGAATCATAGAGTTAATCCAATAAGGTGTTAAGGTGCCGATGTTTAATACTAGACAAGAAGCTACTTGAACCATTTCTTCCACTTCTTCAGGCGCATGAGACATAATTGGCAAAGCACCGATTGCCAGTGTCATATTGGCGGTCTCATTCATTACTACGAAATTGGTTAAGTGGTGGACAAGGGGTTTTTTCTCTCTGATTAATGATAAATCTCTAGAAACTTGCTCTAACATTACTCCTCCCTCCGCTGGCATTATCCAGATCAGGTTATGCGGGTCTCCGGCTATTAGTAATTTTAAAGATTTATCGACTTTTGCCGATTATTATCACTAGCCGGACTCTCAGCCTTTTAGGCTCCCCGGGTTGACATACTAATTAGTATAGATGTTTTTGTTTAATTAAGACAAGCTTTTGGTGATAATTGACAAAAAATTGACAGGTAATAGAATTCATAAAGCAGTGATTAATCATGCTAAACAAAACAGCTAAAGAAGCACTATTAATTAGAGCAATTGATGATATAGATAAACTTACCCATCGAGGGTATCTTTATGCCGGACTGCCTCATTTCAACTGTCTTTTTGGCCGCGATTCTATAATATGCTCCCTTCAGTTACTTGATTACAATCCGGGTTATGCTAGAAAGACTTTACTAAAATTGGCTTCGATGCAAGGCAAAAGGATTGATCATTTGTCAGAAGAAGAGCCTGGCAAGATTATTCATGAAAACCGTTTAAGAAATCATGAGCTAAACTATAAATGGAAGTTCCCATATTACGGAAGCGCTGACTCCACTCCTTTGTTTATTGTTTTGCTTGCAAAGTATTACAAAAAAACTAAGGATATTTCTTTAGTACAATCATTGTGGCCAAAAGCTCTAAAGGCTCTTGATTGGATGCGCGAGTACGGAGATTTCGACAGCGATTTATTTATTGAGTATCACAGAAAAAATCCTCAAGGTTTGCGCAATCAATGCTGGAAAGATTCACTAGATAGTGTTTTTTACTCTGACGGTCACTTAGTTGAGCCGCCGATAAGCAGTGTAGAAATACAGGGCTATAAATATCAAGCGCTTATAAGCCTAAATTATCTTGCAGAAATAATTAATAAAAAGTTGCCGGTAGAGCAATCAAGAATAAATGACTTAAGAAAAAAAATTAATGATTGTTTTTGGGTTAAGCGGAAAAAATTTTTTGCAATCGGTCTTGATTCGGCTAAGGAACAAATAGCTATTATTAGCTCTAACCCAGGACACCTGCTTTACAGCGAGGCAATTGATGAGGATAAGGCAGCCATGGTAGTTGAGCGCTTAATGAAACCTGATATGTTCTCGGGATGGGGGATTAGAACAATTTCGTCTAGAGAAATTCGTTTTAGCCCCTTTTCTTACCATAACGGCAGTATTTGGTTTCATGATAATTGGATTATCTGTGAAGGAATGAAGAAATACGGGTTTACTAAAGAGGCGGCATTAGTCAGAAAAAGCCTCATGGAAGCAGCTTTGCACCTAAATTGCATTCCAGAGCTATTTTGCGGTATTGCAAGAAACGGCAAAGCTCCGATGTTTAATGATAATGCTTGTCATATTCAAGCTTGGTCTGCAGCCTCAATAGTCAATTGGCTTAATTCACACTAAAGTAACACTTCTTGACCAAATAATTTGATGATGTTAGCTTGTAGATGAAAGGAAGGCTTAATGGTTCAAACTACTATTACATTAGAGTGCACGGTTTGCAAAAGACGTAATTATACGTCGACCAAAAACAAAACAAACAATCCGGATAAAGTTGAGTTGAAGAAGTTTTGCAAATGGTGCCAAAAACACACTTTGCACAGAGAAACGAAATAGGATGAAGGATGAAGATCTGAAGCACTGAAGGATTACTTCAGCACTTCAGCCTAGAGCCTTCAGACTGAAGATAGGCCAGTAGCTCCAATTGGCAGAGCGCCGGTCTCCAAAACCGGATGTTGGGGGTTCGAATCCCTCCTGGCCTGCCAAACTTCGCTCTGGTGGAGCTTCGCTTGGCAAGCCAACATCAGTAACTAGGAGGAAATCGATGCAAGCGTATAGATGTAAAATATGCGGAGAAACCCATTTGGCGGTGGGCAGGCCAGGCAACTGTCCTTTTTGCGGTGCTCATGAGCCTAACATGATAATAGCTGATCACTGGGTGGATAAAGATCAAGGTATTAAGCTAACCGATGTTTCCAAAAAAAACCTAGAAATTGCTCTAGAAGTCGAGATATCTAATACTGCTTTTTACCAAGCAGCTGCAGACCTAAGTATTTTCCCGGAGAATAAAAGCATTTTTAAAAGGCTATCAAGAGTTGAGTCCGAACATGCATCAGTAATTGCTAAGATTCTGGGTATCGAAAAACCTGATATCCCCAAAGGCAAAGCTAGTGAGAATGATTTAGACAATTACAAAGAAGCACTGGAACGCGAAAAAAAAGCTGTTGCTCATTATCAGCAAGCTAGAGACAAGGCTATTGAGAAAAGAGTCAGACAAGTATTTGTAGCCTTAGTGGAAGTTGAAAACGATCACCTCAAATTTGATAAAGCAAACGTTGGAAAGATGGCTCTTAAAAGCATTTAGGGTATATATCCTAAATGGTATATATAGGGACTTCGGGGTGGAGCTACCCTCACTGGTTTAACACTTTTTATCCTGATAACTTAGCTAAGAATAAAGCATTTCAATATTACCAGGAGCATTTTGAAACAGTTGAGCTAAATGTTACTTTCTACCGCTTGGTACACAAAAAAACATTTGAGGGCTGGAATAAAAATACTTCTGATAACTTTGTATTTGCTATAAAGGCAAGCCGCTATATTACTCACAATAAACGGTTGATTGATCCAGATAAGCCTCTAAACCGGCTGTTTGATAACCTTTCTGTCTTAGGGGAAAAAGCCGGTCCTGTATTATGGCAACTTCCAAGTAATTTTCATAAAGACTTAAACCGCCTTGAGGTTTTCTTAAAAGCATTGCCAAAAAATTATCGCCACGCGTTTGAGTTTCGCCATCCTAGCTGGTTTAGTGATGACACATATAAGTTGTTAAGGAATATCAATGCCGCTTTGGTATTTGCTGATAGTCCTAGGTGGCCTCTTGAGCATGAAATAACTGCAGACTTTTTATATATAAGGTTCCACGGTGGTAAGGAGTTATATGGCTCAAATTATTCAGGTAAAGAATTAGGTGCTTGGGCAAAAAAAATAAAAAAGTGGTCTGCTAAATATTCGATATATTCTTATTTTAATAATGATTACAATGCCTACGCTCCAAAGAATGCACTGTATTTAAAAGAGCTTCTTAAGTAGAATTACTGTATGTTTACTATCTTGGGCCTGGAAACCAGTTGCGATGATACTAGTGCTGCTTTGGTAACTAGTGAATATTCTATCTTGTCCAATGTCATTTCGTCGCAAGTACAATTTCACCAAAAGTATGGCGGGGTAGTCCCTGAGATTGCATCCAGGCACCATCTTCAGTTGCTAAGTCCGGTTATTGAGGAGGCGATTAAAGAAGCCAGATTGAGCTTTGATGATATTGATGCAGTAGCCTGTACGGCAGGCCCCGGGTTAGTAGGCTCTCTCTTGGTTGGTATATCGGCTGCCAAATCGATTTCTTTAGCCCAGAATATCCCCCTGATAGCACTTAATCATATTGAAGGCCATATATTTGCCAACTTTTTGAATAAGATTGCCGCGCCTTCTGCTCGCAATGACGATTTTGACTTTCCTTTTGTATGCTTAGTAGTTTCTGGCGGCCATACTTCATTAGTGTATGTAGAAGATTTTGGCAAATATGAGCTAATGGGTCAAACAGTAGATGATGCAGCAGGGGAAGCCTATGATAAAGTAGCAAAATATCTGGGGCTTGGCTATCCCGGCGGGCCAATAGTTGAAAAAGAAGCATTAAAGGGGGATCCTTCCTCAATTAAGTTTAGTCGGCCCATGATGGACTCGCGAGACTATAATTTTAGTTTTTCCGGGATTAAAACAGCGGTTGTCTATTATATAGATAAACTCAAAAAAGAAACCCAACCGGTTAGGGTTCCTGATATATGCGCTTCTTTTCAGCAAGCCATAGTCGATGTTTTAGTAACCAAGACTATTAAGGCAGCAGTTGCCAAACAAGTAAAAACAATTGCTTTAGCGGGCGGAGTAGCTTCCAATGCTTACTTAAGACAAGGTTTTAAGTTGGCGCTTAACAAAACAGAGCTAAACCTGGTATATCCACCTTCTGTATTATGTACAGACAATGCGGCTATGATTGCGGCGGCGGCCATCTACAAATATAAGAATAGTGACTATGCTGATCTGAGTGCAACGGTGGATGCGAATTTAGTTTTGTAAACCTGTGGATAATGTGGATAAATCAAAGTTGCCATAATTAAGCTGTCTGTTTAAATAGAAGTAATAAACAATTACCAAAGTGATATAAATTGCTATGCATGTAGTACGATTAGAAAAAATCAAAATATCTTTTTTAATAATAGCAATAGTCTCAAGTATTACTTTAAGTTTCTCCTTTCACCTTCACTCATTAGAGTTTCTTAGCTTATTTTGCCTGGTAGGGGTGCTAATACCAATAGTTAAGGCAACAAATATGAAACAAGCTTTTGTTATTGGCTGGTTAAGCGGTCTTCCTTTCTTTTTATCTGTTTCTTTCTTTTTAGTTTCCTTAACAAAGTGGGCTGGAGCTTATGCTATATTGGGATGGATATTACTTTCTTGCCTTGAGGCCTTAAGCTTTGGTCTGTTTGCCGTTAGTGCTTTTTTTATCCACAACTTACGTCCAAATAGCTTAAGCTCTATGTTGTTGATACCGGCTGCCTGGGTTGTTTTTGAGTTTTTAAGAAGTATTGGGCCATGGGCTTTTGCTTGGGGGGTTTTAGGGTATACAACTCACTTTTTTCTGCCCCTTGCTCAACTAGCAAATCTAATTGGCGTATTCGGGCTTTCTTTTATTATTCTCTTGATTAATTACTCGTTGGTGTTGATCATTCTTAATCGAAAGAATCTAAGGAGGATGCTTAAACCGTTTTTGGTAACACTGATTATTTTGATAGTTATTTTAGGGTTTGGGTTTTTTAGGCTGAATAAAACTACCGTTTCAGTTAAACAAAATGTTTCAATCATCCAACCCAATATCTCATTGGAGAAAAAATTTGGTTTGGTAAATTCAATAACTAATATAAGTTTTCTTAATAAGCTTACCATTAAGGCAAGTGCTAAGAATTCGTCTTTGGTGATTTGGCCCGAGAGTATCCTGCCGGGGTATTTTGATGTCTATAGTGATAACCTTGTTAATCAAAGGAATCCTATCTTGTTAGGCTCACTTAGGCAGTCGAAGGGAAGAGTATATAATTCAGCGTTTTTCGTTAATGGCCGAGTTTTTCAGAAGCCCTACGATAAAATATACCTTGTCCCTTTTGGGGAAACCTTGCCTATAAGTTGGATATCAAACGTAGTCAAGCCATTGCGCCAAAGCTTAACCTCAGGTACAACTTTACAGTTATTTAAGAACCAAGGACATCAATTAGGGGTGTTAATATGTTCTGAATCTTCAAATCAGGGGCTGGCTAGAGCTGTTACCCAAAAAGGAGCTGAGCTTCTGATAACTATCACTAATGACAATTGGTTTGGAAGAAGCAGCTTAGCCCACCAGCACTTTGAAATAGGAGCTTTTAGGGCGATTGAGAATGACCGATATTTTATTCAATCCGCTAACTCCGGTATATCAGGGGCAACTAACAACAAAGGAGAATTAATTGCTAAATCAAAGCTTTTTCAAAGAAGTTATTTAAAGGCTAAGGTTAAGTATATTAAAGAGAGCTCATTTTTTGTTTCACTTGGTTATTTTTTTCCTTATCTTTGCTTGGTTATCTGCATTGCAAATTGCTTGATATCTAACTTTGCGAAATAAAAAATGCCAATCTGTTAAGATTGGCATTTTTTATACAACATAGCATTATATGATTATCTGATAGGCCTTGCTCCCCTTGGCAGATAAATCAATATTGGTTTTGTGCAGGGGATTTTTGCAGACGCTACTTTGGCACTAATCCCTCTACTGGTTTTGTAGGGGACACGTACTACATAGCCTCCATTAGCCAAAACCCTGCTTTGAAAATAACCCCTTACGCGATAACGAGTCTTAGTAATAGTTGAGCCAACAAATCTAGGAGGTCTCTTCTTATAAAAGTTAACCGTAAATCCGTTTGTTCTTTTGCCGCCTACATAGACGTATCCATAAATTCTATTTTTCGCATAGGCATTTGTTAAAGGGGCAAGAACAGCTAAAAATAAGGTTACAACAAGAAAAATGGCAATAGTTTTTTTCAATGTACTCACCTCCTAATTGCAGAATTGTAAAGTTCTTAGTAATATTATAAGTGCTTAAAGTAGTTATAGTCAAGCATAAACATAACTATCTTTATCAAGTAGGTAATGTATCTACTAAGAACAGTAACGATAAAGGAAATATTTGAAAGTGCATTGATGATTGACAAGAGGCAAGGTATTCCATAAAATTACAACTTAAGTATTAAGGCAATGGCTATGAAGGGAAAGAGTAGCTTAGGCTTAGTAGTATTACAGAGAATCTGCTTTAAGTTGAGAGGCAGAGTACGAAAAACTATAGCGAACATGATCCCTGAGCTTCTGGAAGAAAACCTTAATGGTTAGTAGAGCCAGACGGAGGCCCCCGATATCATGGGCAAGAGTATTGAGTAAGGTACTCACAGAGGCTTAAGCCGTGAGGCTTAAGCGAAATTGGGTGGTAACACGAGACCTCTCGTCCCAAAGGGATAGAGGGGTTTTTTAATTTGGTGCCCAGTGCCTTGTTCCTGGTGCCTAGCGAGAAGAGGGAATCTAAGTGTATAAAGGATTGGTTTGCAGGGAATGCAAGAGGCAATATCCGGCTAAAGCTCTTCATGTTTGCGAGTTTTGTTTTGGGCCGCTTGAGGTTGCTTATCAATACGACAAGATTAAGATATCCAGGCAAGAAATAGAGCAAGGTCCCAAGTCGATTTGGCGATATAAAAAGCTATTGCCGGTAACAACAGATGACTTAGTAGATCTGTCAGCTGGGTTTTCTCCTTTACAAAAAGCCAATAATTTAGCAAAAGAACTGGGCTTAAAAAGCTTATATATTAAAAACGATACAATCAACCCAACCTATTCATTTAAAGACAGGGTGGTCTCCGTTGCCCTAACAAAAGCCAGAGAGTTTGGGTATAAAACAGTGGCTTGTGCTTCAACTGGAAATTTAGCTAACTCTGTTGCAGCTCACGCTGCCTTCGCCGGCTTTAAAGCCTTTATTTTTATCCCGCAGGATCTCGAAGAAGGAAAAGTTATTAATTCTGCAGTTTACAGTCCTACCCTAGTAGGGGTTGAGGGTAGTTATGACGATGTTAACCGTCTTTGCAGTGAAATCGGCAGTGAGTTTGACTGGGCTTTTGTAAATATCAACATTCGCCCTTATTATGCCGAAGGTTCTAAAACACTAGGGTTTGAAACTGCTGAGCAGCTTGGATGGCGTACTCCCGACCATGTTGTTGTACCTGTTGCTTCTGGCTCTTTGTTGACAAAAATACATAAAGCTTTTGACGAGCTTTGCAAAGTGGGTTTAATTTCTAAACCGACAACTAAGATAAGCGGGGCTCAAGCAGAAGGCTGCAGTCCGGTTGCAACCGCATTTAAAGCACGCAGCCTAAATATCAAGCCGGTTAAGCCAAACACTATTGCTAAATCACTGGCTATCGGTAACCCTGCCGACGGATATTATGCATTAAAAGCGGTTGAGAAGAGCGGGGGATATATTGAATCAGTTACAGATGATGAGATAGTAGATGCCGTAAAACTCCTAGCCAGAACAGAAGGCATTTTTGCTGAGACTGCCGGCGGGGTAACCATTGCTACCTTAAAGAAGCTAGTTGAGGCAAAAAAAATTAAGCCTGATGAAGAAACAGTTGCTTATGTAACAGGTGTGGGGCTGAAAACAATAGAGGCTTTTAGTCACAAGATAGACTATCCGAAGACAATAAAACCATCAGTTCAGTCTTTTAAAGAAACCATATTATAGGAGGTAAAAAATGGCTCAGGTAAGGATTCCATCCGCCTTAGAGGGTCTAACCAATGGAAGCAAGCAAGTCGAGGCACAAGGGGCTACCCTAAGTCAGGTAATCGATGCTTTAGAGGAAGCTTATCCGGGAATCAAAGAAAGGCTTTTGGATGAAAGCGGTGAGTTGAGGCGTTTTATCAACATTTATGTTAATGAAGAAGACGTGCGCTTTTTAGATGGCTTGAGTACGGGTTTAACCTCGGATGATCAAATATCGATAATCCCGGCAGTTGCCGGAGGATAAATACAGGGGGGTGAAAATATGTTTAATAGTGACGAAAAGGAACGTTATGCCAGGCATTTTATCTTGCCGGAAATTGGTGAAGCTGGCCAGAAAAAAATAAAGGATGCTAAGGTATTAGTGGTAGGCACCGGAGGCCTTGGGTCACCGGTAGACTTTTATTTGGCAGCAGCAGGTGTTGGAACACTGGGAATTGTTGATGCCGATGTAGTAGATGCCAGTAATCTCCAAAGGCAGATACTGCATTTTACCGATGATATCGGCAAAGAAAAAACTCTATCAGCTAAAGACAAGTTAAAAAAGCTAAATCCCAATGTTAATGTGATTACTTATCAGCAAAAGGCTTTAGCACAAAACGTAGAAGAGTTGGTTGCAAACTATGACATCATTGTAGATTGCACAGATAACTTTCCGGCGCGCTTTTTGCTAAATGATGCTGCTTATTTTGCCGGCAAACCTTTAGTGCACGGAGCTATTTTTAGGTTTGATGGCTCGGTTACTACTATCAAGCCTAACGAAGGTCCTTGTTATCGGTGCATCTACCATCAGCCACCGGCACCATCTAAACAGTCTGATCCATCATTAGCAGGACTAATCGGTTCGGTGCCAGGGATAGTAGGGACCATTATGGCTACCGAAACGCTTAAGCTAATTACCGGCGTAGGCCGTCCTCTGGTTGGCAAGTTACTCTCGATTGATACACTGCATATGGAGTTTACCAAGGTTAATGTCAGAAAAGATCCAAAGTGTCCATTGTGCGGGACTAAGTCCATTACTGGGCTTGTAGACCATGAACATGCTACTAATATTGACTTAGTTTAAATCGGTGATTATTGAGAATTTATAAAATAGATGTTTTATGGTATAATTAAAACCCATTAATCCGATAGGAAAAATACATAAGGAGAATAATGTCAAAGCCTGATTTAGCAAAGAGATCAATAGAATTAATAGGCAACACCCCTATTGTTAATATAAATGCTATTGGCAATAAGGATAACGCAAGTATATTGGCTAAAGTAGAGTCATATAATCCCGGTGGAAGCGTTAAAGATCGTATTTCTTTGAGCATGATTGAAGCTGCTGAAGAGCTTAATCAGATATCAGCTGGGGGCACTATCATTGAACCGACAAGCGGCAATACGGGTATCGGTTTATCGGTAGTAGCCGCTGTTAAGGGATATAAACTGGTATTGACTATGCCTGAGACTATGAGTGTGGAAAGAAGAGGACTTCTTAAGGCTTATGGAGCCGAACTAGTATTGACACCTGCCGATAAGGGTATGGCAGGGGCGGTAGAAAAAGCAGAGGAGTTGGTACAGAAAAACCCAGCTTATTATATGCCCCAGCAATTTAACAATCCGGCAAATCCTGAAGTTCACCGCCAAACAACAGCTCAAGAAATATTGGCAGCAACTGACGGTAAAATAGATGCTTTTATAGGTGGGGTAGGAACAGGCGGCACCATTACCGGAGTAGGAGAAGTATTAAAAGGCATTAATCCTAAAATTAAAATAATTGCCGTCGAACCTAAAGCATCTCCGGTGTTATCGGGTGGTCAACCGGGGCGCCACCGTATTCAGGGCATCGGTGCCGGCTTTATTCCGGCGGTACTCAACCAAAGTATTATTGACGAAATTGTCACGGTTGAAGATGAAGATGCTTTTAACATGGCAAGAAGGTTGGCCAAAGAAGAAGGGCTTTTAGTAGGAATATCCTCAGGAGCTGCAGTCTGGGCAGCCAATGAAATTGCGTCTAAGCTTGGTAGGGGAAAATCTGTAATAACCATGTTACCAGATACCGGTGAACGCTACCTAAGTATGATATAACTATAAACCTATACCAGAGGGTTATAGTTGCTAAACTCTTGAAACAATATATTAATCTTTTTTTTACTTAATAATTAAAAAAGCTTACCCTTGTGAACAGGCAAAACCAGTATTTGCTAATAATGTTGGATTTTTTGTACTACTAGTGTTATAATTCTGGCATCGACTGCTTAGCCCGCCGATTTTGCAGTAATGTTTTGGGGTTTAAGGCCGTCGATTTTTCTTGTTTGCGCCCAGGCGTCTAGATAAAACGGAAGTTAGGCAGCTGGGCTGCATAGCGTCAAAATGGTTTATGCGACTGGCGGGTGTAGTTCAGCGGTAGAACGTCTCGTTGCCAACGAGAAGGTCGAGGGTTCAAGTCCCTTCACCCGCTCCAAGGAGTTGATGACAATCAAAACACAAGTAAAAGAAATAGAAGAAAATAAGGTCGAAATACAGGTCGAAATACCAATAGAGCAAGTCAAAGAATCTATTGAAGCGGCTTACCGTGCTTTGTCTAAAAAGGCTAAAATCCCGGGATTTCGCCAAGGAAAAGTTCCTCCCAAAGTAATAGACACTCAATTTGGCAAAGGAGCTGTCTTAGAACAGGCTCTGCGTGATGATTTAGGAAAGTTTTATATTCAAGCGGTAGAAGAAACAGGAATTGTGCCTGTTAATTCTCCCAATATTGAAATCCAAGAAATGGCTGAAGAAAAACCTTTGAAGTTTACAGCTACTGTGGAGGTTAAGCCAAAGGTAAAGCTAGGAAATTATAAGCAACTTAAAACTAAAAAGAAACTTTCAAAGGTTGAACAAAAAGATATAGATGCCCAGCTTCAGATGATTAGAGACAAATTTGCTAATCTAGAGGTAGCTAAAAATAAAGTTGCCCAGCAGCAGGATTATTTATTAATTAACTTCGATGGCACAATTAACGGAAAAGCTTTTGAGGGTGGCTCTGCTAAAGATTATTTGTTAGGGCTTGGCTCAAAGACAATGGTTCCGGGTTTTGAGGAGCAGCTTGTAGGCAGCAAGGCCGGTGAAATAAAAGATATTAAAATAACTTTCCCCAAAGACTATCCGAAAGAAGATTTAGCAGGGAAAATAGCTAATTTCCGGGTGTTTATAAAAGAAGTTAAAGTCAAAAAATTACCGGAGTTAAACGAAGATTTTGTAAAACAATTAGGTGAGTACAAAAACTTAGATGAGTTAAAAAAAGAAATAAAAGTACAGCTTAGAGAACAGATGGATAAAAAAGCCGAGGCAGAGTATAAAGCAGAGGTTTTAAAAGAGGTAAGTGAACAAGCTAAAATCAGTATTCCAAAGGTAATGATTGATGATATGGCTAAGAGATTAGCCAATGAATTTGACTTAAGCCTGCGCAATCAAGGTGCTTCGTTGGAGCAATATCAAAAAGCAACCGGCACCTCTGAAGCTGATATATTAAAGAAGTTTGATAAACAAGCAGAATCAACAGTTAAGGAGAACTTGGTCCTTGAGGCCATTTCGGAAAAAGAAAATATTGAGCCTACTGATGAAGAAGTAGATGCAGAAGTAAAGAAGTTTGCTAAAGATCAAGATTTAGACAAGGTCAAAAAAGAATTAGAAGCAAAAGGATTAATTGATTATTTAAGAACCAACTTGCGTTATAGTAAGACGCTTGACTGGCTAGCTACTCAAGCAGGGACAAGGGATAAGGGATGAGTGTTAAGGGGGACGAGATGATGTCTACATTAGTACCGATAGTAGTAGAACAAACAAGCCGTGGAGAACGGTCGTATGATATTTTTTCAAGACTATTAAACGAGCGGATAGTATTCTTAGGCTCCGAGGTAAATGATGCGGTGGCTAATCTGGTTATTGCCCAGATTCTGCACTTAGAATCCGATGATCCGGACAAAGATATCTATCTATATATCAATAGCCCCGGCGGAAGCATTACAGCAGCCTTGGCTATGTATGACACAATGCAGTACGTAAAGCCGGAAATACACACTATATGCATTGGGCAAGCAGCCAGTGCCGGTGCGGTACTTTTGGCAGCTGGAACCAAAGGTAAACGTTTTGCTTTGCCTAACAGCCGTATTCTTATCCATCAGCCGCATGGCGGGGCAACCGGCCAGGCAATCGATATCGATATCCAGGCGAAAGAAATACTGCGATTTAGAAAATTATTAGAAGAAATTTTATCTAAACATACTGGTCAGCCATTAAAGAAGGTACAGCAAGATACCGATAGAGATTTTATTATGACTGCTGAGCAGGCTAGAGAATACGGTATTGTTGACGAGGTCTTAACACAACGTAAACTAGGCAAGAAATAATACAATACCCCGCCTAAATAAGGGGAGGGAAAAATGGCAAGATTTAGTGAAAAAGACGAACAACTTAAATGCTCTTTTTGCGGCAAAACTCAGCGCCAGGTTAGAAAGCTTATTGCCGGACCCGGTGTCTATATTTGTGACGAGTGCATCGATTTATGCAACGAGATTATCGACGAAGAACTAGGCGAAGAAGTACAGTTAAAACTAGACGAGCTTTTAAAGCCTAAAGAAATAAACAAAATCTTAAATGATTATGTTGTCGGCCAAGACGATGCCAAAAAAACTTTGGCGGTTGCTGTTTATAACCACTATAAACGGATACAGGTTGGTTCCTCTTCGGATGATATCGAACTGCAAAAAAGCAATATTTTACTTTTAGGCCCGACGGGTTGCGGAAAGACGTTGCTGGCTCAAACGTTAGCTAAGATTCTTAATGTTCCTTTTGCAATGGTTGATGCCACTGCCTTAACTGAAGCCGGTTACGTCGGAGAAGATGTTGAGAACATTTTACTTAAGCTTATTCAGGCTGCAGACTATGATGTTAAACGGGCCGAGACAGGCATTATCTACATTGATGAAATCGACAA
Organism: Actinomycetota bacterium; assembly: GCA_003599235.1. GTDB lineage: Bacteria > Actinomycetota > Aquicultoria > SURF-47 > SURF-47 > SURF-47. The sequence goes on along the minus strand of QZJE01000003.1, from coordinate 13,595 downwards.
AATTGCCCGTAAGTCGGAAAATCCCTCCATTACCAGAGATGTATCCGGCGAAGGTGTGCAGCAAGCCTTGCTAAAAATATTAGAGGGAACTGAGGCTAGCGTTCCTCCACACGGTGGAAGGAAGCATCCTCATCAAGAGTTTATCAATATCGATACTACCAATATACTGTTTATTTGCGGCGGTGCTTTTAACGGACTGGAAAAAGCTATTGAGAAAAGATTGGGCAAGGGAAGCATCGGTTTTGGTGCTAACGTTAAAGGCAAGCAGAACTTAAGTATTAGCGAGATTCTATCTAAAGTGATGCCGGAGGACCTAATTAAGTTCGGCTTGATACCGGAGTTTATCGGACGCTTACCGGTTGTATCTACAATCGATAATTTAAGAAAAGAAGATTTGGTAAAGATTCTTACTGAGCCTAAGAACTCACTAGTTAAGCAGTATAAAAAGTTTTTTAACTATGACGGAGTAGAGCTTAATTTTACCGACGATGCTCTAGAGGCTATCTCTGAGATATCGATCAGCCGGGCTAGCGGAGCCAGGGGCTTGCGCTCAGTTATGGAGGGTATCTTGCTTGAGGTGATGTATGATCTGCCCTCCAGAAAAGATATCCGTAAATGCGTAATCACTAAAGAAACGGTTGAGAAGGGATTTAAGCCTACTTTGCTTACTGAGAATAACGACATTAAAACTCCTAAGGCTGATAACGGAAAGCAACAGTTAGCTTAAGCAAGCTATAAGCCCTAAGCTGAAGACCAGTGTAGTTTCTTGTCTATCGTACGTAAGATTATCATTACTTGTTCATGTTTGGTTAGCATTTCAGTATGAAAAGTATGTAAATCATTATCTAGCTTGTCTAGCTTTTGGTCGTGGACTAAAATTATTTCTGCTAGCTTATCAAGCAAGTAGTCGTGATTAATAAAACGCTTATCCTGCTCATCAAAACGCTTGTCCTGTTGCTCAAATCGTTTCTTAATTAAAGCGAATTCATGATCTTGCTTTTTGCTGAGTTGATTAAATTGCTCTTCCTGTTTTTTGTTGAGTTGATTAAATTGCTCTTCCTGTTTTTTGCTGAGTTGATCGATTTTTTCAAGAATTTGATTGGTCATAATTAATAAATACTCCTTTCGGTTTACTAAATCAAGCGCTATTTATTAAGTAGAAGGAAAAGAATCCTCTATATATTAGTTTCGTACTAGATAAACAAAATCCTTTAATTTTTTTTAGAAATAACCTGTAGATAAACAAAAAGCCAGCCCTAGGTGGTGGCGTCGGACCGGCTTTTTGCAACTTGCATAGTTACTGTTTTATCAAGTGCTACAAAGACCTACTGCAAAAATTAATTCATTAGTTGCTTTATAGCTATATCGGAGTAAGCGAAAAAAACTTTAAAAAATGAGGATGTTTTCTGATTTACCAATCGCCAACAAAAAAACTAAAGTTATTACTCAAGGTGCCGATATATATAGTAGCGATAAAAACAGGCCCATGTCGCTTAGTTAAAAAGCATAAGCTTATGGACACTAAAAGAGTTATCGGTAACTTAATAGACAAGTGTATTTCCCTCCTTCTTATTATTGCAATTACGTTGCCCACCTTTATATTCTCGTTGATAGTTATTGAACCGAGTAAAACAGAAGCTACTACAGGAATTACGGCTACTTGGACAACCAAAAATCATTTTGAAAATAATGGAGCTGCAAATTCGAATTATACAGGATCAACATACCTTGGTAATGTTGCTACTAGTGGAGACAATGATGCTAACGATCCTACAGATAATGATAATTTTAGCATCGGCAGTGCTGTCAATTTTGATCCTCTTGCGGCAAGCGGGGGTCATTCTCTGGTTATTAAATCTGATAATTCGGTGTGGGCAACAGGAAATAATACTTCAGGTCAGCTTGGCATAGGCAATAACACTCAGCAGCTTAGCTGGCAACAAGGCACTGCAACTGGCTTCAGGGCGGTTTCTTCAAATGGTGAAGAGTTTTACACTCACTCTTTGGCGCTAGCCGCTAATAATGTTGTTTGGGGAACAGGCCGGAATGCAAATGGTCAACTTGGCACAGGGGATACTAGTGAGAAAAATGGCTGGACTCAAACTCCTTTAACGGGTGTATCGGCTATCGCTACCGGACATTATCACTCCCTTGCGTTAAAAGACGGAGTTGTTTGGTCTGTAGGAGCTAACGGTAATGGTCAGCTAGGATTAGGAAATACTAACAGTCAGACTAATTGGACCCAAACCTCTCTAACAGGGGTAACAGCTATTGCTACTAGTAATAGAAGTTCTTATGCTCTAAAAGATGGGACTGTTTACTCAACCGGCCTAAATGACTACGGTCAACTAGGATTAGGCGATACTACACAACGTAATAGTTGGACTGCAACTACTTTAACTGGGGTCTCAGCAATTGCTGGAGGTTCTAGGCATGTTTTTGCAATAAAAGACGGAACTATATGGGCAACTGGTGGTAATTATAATGGTCAACTAGGATTAGGCGATACTACACAACGTAATAGTTGGACTGCAACTACTTTAACTGGGGTCTCAGCAATTGCTGGAGGTTCAATTCATTCTATGGCAATTAAAAACGGCACGGTTTGGGTCACTGGAAACAATGGCTATGGCCAATTAGGTTTAGGCGATACTACTCAGCGAAACAGCTGGACATCTACCACGTTAACAAACGTCATTGCAATAAAGGCTGGTAACGATTTTTCACTTGCTTTAAAATCGGATGGAAAGATATACTCTACCGGCAGAAATTGGTATGGCCAATTAGGTTTAGGTGATACTACTCAGCGCACCAGCTGGACCCAGAGCATGACTGGTTCTAAGCAGCAAATATCGTCTTTGCCTACCCCGGTTACCTTGTCAGGGCTAAAAATAAATGCTGATCCTTCAGTTACCTCGGATGGAACCAAAGCAAAATGGAACAATCTTTCCTGGAACTCGGCATCCTTGCCGGCAAATACTAAAATACGATTTAGAGTTAGGACTTCTGATAATAACTCTTCTTGGTCTAGCTGGAGTACTTATTTCGACCAAACAACCCAAGGCTCAACAAGTGGCTCAGGGAGCCTATCTTCTATTAGTGTTTCTCAATGGTTAGAAATTGAAGCTACACTGGAATCAAATGATGGAGTTGGAGTACCTAGTGTAAAAGATATAAGCGCAAGTTATGATACGATAGATGCACCGACAAATCTTAAGCAATATCACGCTGATGAGACAAGTGAAATTACCTCTTATTGGACTAATGAAAGCAGCGTTGTTCTTAAAGCGCAAGGAGCAGGCTTAGCTGATTCCACTAATCCGCATGTTGAGTTTGAACTTAAAGAAACAAGTGCCTCCTTTGATGGCAGCAATTTAACTCAAGGATCGAATTTTAGCGGTGGGATTAGTTCGGCCACTGTCTCCAACTTAGATTTCTCAAAAACATACAAGTGGAGAGCAAGGACCACAGACACGCAGCAACGTAGAAGTGCCTGGAGTCAATATAATTCCGGAGGCACGGCCTTAACTATCGAGCGAACTCCTCCAAGTATTGCTAATTACCAATTAAATAGCGGCGCAACTTATGCCACTATTGATACTAGAATAGTTACTGCTTCCGGTATCTTTAATGACTCAGGCGGCTCCTCGGGAACTCTGGATGTTCAGTTCTCTCAAGACGGAACTTATTGGGGAGTATACTCAGGCTCCGGTACCTCTAACAACAAGGCGGCAAATTGGAACAACAAAACAACAGTTACCGCTTCTGGAACATCTCAGGACATAACCAACGCTTGGTATCTTGAAAACGACAACACTACAAATACATTATATATGAGGATAAGAGATGCAGCTGGCAATATATCAGGAAAGATGTTTACCGCTGAGGGCGATTGGAACGGTACCAGCCAAGGTACAGCTACCACCCCTGTTAATTTAAATCTAACTGGCTCAAGCGGTGATGCACTTATTTCATCGCTGAATACTGATTGGGGAGATCAGTCGGACGGACCTTTAATAGTTACCTCTGACACTACTTTGCCGGTAGTAAGGTCTGCTTTATCTCAAACATCTAGCGGTACCACTGTTTATGTTTCCTCTACTACTGGGTTTGCGTCTGGCCAAAAAGTAATGGTTATGCAGATGATAGGTAGTTCAGCCGGAACTAAGCAAGAAGTTACTGTATCTAGCGTAGCTAGTTCACCGGCACGGCTAATTCTCAGTTCTCCTGGATTAAGCAATACGTATACTGTTGATGGTTCCTCCAAAGCTCAAGTAGTAAAGATATATCAGTATTCTGATGTATCAATAACTGGTAACAGCACCCTAACAGTTGATAGCTGGAATGGTTCTACAGGAGGTGTCTTGTTCTTTAAGGCAGATGGAGCGGTCACCATAGATTCGGGCTCCCAAATAGATTTAAGATACAAAGGCTTTTCCGGAGGAGCCTCAGATGGATCAACTGGCACTGGACCACGTTATGGAGCAGGCGGTGGAAACGGTGGCTATGGGGAAACCGGTGGTGGAGGTGGCGGCGGCGGCTACGGCGGAGCAGGTGGCGCTGGAGGCAACGGTACATATTCTGGTGGTGCAGGCGGTTCGTCAATTAGTAGTTACCCAGACCTTGGTTCTGGGGGCGGAGCTGGTGGACATGGTGATTCATACGGCTATGGTGGCGGACCAGCAGGAGTAGGCGGAGCCGGCGGTGGCTCTGTAAAGATACAAGCTAAGTCTATTACCCTAAATGGTCAGATATGGGCTTATGGTCAAAGCGGTGGCAATGCAGATAGCAGTTATTATTATTATGGTTCAGCTGGTGGCGGTGGCGGAGCTGGCGGCAGCGTCTATGTATTATCGGCTGTTCCTAACGTTAACTTAAATAAGATTATTGCAAACGGCGGAAACGGAGGCAGTGGATATGGTGGTCCTAATGGAGGTGGCGGTGGTGGCGGAAAAGTACACGTACAAGCTGTTGTAAGCTCAGGATCTTCTCCAACCGTCAGCGGTGGCACAGGAGCTAATTCCGGAGGAACACCTTCGCCTGCTTATTCAACTTCTCTAGCATTTAACGCATCAGCAACATTAGGCGTTACCGGCAGCCCGGCAGTCGGATTAAGAATTGGCAATGTCTCTAATCCTGACAAATATAAATGGACTTCAGTTAATTGGCTTGGAAGCAATATTGATTTAACTACTTATAGGGTAAAAGTGCAGGCAAGAGCATCTGATGCTTTTGGAACAGGAAACTTTTTGCCTATTCATACAACCTCTAGTGATAGTAATGTTTGGTCTGACCTGGGGGCTAACTCAGGGCCAATTACCATTAGCAACACTAATTTAACAACCACCCCCACTAAGACACTTGAGTTACGAATGCAATTTGAAGGAGATCAATATAATACTTCAGTGTTAAATGATTTAACTGTTACCAGCTATAATTCCGACTCTATTATATTAGACAATGTAGCCCCAACTTTAAGTGTGACTTCTAGCACTGATGATGGTTCCTATAAAGCTGGCGATCCTATTAATATCACTGTTAATTCAGATGAAGATGTAACTTTAGCTAGCGGAAATCTCAAGGTTCCGTTAGAAACCGGTGATGCGGAGGATAGAGAAGTAACAATAACTCCTTTTGGACCGGGCCAAACCGCCTCAGGCACTTATACCGTCCAAGATGGCGATAATAGTTCTGATTTAGCTGCCAAAAGCCCACTGACCCTTGACCCCGGAGCCACTTTAAAAGATGGAGCCGGCAATGATGCTACTTTAACAATATCCTCTGAAAATAATATGGCAAGCAAAAATATAATTGTCGATGCAGCTGCTCCAACTGGCTCTGTCAGCCCATCGCAATATAGTAAGAACTTAACCTTTGATGTTGCTTACAGTGCAGAAGACGTCGGACCTTCAGGCCTTAATTACGTCAAACTTTTCTACACTGCTAATACCTCAGCCCCCTACACATGGGCTCAATACGGGACGACTTTTACTAGCTCGCCGATATCGTTTGTTGCTCCAACAGATAATCAGTATGGTTTTAAGCTAGTAGCCTACGATAACGCTTTAAACGAAGAAGAAACTGCACCACCGGCAACAACTACGGCTCCAGAGGGCTCAACTATTGTCGATACTCAACTTCCTTCAGCAACAGCTAGCTCTCCGTCATATGATGATTTGAGCTTTAATGTCTCATTTTCTTCCTCAGATAATGGGCTATCTGGATTTAAATATGCCAAGTTATTCTATACCACCCAAACCTCGGCACCGTATACTTGGACCCAATATGGAACCACTTACACTACTTCACCGGTCTCTTTTGTAGCTCCAACAGAAGGTACATATGGCTTTAAAGCAGTTGCATACGACAATGCTTTAAATAATGAGGAGGCTGATCCGCCGGCAAGCGGGGCAGCTCCTGAGGATAGCACTATTATAGATACGCAACTGCCATCTGGAACAGCTAATGCACCGCAATATAGCGATAGCTTAACTTTCAATGTTCCATTTAGCGCTACTGATAATGGAGATGCCGGAGTCAAAGATGTAAAATTATTCTATACAACTCAGACTTCAGCTCCATATACTTGGACTCAATATGGAACAACTCACACCGGCTCTGAAATTTCCTTTACTGCTGCTAGCGTTGCCCAATACGGTTTTAAGGTAGTTGCATATGATAACGCCTCAAATGAGGAAGAAACAGCTCCTCCATCAAGCTCGTCAGCTCCTGAGAGTTCTACTATTGTAGATATTGAAGATCCGACTGGAGCAGCTAGTTCACCAAACTATAGTAATTCCGCCACATTTAATGTTAGCTACTCAGCCTCTGATACGGGACTATCAGGGCTAAAAAATGTCAAACTATACTATACAACGCAAACCTCAGCTCCATATACTTGGACTCAATATGGTAGTACTTATACCACTAGCCCAATATCTTTTACTGCTGCTTCAAATGCTACTTATGGATTTAAGGTTATAGCCTATGATAATGCTTTAAATACAGATGAAACCACTCCTCCATCAAGCTCTACGGCTCCTGAGGATACAACAGTAGTTGATACCCAGCTACCTAGCGGAACAGCGGTTGTCTCTGATTATAGTAATCAATTGTCTTTCAGCGTTGCTTACTCTGCTTCAGACCCAGGGCCAGCTGGATTAAAGGATGTGAAATTGTTTTATACTACTGAGAACTCATCCCCCTATACCTGGACACAATACGGTGGCACTTATACTAGCTCACCAATCTCTTTTGAGGCGGCTGCAGATGGTAATTATGGATTTAAGATTGTCTCTTATGATAATGCTTCAAATGAAGAAGAAACTGCTCCACCGGCAACTACCACTGCGCCGGAAGACTCTACAACTGTTGATACTCAGGATCCAACCGGTAGTGCTAGCAGCGCTCAATATAGCAGCGATCTTACTTTTGATGTGTCCTATGATGCCTCTGATACTGGACTATCAGGGCTAAAATATGTCAAACTATTTTATACTACTCAGACCTCAGCTCCATATACCTGGACTCAGTATGGCAGTACTTATACTAATACACCGATTTCTTTCGTGGCTCCAACTGATGCTACTTATGGTTTTAAGATCGTTGCCTATGATAATGCACTAAATACAGATGAAACTGCTCCACCGGCAACTAGCACTGCTCCCGAGGATACAACAATTGTTGATACTGAATTGCCAACAGGAAACGCTAGCTCATCAGCCTATAGCAATTCTTTAACCTTTAATGTTTCCTATAGTGCTTCTGATAACGGTTTATCCGGATTAAAGTACGTTAAACTTTTCTATACCACCCAAACCTCGGCACCGTATACTTGGACCCAATACGGAAGCACATATACAGGTTCACCGATTTCTTTTGTAGCACCATCTGAGGCTACATACGGGTTTAAAGCAGTAGCTTATGATAATGCGTTAAATAGTGATGAGACAGATCCGCCTGAGGCAACAACGGCTCCAGAGACATCAACTATTGTTGATATGCAAGCTCCGAGTGGAAGTGCCAGCAGTGCCCAATATAGTATGAACTTAACATTTGATGTCTCCTACAGTGCAACAGATGCAGGAAGCTCCGGAGTCAAAGAAGTCAAACTGTTCTATACCACACAAACATCTGCTCCATACACCTGGACTCAGTACGGAACTACGCATACCAGTTCACCGGTATCTTTTACAGCAGCTAGTGCTGGTCAATATGGTTTTAAAGTTGTAGCTTATGACAATGCTTCCAATGAAGAAGAAACGGCTCCCCCGTCATCTTCGGCAGCTCCTGAGGACTCAACTATTGTTGACACTCAAGCTCCGAGCGGAAGTGCCAGTGTTTCAAATTATAGTAATAGCCTAACGTTCAATGTTGCTTACTCTGCTTCTGATACTGGGCTATCAGGGCTTAAAAATGTTAAGCTTTTCTATACAACCCAAACATCGGCTCCATATACCTGGACTCAATATGGTAGCACTTATACCACCAGCCCGATTTCTTTTGTGGCACCAACTACCGGAAATTATGGATTTAAGATTGTTGCCTACGATAATGCATTAAACGAAGAAGAAACAGCTCCACCGGCAACAACTACTACTCCAGAGGATTCAATAGTTGTTGATACTGAAGATCCTACAGCTACCGCTAGTTCAGCTTCATATAGCAACAATCTAACATTTAACGTATCTTACAGCGCTTCTGATATTGGTTTATCTGGATTAAAAGAAATTAAGCTTTTCTATACTACCCAAACATCAGCTCCATATACCTGGATCCAATATGGAAGCACTTATACTGATTCGCCAATTTCCTTTACTGCTGTAAGCGATGGTACATATGGATTTAAGGCAATTGCTTACGATAACGCTTTAAATACAGATGAAACTGATCCGCCATCAAGTTCAACGGCTCCTGAAGATTCTACCGTAGTTGATAGGCAGGCTCCAAGCGCAACTGCAAGCTCAGATGAGTATAGTAATGGGTTAACCTTTAATGTATCTTACGATGCATCCGATGTGGGAGACGCCGGGCTTAAGGAGGTTAAGCTTTATTATACAACTCAGGAATCTTCCCCCTATACCTGGACCCAATATGGAAGCACTTATACGAGCTCACCAATATCATTTACGGCAGCCTCTGATGCAACTTACGGCTTTAAGATAATAGCCTATGATAATGCTTTAAATACCGATGAAACAGCACCACCGGCAATCACAACTGCTCCGGAGGATTCAACTATTGTAGATACTACCGATCCGGTAATATCCTCAGTAATTGATACCCCGGATCCTTTTTCACCATCATTAATGGGTACCAATACATCAATAAGTTATTATCTAAATGAGAGCGCAAAAGTAACTTTGAAGATATATAGCGGTTTGACTTTAAAGAAAACGCTTGTAGAAGATAGTACCGCTCGCGCAAGTGGTAGTCACAATCACACTTGGAACGGTAAAGACGACTTAGGCTCCTATCTATCTGACGGAACCTATACCTACAAAATAGATGCAGTAGATAATGCCGGTAACGGTGCTACCCAGCAAGAAGGAACAGTAGAGATAGATAATACGGCACCGACTATTGAAAGCATCACTTCTAGCTCAGCAAACGGTAATTACAAAGTTGGCGATACTATCAATGTCACTGTTAATTTCAGCGAAAACGTCACCTTGTCTTCAGGCGGAACTCTAAACGTAACCCTAGAAACTGGGGACACTGACAGAACTGTATATATATCACCCTTTACTTCTCAAAGCAGTGCTAGTGCTATATATACTGTCCAATCAGGAGATGCCTCAGCTGATCTAGAAGCTAATAGCCCTCTAACATTAACTACCTCTACCTTACAAGACGCAGCTGGCAATACAGCCATATTAACCATTCCTTCGGGTCAAAATATCTCCGATAGCAAAGCCATAGTAGTTGATGCCAATGCACCCAATGTTCCACCCAGCTTTCAAGCTAACGGCAGCAACGATACCCAGATAGAAGTCTCCTTTAACACCTCAACTGATCCAACTCCTGGTACCGGAGTTAAGTATTACTATATAGAAAGGGCAAAAGTGGGAACATCGGCTCCATCCCAGGATTATGAATGGTATACGGCTGCAAATAACGGGACATATACTGATGAAACCAATGCCGCCTACGGTTTTAAGCAGGTAGCTAAAATTGATGCCACAACTCATGATTTTGTAAGTGGACAAAATGAAACAGGAGATACTATTAATGCCAGCGGGAATTATTTGTTAACCGACAACAGCTTAACATCAGCCAATTGGTATGTCTATCGGGTTAAAAGTGAAGATGCTGCCGGTAACACTCTTGGATATGTTTTCGTCTCTAATTCTTCTACCGCTGACAGTTATTATGCCGGTAGGCCGAACTTTGCTCCAACTCCTTCAGTTGTAACTAGTGACCCGGCAAATATTTATCTACCGGCAACTTCTGCTAGCCGCACCGTTAGTGCTGATTTTACAGTTTCTGATTCTGATGGCATAGCTGACATTGACTCTGTTAAGTTATCAGTTAGAAGAGACGGAGCTGTTCTAGATACTTTCGGTCCACAAGAGATAAATACCGGGGCAGTAACGCTATCTAACTTTATCTCAACCAGAACTGAAACTAACTCTACCACCTACACATATCATGCTGAATATATCTTTGATGAAACAGCTTTATACGGCGATTATACTATAACTGTAGAGACTAAAGACTCTATCGGTACCGGTACTCATGATGTTTTAAGAACTGCCAGTGTCAAACTGGTGCCGGCGATAGTTTCAGATTTAGCAGCTAGTGCTACCAGCTCATATAAGGTTAAGTTAACCTGGACTAATCCGAGAAACAGTTCTTTAGATAGAACATTAGAGGGAATTGATAAGTATAAAATATATATGAGTGATGATAGCGGTGACACTTGGACCTCAGTTACCGTTAATGAAGAAGATTATTGGGAAGCTAATGGCGAAACCGATAAGTATCATTTCAGATGGGGTCAAGATGGCTCTACAGCTGCTCTTGATTTAGATACTACCTATCAGTTTAAAGTAGCAGCCATGGTTGGTGGAGACAGCAATGAAGGAACAGCTAGTTCTGTTGCAACAGCTACTACTTTAACACCGGCCAGGCCGCAAAGCTTAACAGTAACTAATGTCAGCAAAGATACTAATTATCGTTTATTGGTTGCTTGGAATAATCCGGAAGCTGAAACTGGTACTACCATGAACGATATGCCAACAGGAGATAGTGTGACCTACCGAGTATATCGCTCAACTACAGCTAATTTCTTTGATGGTAAAACCCCTAGAACAAGCGGTATAAGTGCTTACAGAATAACTTCAACAAATGGGGTAACTAATGCTTCTGGTTCAACTGATACCCTAAAGAGATTTTACTTAGATACCGATATTTCTGGTGCCAGCGGCACTCGTTATTACTATGCTATAACAGCAGTAGATACTGGAGGAAGTGAATCTAACTTTGCTAAAGTAAGTGCTTCTGCTAATTCCGGATACTCAATAGGAACAGCCAGTTCATCCAATATTACTATTAACTCAGCTACTATAGCCTGGACACCTAATTTCGAATCAAACTCTGAAGTTATCTATCAAGAGGTAGATGCTGATACTAATCTGCCTTTATCTGGAACTCACCAGAAAACCAGAACAACTGATTCCGATACTCTAATAGCAGCAGATACAGCTCATAGCGTAACTTTACCCGGACTTACAAAAAATACCAAGTACCGGTATAAAGTAAAATCAACCGATAGTAATGGTGAGGCCGCTATTGGCTCAAGCTGGAGCTATTTTACTACGGCTAATTTAACTGTTAGCCATAGCTCAACTACTGACGTTGAGACTACTCTAAACAGTGCTACGGTTAACTTTAGTACCAATAGAAGTGAACAATATAATGCTCAAGTATTTTATGGAGACAGCTATTCTAAAGTAGCTCAAGCTACTTTTAATGATGTAACTGATACATACAGTACCAGCATTACTAACCTTAATCCTTCTACCAGTTATGCTTACAAAATAGTAGTTAAGGATAGCTATGGCAATGAAGATACCTATACTAATGCTACTGGTTTTACCACAACTACTTTTACAGCTACCATCACTTCTCCTACCGAGCAGGCAAGCAGTGCGATAGTGCGCTGGGATACCCCGGGGATAAGTTCAGACAGCATGGTAGAATACTATAAGACTTCAGACGGTCCAACTTCTAGAAAAGCCGCCTATAACAGCATAGCTACTACCAGTCACGTTATAACTATAAGCGGACTAGAAGCTGGTCAAGAATATACCTACATTGTTAAATCAACAGATCCTAGTACTTTAGCTCAAACTAGTAGTACGGGGACTTTAGAAACAGATCCATTTGTTGTTAGCTCAGTTGCTCCTTTAAATGCAGATAGCAACAACCTAGTATCGACTCTTAATCAAGCTACAATCAATTGGATTTCTAATGAAGATTCAACATCAATTGTGCAATATGGCGAGACTACTGATTATGAAAGACAAGAGATAGTAACTGATATGGATGTTAACCATTCAGTAGTAATTAAAAAACTAAGAGCTGGGACAACCTACCATTACCGGGTAAAAAGTATTGATGCTTATAATAATATTGCCGTATCACAAGACTATACTTTTACTACATCTGAGTTTGTATCCACTTCAATATCTGCAGCTACAGGTTCTAATTCAGCTGCTATTAGCTGGGTAAACTCTCCCAACAATCTAGCAGATGCAACCGTTAAATACTGGAGAGCTGATCAAAATATAGACGAAGCCAGAATTGCCGGTACCAAAGATAGTAGTTTAGGCACCCATATTGTAAATATTCCCGGTCTTAAGCCCGCTACTACATATAACTACAGAATATTTAGCATTGATACCAGTTACAACGTGGCTATATCAGATATTAAAACATTTGAAACTTCCGGTTTATTAGTAAGTGATGTCAATATTGATACAGGAGTATCTTCTGCCACCATTACTTGGAAAACAAACATAGATTCCGATAGCCACATTCTATATGGAACCACTCAAGCTTTAGGTAGAGAAACTGGTAGTTCAACACTAGGAACAACTCATTCTGTAACTGTTAGTAATCTAAGACCTGGCACCAAATATTACTATAGAATTAAGAGCCGTGATGAATACTCCAATATCGCTGCTAAGAACACTAGCTATTTTGAAACCAAACCATTTGAGGTTAGCAGCATTAAAGTTAGCACTGAAACCAATACTGCTGAGATAAAATGGGCAACAAATATTGATTCAACGTCTTATGTAGAATATAAAGCAGGTGCTAACGGAGTTTCTAAGACAACCGGAGATGATAAAGCAGCTACCTCTCACAAAGTAGAGTTAAAGAACCTAAAAGACTCTACTACCTACTATTTTAAGATAAAGAGCAGGGATAAAGACGACAACCTTGCCGAATCCGATGGAATACAAACGTTTTCTACCAAGTCACTGGGCAATATCCTAACCCAGGATCCTGATGCTTCTAAGATAAACGAAATGGAACTAACAGCAACAAGCGCTAAGATATCCTGGAAAACATCTACTCCTACTACT
>QZJE01000007.1 GCA_003599235.1 Actinomycetota bacterium | reverse complement strand
GCATTGCTTTAAACAGAGGGCTTCTTGATAGTGATATGGAAGATCATCTGGCAGAGAATTTGTTAAAACCGGTTATTAAATTAGACATCAAAGCGCTTACTTTTGACGAAAGCAGGATAATTGAAGCTATGAAGCAAGATAAAAAAAGAACCGGTAAGCACTTGGCTCTGGTAATGCTTGTTAATAACAATAATATGGAAAAAGTAAATGACCTCACAGAAGAAGAAGCCTTAGCTGCTTTAGCAGAGTTTAAAAAAACAAACGCAGTGTCTTTAGTACAATGATTACTTTAGAAAGGGCAAAGTAAATGATCGATCAGAAAAAACTTATCTCCATCGTAATCCCTGCTTATAACGAAGCTGATGGCATTTATGAGCTAGCAAAACGCTTACAGGAGGTTTTTGAAGAGAATAGTTCTTATGATTTCGAAGCAATAGTAGTTGAAAACGGCTCAGAAGATGGTACTTACCAAAAACTGCAAGCCATAAATAACAAAGACCCTAGATTCAAGATATTACAACTGGCTAGAAACTTCAGAATGGATGGTGGCATTACCGCCGGACTATATTATGCAACCGGTGATGCAGCGGTTGTTATGACTGCTGATTTACAGGATCCTCCCGAGCTAATAACAAGCTTTATCAAAAAGTGGGAAGAAGGATTCGATAATGTATATGGTGTTGTTACCAAAAGGCAAGGCACTAATATCATAAGAAAGATGAACTCCCAAATATTCTACTGGCTGATAAATAAAATGACAGCTGGCTCCTTTCCCAAAAATGTAAGCGATTTCCGACTGGTAGATAAGAAAGTGTATCAAACTATTAACGCAATGAAGGAACGTAATCGTTTCCTAAGAGGGATGTTTTACTGGGTGGGGTTTAAATCAGCGGGAGTTGAGTTCGAGCGTACGCCTAGATTTGCCGGTGAATCCAAGGCTCATACTTTAAAGGTGTTGGAATTGGCAATCAAAGGAATGCTGGCTTATTCGCTTTTGCCTCTTAGATTGATTACCTTTTTTGGAATTAGCCTGTCCATTTTGGCTTTTATAGTCCTGATATTCATTGTTATCCAATTCATACTTTACGGGGTACCTTTCCCTGGATATGGAACCCTGATGACGATTGTTCTTCTCTTATTTGGTTTCCTTTTTGTAATGCTTGGTATCGTTAGCGAATATATTGGACTCATATATGAAGAAGTAAAACAGCGTCCCAATTACATTGTCAAAAAAACAGTTGGTTTATGAAGAAATTAATAAAAAATCACGAGCAGAAAATCAAATATCTTTTTGTTGGGGGCTGGAATACTATTTTCAGCTTTGCTGTTTTCAGTTTTTTTTACTTTGCATTTCATAAGGTTGTTCATTATATAGTAATCCTAGTCGTAAATTATATTATTGGTATCACAAACGCCTATATTTGCTACAAGATTTTTGTGTTCAAAACTAAGGGAAACTATCTAAAAGAATATCTTAAATTCTATGTTGTATACGGAATGGCCTTCGCAATTAATGCAGTTACTTTGCCGTTTGCAGTTGAAATTTTAAAACTAAGTCCCATTATTGCTCAAGCTGGTATAGTGCTTATTACTGTTTGCATTAGCTACACGGGTCATAAGCATTTTAGCTTTAGCGCTCCAGAAAATCTTAATATATAATTATGCAGGTACTATTTTTTGAATTAAAAGTTATAGCAAGTGCTTTTTTTATTGTTTTGCCTACAGGTTTTCTAATAAGCTATTTCTTTTTGCCTGAGAGACTGAGGAAATATTTCTATCTACTTTCTCCGATATTTGGATTAGCCACGATATCGATAGTCTTTCAATTTGCTGATTTTTTTGGGATAACTCCTGGAAGATTAATCATACCTTATTCAATTTTTGCTTTTATTTCATTTATATTATTAATTATAAAAGAGGATGATTTTCCTCGCGTTAAACATTGTTGTGTTTATTTACTTGCAATAGTTCTTTTATTAATCGCTTTGCTTCCCATGATTAAGGCTGGGTATGTAAGTGTATATGGAAATTGTATTGATGCCCATACTGCCTCTACTTTAGGCGACTACTTGACATATCATAACTCAGCTAGCAAGGTACCCTTTGTCAACACTAGACCAAATTATTTTTTGTTAAATAATGCATTAGTTGGCAAAGTAAGACTAGGGCCAATGTTTTTTTTGGCAGGGCTAAACGGTATTCTTAATTCGAACTCTCTTAAGACATTTCAGGCAACCTCTCTTTTCTTTTATATGCTTGCTATTGCAGGAGTATATGCTTTTAGCTCGATAGCACTTAATTTTAGTTCGCGCGTATCTACACTGGCAGCCTTATTTTTTGGCCTCAACGTTTTAATAGTTCATGGGAATTATAATGGCTTTATTTCTCATTTGATGGCTTTACCTTTTGTTTCTTTAGGTATTATTTTTGGACTATTTCTACTTAAAGATTACTCAATAAAAGCAGCCATCTGCTTTGCAATTATAGTAGCTTCTTTATTAACAATATATCCGGAATCGATCCTTTATGCTGTTAGTATTCCTCTGATTTGGATTGCCATTAAACTTATTAGAGAAAGAAAGAGTGCTTACAGGGAAATTTTGATGACATTGTTTATTGTTTTTCTGGTTATTGGCGTAACATCTTTTCCTTCAATAATAAGAGTAGCCGAATTTGTGAAGTATAAAAAATCTATTGGTGAGTTTAACACGCCACAAGCAAGAGCCATTGCTGGTGATATCAGGTATTTTACACCGCAAACAGAGGCTTTAGGTATTGGTGTTCATACTCACGGAATGACAGCGTCTAACTATAGTCCAGTTCAAAATGCAATAATTTGGCTATCTTTTTCGATAGCAATATTATTTATCGTAGGTTTTTTAATTTACTCGAAAGGCTATATCTTATTAACAGGATTCATACTTTATATCGGTTTGGCTTATTATATTTTTAGCCTTACTTTTCCATATGGCTACTATAAGCATATTGCTCTGAGCGTATATTTATTTAGTGCTGGATTAGCTGGAGCCCTACACTATTTCTACTACAAAAAGAACACCAGGATAATTACGCTTGCAGCTGGAATATTGATTTTCTTAAGTATAGCAGCTTCATACTCTCTGTTTTTATCCAATAAATATCTTCTAGAAGAGGACAAACTATTTACTCCGGATAAAAATATTATTGAGTTATCACATATTGCAAAGGTTATCCCAACAAATAGCAGCTTATTTGTTTTACAAGAAGATGAACCCAAGTTGAGCTGGGTTTTTTATATGCTAACTGATTTTAGAAAAGTAACGGTAGCTGATTCAACTAGACAGTTAAGACTTGAAAAAAAATCATTTATTTTTTTAATAAGAAAAGATATGGTAGCAAAGAAATATCTACAATATTTCAGGAGAACTGGTAAGGTTCTCTGGCAAAACAAGGGTTATCTATTGGTAAGCAAATTAAAAAACTAAACAATCTTTAAATACTTGATAGGAATGATAATGCTTAAAAAAAAGCAAAGAGAACAAGAAGAGATTGACGCAAAGATCAAAGTTTTAAAGAGAGCTGCTCAAAACGCTGATAGAACGAATTTTACAAGCATGTTATGGAAAAGTGCTCCTGAGGTATCTCGTTATTTAAAAGGTTATAGGTTAACAGGGATGGATATTTCGTATACTGAAGAATATGTCAATGATGCTCTGCCGAGATTTTTTCACACAATGGATTTCATACCATTAAACGGCAGAAATAGAATTTTGGAATTAGGGGCAAACCCGTATCTCTTCTCCATTTTATTGATGAAATTATTTGATCACAAACTAGAATTTGCTAATTTTTTTGATGAGAATATTTATGAAACCAAAATTAGTAGCCTTACTCAGGAAATGACAAATGATTATTTTGATGAAACAATTAAATTTAATTCTAATATTTTTAATTTAGAAAGAACTAACCCTTATCCATACAAGCAAAATAGTTTCGACATGGTCTTGTGTTGTGAGGTATTAGAACATTTAGTTTTAAGCCCCTTTGAAGTTTTTAATCAGGTTTATAAAATATTAAAACCGGGAGGGCGATTGATATTGACGTTACCGAATGCTGTTAGATTATCGAATCTTGGCTCAATGCTCATCGGCCAAAATATATTCGATAAGTTTCATAAGGTTGTTCATGGGAGGCATAACCGAGAGTATACATTGGAAGAAATAAGAACACTCGCAACAAAGTATGGTTATGAAATAGAAAAGCTAGAAACTCGCGATCGCTTTGATTATGACTTAGTAGATATGCATTCTGTTGCCTACAACGGTATAAATAAATTACCTTACACAAAAAAATATCTACTTGAATTACTTACTAGTCTAGACCAAACAGTAGAGAACAGGGGGGATAATATATATCTAGCAGCTGTAAAACCCAAGCAAAAAAAATTAGCCGGTTTCTTTAAGAAATAGCCTTTAATCTTTCAATAATTCTGCTACCGGTATTATCCCAGGTCCAGTTATTAAGTGCTTCACTAGAAGCTTTCAAACCAATTTTTTTAGCCTCTTCTTTGTTTTCAAAGACGTAACGCATTTTAGCTTTTAGATCATTAATATCTGGTTCTGCCCATTTAAATCCATCATAATAAGGGCATTTCGCTTTTGCTGATATTAATTCACTAACCTTAATTGGATAACCTACTTTGTTATTAAAAAAGTCAAGATGAGCACTCCAATTGGTTGCCATAGTGGGCAATCCGCAAGCCATGGCTTCTAGTATAGGCATTCCCCAGCCCTCACCCCTAGTTGGTAGAACAAAGCTATCAGCCATCCTGTAGAGGCAGCCCAGCTGGTAATAAGGAATCTTTTGGTTCAGCATAAGTATTATCTGAGCGCTATTCTCGTTTAGTTTCATGTCTCTAATTTGCTTTTTTACATTAACAGACCCATCATTATTAATTACCTTTAATAGAAGTAAAACGTTTTCTTTTTTGCTGAATTCTTCGGTAAAGGCTTTTAATAATATTTCTGGGGCCTTTCTCTCTCCCCATTCGAAAACTGAAAGGAACGTGTACTTATTGGAGCGATTAAAGGTAGTTATATATGGATTGAAGTAGTTAGGGTTCACTCCCAAGGGGATTATGTGAATATCTTTTTCAACCCCACTTTTTCTAAATGTTTGTTTGTTGAAATTTGAAGGGACCCATACTTCATCCATGTTGTTAGCTTGATTAACCCAAGTTCTTGGTATCCCGTTAACTTCTAGCATCGAGTAGCCAATTTTATAAGGGCCATTATTTTTATTAAAAACATCGCCTTGAGCATAAACTACTTGTGGTGCATTTCTGTTCGATTTTCGTTTTGCTATAAGGTTTAACATGTGATCATCCAGATGTCTAGGCTCCCTATATGGGAAAGGAGTGCCTCTTCCGTAAGCGTATTTGTAAGAGACATCTGTATTACGCTGATAGAGATTTTTTAGTATTTCTCCAGAAGATGCAGCGTAACCAGTTGAAAAACCTAATATAGAACGCCAAGTGATTGGGTTTTTGTGGTCTTGATATAAATGTCTACCCCATTTCTTTTTGAAAGTTTTTCTAGAGCGAAAGAAAAGCTTTCTGAAATTTACGTTGTTAACTTTTATTGATGAGTTCTCATTGTGAATGACAGTTACGTCTCCGTGAACTAAAGTATTAAAACCAGCCTTTTTTGCTTTAAAACAATAATCGGTATCCTCGAAGTAAGCAAAATAATCTTCATCTAAAAGGCCAACTTGGTTAATAACTGCTCGTTTAATATAACTTACTGCAAAAACGACTCCTTGTACTGGTTTGGACTGGTTATACTGATTTATATTCTTTTCTCCGCTTCCAATTTGGTGTCCCCACAGGGTTTCTATGGGCATGTAAGTTCCTGAATGAATTAATTTATTATTAGAACTTATTAGCCGGCAACCGACTATCCCATTTTTATTATCCTTATATGCTAGGTCTTGAAGTTTATTAATCCAATCCTTATCCAAGAAAATTAAATCATTGTTTATTAAAATGATATCGGAATCAGGCTCGCTTCTTTTAATTCCTTGATTGTTTGCTTTTGTAAATCCAACATTAGAAGAATTTTTAATTAATTCTACATAGGGCTTACTTTCTAAAAACTCTACAGTTCCATCTGTGCTGCCATTATCTACAACGATTAGTTTGCAATTTTTTGCCATAATAATAGATGGCTCCAGGCTTTCTAAGCATTCGTAAGTTTTTTTAAGCCCATTCCAGGTTAACATTATTATAGTTATACTTTTAGGTACCTTCACATAACTTCCTTACTACTTTTTTGCGATTACTGCATACTCTTGATAGCCAAATAACAATTGATTAAGTTTTTCCGTGTTGCTGTTTAGTAATTCAGAAATTCTTAGATGTTGTTCGTCGAGGCCTTGAACGCTTATTTTGCTTAGTTTTGCTGATTCCTCATGCGGTGTTAGAAAAGTAACTTTTACTTCTTCGAAGTGATTGCTCTCAAATAAGAAATTCAGGGTTGCTGGATGAAGTGGTTTTACGTGGGAGAGATCCATAATAAAGGAATTAATGAAAGCGCTTACACAACAAGGATTTATTGTCTCGCAGATAAAATAGGAATCCTTTTTTAGTTTATTCCAACTGAGTTCGATAAGATTAGAAATCGCTGAGGGGCTTAGATGTTCAATAAGTTGTGAGCAAAAAATGCCACCCAGGGATTCATCTTCTACTGAAAGTAAATGACTTAGGGCTTCTTCTTGAATAATTTTTAGATCTTTTTCTCTGCCTTTTAATACCATGTCAGGATTAATATCTATTCCATAGCATTCAACGTTATGATTAGTTAGGAGTTCTAAAAATTCGCCTCGTCCGCAACCGATATCTAAAACGTTACTTTTATTAACAAAATATTTAAGATATTGATTCTGACGATTTTTAATAACTTCTTCGGATCCTCTGAAATTATTCTCAAACATATAATAATCCATACTATTAGCTACTTTTAATTCTTCTGGTAATTCTTTGTTTTTTCTCTGTTGTTTTGTTGGGAAGTTATTGCTGTGTTTATCTTTTAAGGATCTCTCAATTCTGTTTATTCTTTCGATGTACATTCCTTTATTAAATTGCTTTAAAAATTCTCCATTAGCATTTGCTAATTGTTCACTCCTTTGGCTTTGCTGCCTGATTTGATTAATTTCATCAAACAAATTAGTGAATAATTTTTTTTCAATAGATAAATGTTGTCTTCCAAAATCTTCCAATCTCTTTATGTACCAATGTGAAAGTTTTCTCAGTAATCTTTTTAGAATATTTTTTGGATGTTTACTACCATCCAAAATGTAAGCTGATGGGTAGTCTAATCGCATAAAAGTGGAGTAAATGTTTTGTAATCTCTCGAAGGATTTATCAGAGACTAAAAAAAGATCATCGGCGATTTGCTCTATATCATTTTGTTTATCCTCATAATAAACTATCATTTTTAAGTGATTTAATTTTTATCTACCATTAACTGGTTTGCTTGCATTGTTAACTCTTGGATTCTTTTACTATCTAGCTTATCAGTTCGAACTATGCATCTATCAGTTGTAAATTCAGAGACAAAATCATTGATCTCTATATGACGCTTTGATAATGCAACATTATATAATTCGCTACCCGGAAAAGGAATTGCGAAAGCGAAACCTCCATAATCAGATTTAATTTCTTTCATTAAATTGATAGAATCTCTATATGTTTCTTCTGTTTCTCCTATGTTGCCCACCATAAAAGAAGCGAAAGTTTTAATGCCGACTTGCTTACTTAAATCAAAAGCACGTTTAATATCTCTGATCTTTATTCCTTTGTTCATACTTTGAAGCATTGCCTGGTTGCCATTCTCGACTCCATAAAAAATCATCCAAAAGTTCGCTTTTTTTGCTATTTGTAAAAGTTCTCTGCTTAAGATTTTTTTATTAACTCTAAAAGGACATTTAAAATAAGCTTTCTCATTTAGCTTGGTTTCAATAAGCTGATGGCAAAGCTCAAAAAACCACTTTTTACGGGCATTTAGGGTGTCGTCTTGAAAAAATATCTCTTTGACGCCGAATTTGCTAATTAATAAATCAACTTCTTCTATTACTGATTCTACGTTTCTATATATTACTTTTCTGCCCCATATGGTAGGAGAGGAGCAGAATTGGCATTTAAACGGGCAACCTCTTGAGCACATTATATGCATAGATGGTTGGGCAATTGAAGGATGAGGAGGGGTATATAGATTTATATGGTCTTTGATCAAATCATAATCAGGCAAAGGCAGGGCATTAATATCAAAGATTCGCTTTAAGGGATTAGTAATTATTTGGCCATTATTTTTGTATATCAGATTATCAATATCTTCCAACGCGAACCTTCCATCGAGATGGTTTACTAGGTTAACGATAGCTTCTTCACCTTCGCCTTGAACTGCAAAATCGGCTTCTTTTATATGATCAAATGTTTCTTTACCGAAACCTGTTACAAAAGGACCACCTATAACTAGCGGGATACTGGGAAAGATTTTTTTTAATTCGTTTATATAGACTAGAGCTGATTTTGCTTGAACAACATTTATAGTTATTCCGATTAGGTCTGGTACTATTTTTTTGATCTTAGCGCTAATCTGATCAACACTAAGTTGTTCGAATTGGGCATCTAAAAAGAAAACGCTATAGCCAGCTTCTTTTAACAAGCTAGACATTGATAGAATCCCTATAGGGGGATAATCAGGATAGGATTTATCGTTTGAAATATAAGGATTAATAAAGACAATTTTCATTAGTTTTTTCCAACTTCTTGTTTGGTATTCGATTTATTCGAAAGTGACTGAATTTCACACTCCACAGGAATATATAAGGTTCCCTCATCATCATTGGAGCTTGTTACTTCAAAAGATAGGCAATTTTTTAACTCATGATATATATCATTTGATTCGTTGATAGCTGCTACAGTTAAGTAAAATTTACCGTTTAACATTGGCAATGAATCGAGTTTAAAGCGTATGAGGCCCACACCGTTAACTTCTGGGATATTAAGGCCCTTGTACTTAGTGTGGGTTCCAAAACAATGGTTTCCTTGCTGGTCGAATATAGCGAAACCAAAAATTGGGTTTTTGATTGCAGTTTTTGCATTATAAGTAATCGAAATAACTAGGTTGTCACCCGGAGAAAAGTTGGTTTGTTTTGTCTCATTTTCATCAAATAATTCTACCTTTGTAAGCACTATATCTTTGGAGCCCTTTTCGCTAAATTTTTCGTCTTCAATAACGCTATTTACATAATTCCTTACAATTTCTTTTGGTTTGCCTTCTTTATTTATCTTTCCTTTGCTAAGAAGCACCAATCTGTCACAAAATCTATAAGCGGATCCCATATCATGAGTCACTATAATTATTGTTTTATTCATTTTTTGAAACTCTTTAATCTTATCAAAACATTTTTTTCTGAAACTCTCATCACCTACAGCTAATACTTCATCTACCATTAAAATATCAGGGTCAGCAAAAATTGCTACTGCAAAACCAAGCCTAATATACATACCGGATGAATAGAACTTAACTTGGGTATCTATAAAGTCTTCTAGCTCAGCAAAAGCAACTATTTTGTCATATCGTTCTTGGATTTGTTTTTTTGTTAATCCCAGGATTGCCCCGTTAATAAAGATATTTTCCCGCCCGCTAAGTTCAGGATGAAAACCGGCCCCTAGTTCAAGTAATGGTGAAATCTTTCCCTTGACCTTAATACAGCCTTTGCTTGGCTCTAGTATTCCTGAGATGCACTTTAAAAGGGTACTTTTTCCAGAGCCATTCTCACCGATGATGCCCAATGTCTCACCCTTAAATACTTTGAAAGACACTCCCTTTAAGGCCCAAAACTCCTCATATGCAGATTTTTTTAAGCGCACGAAGGTATCTTTTAAGGTCATGCTTTTGTGATGATAAATGCGGAAACTTTCCCATAAGTCTTTTATTTCAATGACGATTTTTGATGATTGGTTTTTTTTCATTAAACCTCTTTAGCAAAATTTGGTGAAAGTTTTTGAAACAGAATATAGCCAGCAATAAAAATGCTAGTAGATCCGAGAAGGCCATAAATGATTAGCTGCAATGAGGGCCATGAAAGGTAATATAGCGAACTCCTGTAAAGTAACATTATAGATACTAGAGGATTAAGAATTTTAAGAGCAGTTGCAAAAATCGGCGATAATTTATTTACCTTGCTAATATCATATACGATAGGAGTAGCAAAAAACCAGATGAGCAGAATAATATTAATTAACTGCTCAATATCACGAAAGTAAACAGTTAAAGCTGAAAATATAAAACCAAAACCCGCAGTGGCAATCAGTTGCAGTATGAGCACTAACAAAAAAATTGGAAGATATGGAATAAAATTGTAACCCATTATTAACAAGATAACCATTAGTACAGCAACTTCCATTAAATAGTTTGCCAGAGCTGCTAGTATAATTGACAAAGGGATAATTTCTCTAGGGAATCGAACTTTTTTGATAAGATTGGCGTTTGCGATGATGGCGCTAGAGGAGGTTGCTATACATACAGTAAAGAAATTCCATGCCAATAAGGCCGATAAAAGAAATATGGGGTAGTCTTTTATTTCTTTACTTGCTCCAAACAGCTTACTAAAGACCAGTGTATAGACAACTGCCATAATCAAGGGATTAATAAAAGACCATAGCACGCCCATAGCGGAGTTTTTGTACTTAACTTTTAGCTCTTTTTTTGTAAAAACTACGAGTAATTCCCGGTGTTTATATATTTCAATTAATTTTGCAATCATAACTTCTCCAAGCAATAGATTATAGCTGACTAGCTGGTAATAGTAAAATAAGTTAAAATGCTACTAATGGAAGCTTTAACAAGGATTATTAAGAACTTCAATAAGAAAAAGATACTAATAGTCGGCGATGTAATGGTCGACAAGTATCTCTTTGGAGAAGTTGATCGTATATCACCTGAGGCTCCGGTGCAGGTAGTTAAGGTAAATAAGGAAACTATGCTACCGGGCGGAGCAGCCAATCTGGCTAACAATGTAGTAGCTATGGGAGGCCAAGCAGAGCTAGTAGGCACTCTAGGCCAGGATGAGCCAGGTAAGCAGCTGATATCTATTCTAGAGAAAAATAAAATCGGTTTTTCTGGCATTGTTTTTGACCATCACAAACCTACTATCACCAAAACCAGGGTTTTAAGCCATAACCAGCAGCTTATCAGGCTTGACTACGAAAATACCCAAGAATTAGAAGAAGAACGGGAAAAAGCCATCGTTAAAAGCTTTGAGATGCTGGCAACTGATGTAGATATAGTGGTTTTCTCTGATTATGATAAGGGCACTCTT
Source organism: Actinomycetota bacterium (assembly GCA_003599235.1). GTDB lineage: Bacteria > Actinomycetota > Aquicultoria > SURF-47 > SURF-47 > SURF-47. The sequence continues at coordinate 69,931 of QZJE01000007.1, read as the reverse complement.
ACCTCTAGCCTAATAAAGAACTTAATTAGTATAGCTAAGGATATCAATAAAACAATAATTGCTGATACCAAATGCAGGCACCATGAACTTTATAAGGGAATTGATTTGATTACTCCCAATCACAGGGAAGCTTCTAAAATGACCAATATTGCCGGCAGCACCGACCAGGATATTATCGGCATGGGCCAGAAACTGTGTTCAGAAATGCAGTGCAGTGTTTTGATTACCAGGGCAAATGAAGGAATGTCCTTGTTTGATACTACTGGCAAAGTGATGCATTATCCCACGGAAGCTAAGGAAGTTTTTGATGTAAGCGGGGCCGGAGACACGGTAGTAGCGGCCATTGCCTTATCGGTTGCCTCCGGTGCAAGTTATGAAGAGGCCTCCATTATTGCTAACCAAGCGGCTGCTATTGAGGTATCTAAGCTAGGCACGGCTACGGTAAGCCAGAAAGAGCTCGTAAGAAGGTTCGAGCATGAACATGCTAAGATAAAAGATGCTAATGATTTAATAAGTATCCTGGAATCTCAAAAAGCTCAAGGCGAAAAAGTTGTTTTTACCAGCGGTTGCTTTGATATACTTCACTTAGGCCACATCTCCTATCTAAAAAGCGCCGCTAAACTAGGCAATGTTTTTGTAGTGGGGCTAAATACCGATGATTCTATCAAGAGAATAAAAGGGGATAGCCGGCCGATAATAAGCGAAGAGCAAAGAGCAGAGATAATTTCCTTATTGGACTTTGTAGATTACGTTACCTTCTTCGACGAAGATACGCCTGAAGCAATCCTTGAGTTGCTTAAGCCCGATGTCTTTGTTAAAGGCGGCGATTATAACGAGGAAGATTTACCGGAAGCCTCAGTAGTTAAGTCCTATGGCGGAGAGATCTCTTTAGTGCCCTTTATCGAAGGCTACTCAAGCTCGAAGATTATCGATAAGATTCTAAAGAGTTATTCAAAATAATTTCTACTGCTTTTTTTAGATCTAATTCCTCGCTAATCATTAAGGTAGAGCAACCGGCGTTTTTGCCTGCTTGGATGTCTCGTTCACTATCACCAACACAATAGCTCTTACTGAGGTCGATATTATGTTCTACGGCGGCTTTAATGAGCATTCCGGGAGCTGGCTTTCTGTCTGGACATATCATTCGGTATTTCTCTATATCGGCTTCGGGATGGTGAGGGCAATAGTATATAGCATCTATCTTAGCACCTTCTTCAGCTAAAAGTTCGAGCATCTTTTGATTAACTTGACCAAGTTGTTCCTCTGTAATTAATCCGCGTCCAATACCAGACTGATTGCTTACGATTATCACCTTAAACCCAGCTCCATTTAGTTTCTTAATGGCGCCTGCTGCTCCTGGAAGCAGTTTTACTTTGTTAGGATTAGAGAGATATCCTTCTTCGTCTTCGATAATGGTATTATCGCGGTCTAGGAAGACTGCCTTATGTCTGAGATTGCCACGTCGGCTATTGGCCTCCTCGCAATGACGTTTGTTTGATGTTTCCTGACGACTGAAGTCTGACATCTGATGTCTAAAACAAGGTTTCTTCGACCAGTTGACAAATGATGTGGCCGATGGTGATGTGGGCTTCTTGGATGCGGGGCGTACTGCTAGATGGGACAGCAATACAAACATCCGAAAGGCTGCAAAGAGGTGAGTGTTTTTTACCAATTAAGCTAATAACCGAACATCTCTTCTTCTTGGCTTCCTTAACAGCGTTTATTATGTTTAGAGAAGTCCCGCTAGTTGTAATAGCGATTATGCAATCTCCGTGTTGGGCTAATGATTCTATCTGTTTTCTGAAAACTTCGTTAAATTCAGTATCATTGCTGCAGGCGGTGATTATTGAAGAGTTACATGACAGAGCGATGGCCGGTAAAGATAAACGGCTTTTAGCAAAACGGACCACGAACTCTGCTGCAATATGCTGGGCATCGGCAGCACTTCCACCGTTTCCCAGAAGCAGCACCTTGCCTTTGTTATGATAAGTTTTGATAACAAGTTTAGCGGCTAACTCAATTACATCGCTAAACTCTGTTAAAGCGTTTTTTGTGTTAGCGCTTTCTTCTAGACTTTTAATGATTGCTTTTTGCATAACCATAAAAACTTTACCAAAAATTAAATTAATTGTCTTGTTTTATAGGAGTATAATTGATTTTTTGGGTTAAAAACCGTTTAATAGTAAAGTTGTAGCTATGCATATTTCAAGAGTATCTCTAAAACAAAAAATACTTTCTTTTATGCTGATGGCAACCATTTTGGTTTCCACTGGCGGCTATGTTTACCTTAAGTTTATTGAATCAAAGTTTCAACGGGGGAAAAATATTGTTTCATTAGAGGAAGCAATTGGTGATGAACCCGTAAACATCCTGCTAATGGGCCAAGATATCAACCAAGATACCAAGGACCAACCAAAATACACTCGCACCGACACCATGATATTAATTCACCTCAATCCTAAGAAAAATCAGGCGGTAATGATATCTATCCCCAGGGATATGAAAGTGGAGATTGAAGGACACGGTCATGACAAAATAAATGCAGCTATGGTCTATGGCGGCCCGGATCTTACTATTAAGACTGTAAGCGATTTTCTAGGCTGGAAAATCCACCACTATGCTATTATCCGGTTCCAGGGGTTTATTAAGGTAATTGATGCAATGGGTGGGCTGCCTATCAACATTGGCGAACCGCTAGTTAACAATACAAAAACGTATCGTATGAATATTCCGGCTGGCTATCATGTGCTAGACGGGGTAACTGCCCTAAATTATGTTCGGTTTAGAATGGATAAAAAACTAACCGGGGATCCCGGAAGAATAAAACGACAGCACAATTTTATGAAAGCGTTAATGTCTAAAATGACTAGCTGGAGTACCATCCCCAGGATTCCTTACCTAGTAAGTATTTTTGCCGAGAACTCAGAAACTGATTTGTCCGGAATGCAACTCTTAGGGCTGGCCAGAGCGATGCAGGCAGTGGATAAAGCCAAGGTGCAAATGGTTACGCTGCCCGGAACTGATGATTGGTCTTGGCGGGGATATTATCTTCTTCCCGACGAAGAAAGAATTGAGTATATGCTTGAATGTATTGAGAAAGGACTGCCTGTTAGCACTGATAACGAGGACACAACGGTAATTATCCAAAATGGCAGCGGTATTGCAGGTCAAGCTACTAAGTTAAAACCAAAAATAGCCGGTATGGGTTTTCAAGTGCTTAGGGTAGAAAATGCTGATAATCTCAATAAGGGCAGCACGGTTGTTTATTATCAAACTAATGCCAAATTAGAAAAAGCAAAAGTAATAGCTGCAATGTTAGGGACAAAGCGTATCAAAAAAAGCCAATCAATCTTTCCTTCCCAATATACAGATGTTATAGTAGTGACCGGAAAATGAAAGCCCTTATTTTAGCAGGCGGGGAAGGAACTCGCTTGCGGCCGATAACTCACACCAGTGCAAAACAGTTAGTTCCGGTAGCCAACAAGCCGGTGCTTTACTATTGCCTGCATTCTATCGCTGAGGCTGGAATAAAAGAAGTTATCATAATAGTTGGCGATACCCAAGATGAAATAAAAGAAGCTATCGGCAACGGGGAACAATTTGGTGTAAGTGTCTCTTATGTTTATCAAGAAAGGCCTTTGGGGCTGGCTCATGCGGTTAAAATTGCCCAAAAAGAGTTAGGCAACGAAGAGTTTGTTATGTTTTTAGGCGATAATTTGATAAAGGATGGTATTAAAACCCTTGTAGATGAGTTTAAAAGCAATAAACCTAATGCTCAGATTTTATTAGCCGAAGTAGAAGACCCCAAAAGGTTCGGCGTGGCGGAGCTAAACGGCGATAATACTGTTAAAAAACTTGTCGAAAAGCCCAAAACCCCTGTTTCTAACCTAGCCTTAGTCGGTGTTTATATGTTTGATAAGAATATTTTTGAGGCTGTAAATGCTATTAAGCCTTCCTGGCGCGATGAGTTAGAGATAACTGATGCTATCCAGTATATGATTGATAAAGGGTTAACGGTTGAGCCTCATATTATCCAAGGATGGTGGAAAGATACCGGCAAGCTAGAAGATATGCTAGAGGCTAACAGGATGATTCTAGAAGACCTTAAAGAAGGTTGTTTGGGCCAAGTGGATAATAAATCAAAGATAGTAGGCAAGGTTTTTATAGATGAAGGAGCAAGGGTAATTAATAGCACTATCAGAGGCCCGGCGGTTATCGGCAAAAACACGGTAATAGAGCATTCATACATAGGTCCCTTTACCTCGATATATTATGATTGCCAGGTAATCGACAGCGAGATTGAGCATAGCATTGTTCTTGAGGGCAGTGCGGTTAAATCTATCAACCGACTAAGTGATAGCCTGATAGGCAAGAACGTTGAGGTGGTAAAAAGCAACAAAAAACCTAAAGCCTATCGGTTGATGGTAGGCGACAATAGTAAGGTAGGAATTTAAGCGTAAGTCGTAAGTAGTAAGTGGTAAGTAGGAGAAGAAATGTTCAAAGACACAAAAATTCGAGGAGTCAAATATAAAAAGCTGACTAGGCATCATGATGAGCGGGGGTTTTTTGAAGAAATTGTTCGTGATGATGAAGATATTGTTAAAAGATTCGGCCAGTTATCGGCATCTAAAACTAATCCCGGCGTAATAAAAGCTTTTCATTATCATGAAAAACAAGATGATATATGGTTTTTTCCAAGCGGCAACGCTAGAGTGGTTTTACATGATATCCGCTCTAATTCAAAGACCAAAGGGGTAACCGAGTCTTTTTTGATGGGTGAGGATAATCCCTCGACTGTGCTGATACCGGCTGGAGTAGCCCACGGTTATCAAGTACTTGGCTGTCAACCGGTAGTTATTACCTACCTTACCACCGAATCATACGATCCCAAAAATCCTGATGAAAAGCGTATAGAATGGGATGATGACGAAATCGGCTTTAATTGGAGCATAGAAAATAGATGAAAATCTTAGTTACTGGTGGAGCTGGTTTTATAGGTAGTAATTTTGTTCGACTAATGCTAAAACAGCACCCTGATTATAAAATTATTAACCTTGATAAGCTGACTTATGCTGGCAATATAGATAACCTAAAAGGCTTAGAAGACAACTCTAACTACTCTTTTATTAAAGGAGATATCTGCGACGCTAAGCTAGTATCCGAGATAATCGACGGCAGCATAGATGCCGTCGTTAGCTTTGCAGCTGAGTCCCACGTAGACCGCTCAATTACTCATCCTGATGAGTTTGTCAGAACTAATGTATTAGGGGTAAATAATCTGCTAAATATTGCAAAAGCTGCTAAAGTGCCTCGTTTTATTCAAATATCAACTGATGAGGTTTATGGCTCTATAAAAGAAGGCTCTTTTAAGGAAACTGATTGCTTAACTCCCAGCAGCCCTTATTCGTCAAGTAAAGCCGGCGGCGATTTGCTAGCGATGTCTTACTTTATTACCTATAAATATCCGGTAATAATCACCAGGAGCTCTAACAATTTTGGCCCTTATCAGTATCCGGAAAAATTAATTCCTCTTTTTGTAACTAATGCAATGGAGGATAAACCCTTGCCGGTGTATGGCAGCGGAGAGAATATGCGCGATTGGCTTTATGTCGAGGATAACTGCCGTGGGTTAGATGTAGTATTACATAAAGGTAAGGAAGGCGAGATTTACAACTTGGGTGCGGGGAACGAAACTCCCAACATGGAGATTACCAAGGAAATTCTAGGGATAATGGGTAAGCCGGAAAGTTTGATAACTTATGTAGATGACAGGCTGGGCCATGATTTTCGTTATTCAATAGCAGTGGATAAGATTAAAGAGCTTGGCTGGCAGCCTAAAAGAAACTTTAAACAAGCTTTAGAAGAAACAGTTAAATGGTACTTAGAAAACGAGTGGTGGTGGAGACCGCTTAAAAAATGAGGATCTTAGTTACCGGAAGTGCTGGCCAGCTTGGATTGGAGTTTTTAGAACTTCTTAAAGAAGATGAAGTTTATGCTTGTGATTTAGAAGGAACTGCTGCTTCGCATATCTTAGATATCACAGACTTAAGGGCAGTTAATCAGGCCTTTGATGAAGCCAAACCAGATATTGTTCTTCATCCGGCAGCTTATACTGACGTAGACGGATGTCAACAAAACCCCGATCTTGCCTACAAGGTAAATGCAGTGGGCACTCAAAATATCGCTTTGGCTTGCCAAGCACAAAACATCCCTTGCTTATACGTAAGTACGGATTATGTTTTTGACGGGCAAGCCATCGAGCCTTACTCAGAGTTTGACGATCCGGCCCCCCAAAGTATCTACGGGCGTTCGAAGCTGGCAGGAGAGCGCTATATTCAAAGCTTGCTTACCCGCTACTATATTGTAAGAACAGCCTGGGTTTACGGCCAAGGCAAGAACTTTGTAAGAACTATGATTGCCCTAGGCCAAGAAAAGCCGAGTTTAAAGGTAGTTGATGACCAAATTGGCTCTCCTACATACTCTAAGGATTTAGCCTCAAAGTGTATTGAAATCGTTAAATCTGGCCAGTTTGGTTTGTATCATGTTACTAATCAAGAAAGTTGTTCCTGGTACAGCTTTACCAAAGAAATATTTAAGCAAAAAGGCATCACTACCCATGTTGAGCCTTGTACTACTGACGATTTTCCCCGCCCGGCACCCCGTCCGGCTTATTCGGTGCTAAAAAATTACTCGCTAGAACTTCGAGGCTTTAAGCTATTAAGGCCTTGGCAGGAAGCACTGGCTGAATACCTGGCTGGAGAATAAAGTTTAGGGCGAGAAGTATCTCGCCCCTACTGTAGGGGCAGGTTGATGCCTGCCCTTTTAACTATCTATGGTAAAATACTACCGTAATGTATCTTATTTAATCCAAAACTTTGATGGTGGATATTGATTAGCAATTTCAAACAATTAATAGAACATAGAGAGCTTTTATTTAATTTAATAAGCAGGGAACTTAAGGTTAAGTATAAACGCAGTGTTTTTGGCTTTCTGTGGTCTTTTGCTAACCCCCTGGTCTTAGTTGCTGTTTATTCAATTATCGCCGGAAAGGTGATGGGGATGGACAATGCGCTGCTTTCATACCCCGGTTATCATGGCAAAACCAGTTTTGCTGTTTTTTTAATAAGCGGTTTGTTGGCCTGGAATTATTTTTCTAATTCCCTGGTGATGTCAGTAGGCTCGCTGGTAGACTCCGGGGGATTAGTTAAAAAGATATATTTTCCCCGCGAAATTATTCCTTTTGCCTCAGTATTAGCTAATTTGGTTACTTTTGGCATTGAGCTATCCGTCCTTTTTGTTTTCTTAACCATATTTGGTTTCTATTTTTATCCGATGATACCGGTTTTAATTCTAATAATAATTATCGAAAGCTTTTTTATCTTAGGGATGTCTTTACTGGCCTCTTATTCCAATGTTTTTTTTAGAGATACAAAGCACTTGCTCAACATAATGCTTATGATTTGGTTTTGGGCTTGCCCTATTATTTATCCATTTATTAAGGTAGAGCAATTATCTACAGCTGCTACTCATTACAACTTAAGCTGGGTGCCCTTTGTCTATAAGCTTAATCCTATGGCTTCGATTATTTTGATTTATCAACGAGTACTATATTTTGTTGAGATTCCTAGCCTAAAATTACTAGCCTATACTGGCATTTTCTCTGCAGTGTTTTTCCTTATCAGTTATGCTTTCTTTAAAAAACAAGAAGAAAAGATTGCAGGTGAAATATAGATGTTTGTAACCAAGAATTCTGCCTCCGAAAAGGGGTTAGCAGCTCAAGTAAAAGACGTATCGAAAAGCTTTCGTTTATATCGCGACAGAAGCAGGAGCTTTAAGGAAGCTGCTTTGCGCCGTCAAAAAAAGCGCAGTTTTGAAGAGTTTTGGGCCCTAAAAAATGTTTCATTTGATGTTAACGAAGGGGAATCTTTCGGCATCATAGGCGAAAACGGCTCCGGGAAAAGCACTTTGCTTAAGATTTTAACCAAGGTCTATACTCCGACCAGCGGCTCAATACAAACTATGGGAAAAATATCGGGTTTGCTGGAGTTGGGAGCTGGTTTTCACCCAGAGCTTACCGGCCGGGAAAATGTTTATCTTAACGGATCTATCTTGGGGATGAAAAGAAAGCAAATCGATATGATGTTTGATGAAATAGTAGAGTTTGCTGAGCTGGAAAAGTTTATCGATACTCCGGTAAAGCATTATTCATCGGGGATGTTTATCCGCCTTGGTTTTGCGGTGGCTATTAATGTGGACCCAGACATACTGGTAATTGACGAAGTATTAGCGGTTGGCGATGAGCATTTCCAGCATCGCTGTAATCAGAAGATACTCGAGTTCAAAAAGTCTAACAAAACCATTATAATTGTTTCACATGCCCTTGAGGAGATGAGAAACCTTTGTGACAGGATTCTGTGGTTGGATAATGGTAAGCCTCAAGAGCTTGGTAAAGCTGCTAAGGTAGTAGACGCTTACCTTGACAGTATTAATAAGCAGGAAGAGGAAAGCGCAGAGCACAAAGCGGAGAAAATCGGCAAATATGGCCGCAGGTGGGGCTCAAAAGAAGCAGAAATCACCGGGGTTGAGTTCTTTGACCAGGATGGCAAGAAAAAAAGCCGGTTTAAGACAACCGATAGCTTGAGGGCTAGAATCTATTATAAGTGTCACCAGGAAATTGATAAACCTGTTTTTGGGGTAGCTATTCACAGACAAGACGGAGCTCACATAACCGGGCCTAATACAAAAGTAGCTGATATCAAGATAGATAAAATAAAAGGCGAAGGCTACGTTGATTACACGGTAAAATCCTTGCCTTTATTAAAAGGAGGCTATCTTTTTTCAGCTGCCATATACGACCATAGCTGTTTGCACCCTTATGACCATCATGATGAAATGTATTTTTTTGAGATAGAATCAGGGGTTATTAAGGAAGGGTTCGGTATAGTTCATATACCGGCAAGTTGGAGCATAAAATGACAGACTTACTTAATCTACCGTTTGATATGTATCAGCGCTACCGTGATGTAGCCGAGATTGTTAGCGCTTTAAAAGACGGCCAAAAACTAAAGATATTAGATGTAGGCGGTTTTCCGGGAGTAATCACCGATTTCTTAAGTCATAACAATATTACTGTTTTAGATGTTTACAATAAAAGCGACCTTCCTAAAGAGCGGACTAGTGTAAATTATGTGAAGGGAGATGGGGCTAAACTTAGCTTTGATGATAACTCCTTCGATTTAGTATGCAGCTTAGACACCCTAGAGCATGTTGAGGCTTCTAAAAGAGACGCATTTCTTTCTGAGCTGGCAAGAGTAAGTAAGAATTACGTTATTTTAATCGCTCCTTACTTTAGTGAAAATAACCGTCTAGCCGAAGAAATCACATATCAGTTCTTCTTAAGCACTTTTAAATCAGAGTTCCAAATTCTTAAAGAACACTTAGATAATGGTTTGCCCCAATTAAACGAAGTTGTCTCATATTTTTCTGACAGTGGCTTTTCTAAGATAACTATTCCCAGCGGCTATTTATATAATTGGCTTCCTATGCAGGTGGCTAAAATGTATGTACAGTCTTTAAATGATTCGGAAAAATTACATCAATTATTAGACAGGTTCTACAACCAAAATTATTACGAAAGCGATCATAGAAATCCCAGTTACCGGACGGTAATTGTGGCTTCAAAGAAAAAGGATCCTCTGGATGCTGTGCAAAAAAAGTTTGATAATTTAAGCTCAGCTGAAAACAAAAACTTTTTTAACGATTTTTCCATGTTGCTGTCTTTGCTTAACCTAAAACATCAGGAAAAAATGGAAGCCATGGTAGGCGAATTAGAAAGAGTACATATAATGCTTAAAGAAAAAGATGTTCATATAACCAACTTAGAGGCTATTATCCGTGACAAAGAGCAGCATATTCGCAACCTCGAGGAATGGATGGCTAAAATCCAAAACGCTACTCCTTACAAAGTCTATTCAAAAGTAAAAGGTATGGGGAGGAAAAACAATGGCTAAACTTATGTTAAATCTTCCTAAGGTTAGCATTATTTTGGTTAATTATAACGGCATTAAGCATCTTCCCACCTGCCTTAATTCTTTAAAGGAGCTCGATTACCCTAAGGAAAAAGTAGAGGTTGTGGTAGTCGATAACGACAGCACAGACGGCTCAGTTGAGTTACTGGCCAAAGACTTCCCGGAAGTAAAGGTAGTTTCTAACAAAGAAAACAAAGGGTTTGCCCCGGCTGTCAATCAGGGAGCCAAAGTAGCAACCGGTAGCCATATCGCCTTGCTTAATAACGATATGAAAGTAGAAAAAGATTGGCTAACAGAACTAGCTAAACCTTTGATAAGTGATAGCGAATTAGCGTGCACCGGCTCTAAAGTTCTTGATTGGGAGGGCAAGAAGATAGACTTTGTTTTAGGGATGATGAACTTTGAAGGGCGCGGGTTCCAAATTGATTTCGAAAAACCGCTTAGAAAAAACGAGTATAACGAACCCCGTTACATGCTTTTTGTAAACGGCGGCTCAATGCTGGTTAACAGGGATGTTTTTCTAAAAGTTGGCGGTTTCGACGAAGACTATTTTGCCTTCTACGAAGATGTGGATTTTGGCTGGCGTCTTTGGCTGGCCGGGTACAAGGTGCTTTTTGTGCCGACATCAGTTGCTTACCACCGTCACCATGGAACCTCAAGCAAAATTGGCCAGGAAAAATTGCAGTTATTATATGAGCGCAATGCATTAGCTACCATCTACAAAAACTATAGCGACCAAGTACTAGAAAAAGTTTTGCCGGCGGTTCTTTTGCTATTAAATAAAAGGGCAGCTCTGTGCTTAAAAGAAAAAGTTGATGATTACCGTATAGGCTCTGAAGCCACAGGGGAGAAAACCGATGTTCCTAAACTAGGGGTAAGCTATATTCTAGCGGTGGAGGATTTTATCCGCCAACTGCCTGGCCTTAAAGAAAAAAGAAAGAAAGTCCAAGCTTTAAGGAAGCGCTCCGATACTTCACTTTTTAAATTGTTCGGCGAGATATTTTTCTCTATTTTTCAAGGAGAGGAATATCAAAACGCCCAGATAGATATCCAGCATGCCCTGGGTATATATGACATCTTTTTAAAGCCAAAGGCTACCAAGGTTATGATACTTACAAACGAGGTAGTGGCAGAGAAAATGGCCGGGCCAGGCATCAGGTGTTTTGAGATTGCTAACGTGCTAAGCAAAGATTTTGAAGTAACACTGGCCGTGCCCAATGAGGATCCCATGCAGCATCCGATGTTTACCGTAAAGCAATATCAATGGGCTAAAGATGTTAAGGAAATGGCTGAAGAACACGACGTGATTATCTGCCAGGGGATGACTTTAGCAGCTAGTCCGTATCTTATTGATATAGATAAACCCCTGGTTGTCGATATTTATGACCCTTTTGTTTTATCTCTTTTAGAGCAGCATAAACAGCTTGATATCGACCGCCGCTTTACTGAATGTGATTTAGCGCTAAGAGCTCACCGCTTCCAGTTAGAGCGGGGCGATTTCTTTGTTTGTGCCTCAGAGAAACAAAAAGATTTCTGGATTGGAAACTTAAGTGCCCTGGGCCGGATAAACCCTCAGACGTATGATAGCGATGTTAGTTTAAAATCATTAATTGATGTGGTTCCATTCGGTATTCCCTCAGCTGAGCCCACCCAGACCAGAAAAGCTATCAAAGGTACTGTTCCGGGTATCGGTATGAGTGACAAGGTTATTTTATGGGGTGGCGGAGTTTATAACTGGTTCGATCCGTTGTCTTTAATAAAAGCTATGGAGTTAATCGGCTCTAAAAGAACTGATATTAAGTTATATTTTATGGGGGTAAAACACCCAAATCCCAATGTGCCAGAGATGGAGATGTGTTTAAGGGCTGTTGAGCTTGCCAAAGAGCTTGGTTTATACGATCAAACAGTATTTTTTAACTTTGGCTGGGTAGAATATGCAGACAGAGCTAACTTTTTACTTGATGCCGATATTGGTATTAGCACTCACTTTAACCATATAGAAACCAGGTTTTCTTTTAGAACCCGCATTCTGGATTACATCTGGGCTAACTTGCCGGTAATCTCAACTCAGGGGGACGCAATATCGGATTTAATCGAGCAAAAAACTCTTGGCATAACAGTTAAAGAAGATGATCCGAGCTCCATTGCTGAAGCTATTATTACTTTGCTTGAAGATCAGAAGTTATATCAGAAGTGCAAGGATAACTTAATAGAAGTTGCTTGTGAATATAGTTGGGAGAAAGCGGTTGCTCCGCTAATTCCGTTTTGTGCCAATCCTATGATTGCTCCTGACAAGTTCGGCCAGTATTCTCCAAAGTTACTGGCATCATATAATCCGGCTCCTATGGCTGCAGTTACTAATTCATCAAAGCGCCATTACATCAGAAAATTAAGGGATGTATACAGCAGTTACGGTTTTAAAGAAACAGTTAGACGCGGGGCAAGGTTTGTTAAAAATCGTATCTAGCAAACTTCAAAATTTCTTATTAAAGAACAAGTTCGGGTTTATCTTTATTTTAGTTGTCGTCTGCTTGTTTTTGTACCGTATTTTCTTAGGGTATTCCTTTTTCCCGGGCGACATAATTTACCAATGGCCTCCATGGTCATATACTAACCCGGCAATTTTAAGCAAAATATTGCCCATCCATAACCGCTTATTAGGAGATCCGGTAACCGCTTTTTTCCCCTGGCATTATTTTATGAAAGTGGCATTCTCCGGCGGTTTTTTCCCTTTATGGAACCCATATATTTTATGCGGAGCACCGCTTTTTGCTAACTGGCAATCAGGAGTGCTGGATCCGATAAACATATTTTTCTATGTAACTTCTCCTGCGCTAGCTCTTAATATTGTAGCTTTTTTTAAGTTGTTTTTAGCCGGTGTTTTTATGTATCTGTTTTTAAAGCAGTACCGGCTTAGCCATAAAGCCTCTGTTTTTGGGGCTTGCGTCTACATCTTTTCTGCCTTTTTTATCAACTGGTTGAATTGGCCTCACACCAGCGTGGCTATTTGGCTTCCGCTGATTTTACTTTTTGGCGAGCGCATCATAAGAAACGGCAATTATCTTGATTGTATGGGTTTAAGTCTAGCTCTTGCTTTTTTAATATTTGCCGGCCACCCGGGAAGCACAGTTCAGAGCTTTCTTCTATTAGGTATTTACTGCCTGGCGAGACTCTACCAGGTTAGAGGGCAGGAAGTACTAAAGAAATTTTTTTTATTTATTCTGGCAGTGTTTGTTAGTTTGCTTTTAGCTGCTATCTTCTTGGTGCCGGGAGTAGAGTTTATGAAGCTTACTTACCAATATGAAGCCAGAACGGCTTCTGGCTACACTAGCAACGGATTGCCGCTAACATCAGTTGTTTTGATGATATTTCCGTTTCTTTTTGGAAACTTAAAGGATGGTTTTTGGACTGGGCTGTATCGTTATAATTTTATTGAAATGTCGACTTATATGGGGTTGCTTACTCCCTACCTGGTGTTTTTAGCAGTAAGTACCAGAAAGTTACTTAAAGAGCACCTAGCTTTTGTAATTGTTTCCCTATATTCATTGTTGTTGATATTTAGCTTAGCGATTGGAAAAATATTATATAAGATACCGATTTTTGCAACCCAGCCTCCTCAGCGCTTTGTTTATACTTTGACTTTTGCATTTGCTTATTTAGCTGCCGTTGGTTTCGACCAGTTATTTTTAGAGGAGAAAACAAATCTTAGAATGGCAGCCGGAATTGGCTTAATCAATGTAGGGGCCATAGCTCTTTTCATAAAGTTCGCTTTGACCTTACAAAACCTAAGAGCAGTGCTATCAATTTATCGCTTTCAGTTTATGTTAGTTATCCTGGCAACAATACTGCTTACATTGCGTTATCTTATGAAGATACCAAAAGAGTGGCTTAAAAACGCTTTTTTAGTTTTTTTGGTAGCAGACTTATTTTTATTTGGAGTAAATCTTAATTCCTATATTAAAAAAGACTATGTTTATCCGCCGACTACTATTACCAATTATATTAAGAAGGACAAGTCGCTTTTTAGAGTACTACCCCTATCTAATGTGATGTCTCCAAATATTCCCATGGTATACGGTTTTTATGATGTTAGGGGCAGGGATGCCTTGCTAATTAAGCGCTATGCTGATTTTGCAACCACAATTACCGACTTTAACGTACCCCCGCAGCTGCCCAATTTTATTATGCCCAATATGATTAACTCAAAATTAATGGATTTTTTAAATGTAAAGTATGTTATCAATACCTCTGATATCAATATTACTCAGCCGGTTATCATTAAAGCCGACCGCTTTCAGGATATTAAGCGCAGGAATGTTTACGGGCAGAGTTTTGTAGCAACCGAGAATGATTTAGCAGAAATCGATTATCTGGTGGGCACCTTTGGCAATGTTGTAAATATTCCAATTAAGTATCATTTATATGAAAAGCAGAAGGGGCAATGGGTAGAGATAAGGTCTGCAAAAGCTGATACCGACCGATTCAGAGATAATACTTACGCCATATACCTTTTTGAGCCCATCAAGAACTCGAAGGGTAAAACTTATCTGTTTACTTTTGAGACACCTACGGCAACTAAGAGCCGCAAAGTAGCTGCTTATTACAATAGCGATCCTTTTATTGAAGGCGGCAGCCGTTATGAAAACGGATATAAGAAAAAAGGCAGCTATGCATTGATGCCAAGATATTTAAAGCCAACCGACCGATATAAGTTAGTTTACTATGAAAAAGATTTGTCAGTTTATCAGAACACAAAAGTTATGCCCCGTGCTTATATGGCTTTTAATTATAAGGTGATATCTATCGGCGGCAAAATACTCGAGGAATTAAAGAGCAATTTTGATTATCAAACTCCCATCATCGAAAAGGAGCCAAAATACTTCGGGGCAATAAAAAATTACGAAGGTAAAGCTCTCACCCAAATTAAGAAATACAAGCCACAGGAGATAAAGATAAAAGTAAGCACTCCTAAAAAGGGATTGCTATTGTTATCAGATACCTACTATCCTGGTTGGAACGTCTATGTTGACGGCAAAAAAGCAGAAATATTTAGGGCTAATTATGCCTTTAGAGCTGTTCCGTTAAACAAAGGGAAACATACAGTAATCTTTAGCTACGAGCCGGTATCATTTAGGGTAGGGTTCTTTATCAGCATAATGACTTTGTTTTTTGTAATCGCAAGCAGCGTGTTATTTGTAATTAAGCGAAAAAAATCTTGACATCCGTATGCTTTAGTAGTTTAATGAATTAAAGTATTAAAGTAATTATGCCGATATGTTAAGTAACAGAAGAGGCGTATTGCAATACGCCCGTACATGGAGACCAAATGAAGCAACCAACAGTTCCCTCGGGGCTAAAAGATATATTGCCCAAGGAGGAACGCGAGCTAAGTAAAATTAAAGAGATAACCAAAAAGGCTTTTAAGTCATGGGGTTACTTAAGTATCAAGACTCCGGCCTTTGAATACTACGACTTACTGACGGCCCAAACAGGGGATTTTATAACGGGTGAGGTTTTCAAGTTTTTTGATAGCGATGGGGCATTGTTAGCACTTAGGCCGGAGATGACAACACCGATTGCTCGCCTGGTAGCTCAAAGATATTCTCAAGGGCCCACACCGATTCGCCTATCGTATGTCGCCGATGTTTTTAGGCAAGAAAAGCCTCGTCAGGGCCAGCAACGCCAATTCTTACAAGCTGGAATAGAATTAATTGGCAGCAGTTCAGGTTTTAGTGATGCAGAAACAATTATCATTTTGATCGAAACTTTAAAAAAAGTTGGTCTTAGGGATTTTAGGGTAGGCATTGGTCAAATAGATTTTGTTAACGGATTAATTGAGCAATTAACCAAAGATGTAGAAGTAGCCAAAGAGATAAGAAAACTGATTGCCAGGAAAAACTTGGTCGGCTTATCGGTTTTTCTTAAAAGAATGAAGGCTTCCAAAAAGTCAAAAGATGCTTTGTTAAAAGCAATCACTCTTAACGGAAAATATGTCTTAACACAAGCCAAAGAGCTAGCAGGAAACATAAAAAGTCAGGCTGCTTTAAATAACTTAATAAAAATAAAATCATTAATACAATCTTATGGTTATTTAGAAAATGTGGTTTTTGATTTATCAATAGTGCGTGATTTCGATTACTACACGGGTGTGGTTTTTGAGGCATATTCTCCGCAGGTGGGGCTGCCTATTGCCGGAGGAGGCCGCTATGATGGCTTACTAAAGACTTTTGGAGTAGATATGCCTTCAGCTGGTTTTGCTATCGGGCTTGAGCGTCTCCATATTGCTCTAGCCGGGCAAAAAGTAAAAATATCAACCAAAGACAAATCAAGTGTCAGGGTTGGCATGTCCAGCAAAGCG
Organism: Actinomycetota bacterium; assembly: GCA_003599235.1. Classification (GTDB taxonomy): domain Bacteria; phylum Actinomycetota; class Aquicultoria; order SURF-47; family SURF-47; genus SURF-47. Next base: position 53,545 of record QZJE01000007.1, on the reverse strand, counting down.
CTTCTCGAGGACATTTTAAAACTAAGGAGGGCAAAGTGAGCCTAAAAATTGCCCTCTCAAAAGGTGTTTTATTAAAACCAACCATAGAGCTTTTAAAAAAGAGTGAGTTTGATGTTAGCGCTCTAGAAGAAGAAAGCCGCCGTCTTTACCTGAAGAGTGGGACATTAAGTTTTATTCTAGCACGCCCGAGTGATGTTGCCACTTATGTAGAATACGGAGCAGCAGACTTAGGGATAGCTGGCAAAGATGCCTTAATGGAAGAAAGCCGAGAGGTTTTTGAATTAGCAGATTTGGGGTTTGGTTGGTGTCAATTTATATTAGCTGGCTTGTCTAAATCAGTTGAGAATACAAAGAAAAGCTACGACCAATTGGGTCAATATCGAGTAGCTACAAAATATCCAAGTATTACTTCTATGTATTTTTCTGCAAAAGGATTACAAGCTGAGATTATCAAGCTAAGAGGCTCAATAGAGCTTGCTCCCATAGTGGGCTTGGCTGACCAAATATATGACTTAAGCAGCACCGGTAAAACCCTAAAGGAGAATAATCTGGTTGTACTTGACAAGTCATATGAATGCAGCGCCCGTTTAATTGCTAATTATGTCAGCAACAAGCTAAAAGCAGAAGAAATTGAAAAGTTTATTAAAAGGCTAAAAATATGAAAACCGTGCGTTTATCGGGGCTAATTAAAGAAAAAGATGTGTTGGCTAATTTTACCAGGATAAACATTGAAGACGCTTCTGAAACAGAGGTAGCCAAAAAAATAGTTGAGGAAGTAAAAGCCGATGGTGACGAGGCCATTCTTAGGCTTATCAAAGAAATAGAGGGGCACGAGTTTAGTGTAGATGAACTAAGAGTAAGCCAAGAAGAAATTAAAGATGCAAAAAAGAAAGTCAGTTTGGATTATATAGCTGCTATTAAAGATGCTTACGGGCGGATTTTTGCCTTTCATGAAAATCAGTTACCCAAAGAATGGTTTATCAAGGACAAGGGATCAACATTAGGGCAGCTTATCCGCCCCCTTAAGAGAGCTGGGGTTTATGCTCCCGGAGGCCAGGCTAGCTATCCGTCATCGGTTCTAATGGGGGCAATTCCTGCAATAGTTGCAAAAGTGGCAGAAATTGCTCTTTGTTCACCGCCGGATTTAGAAGGCCAGATAAATCCTAAAACCCTTGTAGCAGCGGATGTTTGCGGCATTAAGGAGATCTACAAGATCGGTGGGGCATCTGCCATAGCTGCTATGGCCTATGGCACAAGGAGTATAAAAAAGGTAGATAAGATAGTAGGCCCCGGGAATATCTATGTAACGGCAGCAAAGAAAGAGGTTATAGGCCAAGTTGACATTGATATGATAGCTGGGCCTAGCGAGATAGTAATCATTGCTGATTCATCGGCTAATCCGGTCTATGTTGCCTCTGACATGCTGGCCCAAGCAGAACATGCACAAGACGCTACAGCTATACTAATAACTGATTCAAACGACATTGCCGAAAAAGTAAAAAAAGAACTCGATGACCAGCTAAAACAGATATTGCGAAGTAAGATCGCTAGCGATTCCATTAGACAACGAGGACGCATCTTTTTAGTTGATGGACTCGATAAAGCGGTGGAAGTTGCTAACATTATTGCCCCAGAGCACTTAGAGATAATGGTAGAGAAGGCTACTAACTATATTAATCAAGTGCAAAATGCAGGGGCGATTTTTGTTGGCGACTTTAGCGTAGAGGCTTTAGGCGACTATATTGCCGGCCCTAATCACGTGTTGCCGACGATGGGCACCGCTCGTTTTTACTCGGCTTTATCAGTTGAGTGTTTTATAAAAAAGCCTTCCTTCTTGTGGATATCTAAAGAAGGTTTTATGGATATGGCTAAAAGCGCCAAAACAATAGCAGAAGCAGAAGGCCTAGATGCTCATAGCAGATCAATTGCAGTAAGAGAGGAAGTACCCCCTCGGCGATTTTGATGGAGCAACATGAACAATTTTATTCAACAAAACGGAGTGTGGATTAAAAAAGGGCTTAATATAGATGTTGACGGTCTTGTTTTAGACATCGACGGGGTAGTTTTAGAAGTCTCTGAATCGTTTCGCCAGTGCATCAGCCAGACAACTCAATACTACTTTCACCAAATACTAAAATATCAAGGCCAAGCTAAGTTAATAGAGCCACAAGAGACTACTCTTTTTAAAAATGCCGGAGGCTTTAATAACGATTGGGATTTAACTTTTGCCGTTTGCTTATTTTACCTGGTTAAGACTCTTAAGTTTGATGAAAAGAACGTTGGTATCCTAAGAAGGCAGGCGCCATTTTTGCAAGACTGGGTTAGAAGTTTAGCGCCAGGAGGCGGTCTTAAAGGAGCTAAAAAGAGCTTATTAGATAACTTAAGTAAAAAAGACAAGCAGCAGGTTCTATCTTTGTGGAATACAGCTCTAATCAAGCAAATATTCCAAGAGCTTTTTGGAGGAGTTGATTATTGCCGCCGGTTATATGGATTTGACCCTAGATATATTAAAGAAAAAGGCTTGATTAACAAAGAGGAAATATTGATAGACAAGGAATTACTGAGTCCTTTTTGGCCCAAAGTAGGCATTTTAACCGGCCGCACAAAAGAAGAAGTGCAAATAGCTGTAGAAAAAATAACTATTATTAATCAAATAGATGACGACTTTATAGTCTATGATGATGGCAACAGTATGGTGAAACCGCATCCTGATTCTCTAATTAAACTAAGTGCTAGAATGGGGTTATCAAGAGGAGTATATATCGGGGACACTGTAGATGATGCTAAAACGGTAGCTAATTACAACAAAGAAACAGGTAAAAATAGCTTTATCTCGGCAGCGGTAAATAAAGACACAGAACGTTTTTTGCAATTAGCAGATATAGTAAGTGATGACATTAATAAAATACTTTCATTTTTAGGAGGAGAAAATGGCAAGGCAAGCAACAATTAAGAGAGAAACCATGGAGACGCAAATTAATGTTGAATTAAACATTGACGGAAGTGCTAAATACAAGATAGAGACACGCATTCCATTTCTTAATCACATGCTGGAGCTATTTGCTAAACATGGATTGTTCGACTTAACTATTTCAGCTAAAGGGGACTTAGATGTCGGAGGCCACCACACGGTAGAAGATGTCGGCATCAGCTTAGGGCAAGCTTTCAGGCGGGCGCTAGGAGAAAAAAAGCAGATAAAGAGATATGGTTATAGCTTGCTTCCAATGGATGAATCTTTGGCTATGGTAGCCTTGGATTTAGCGGGCCGTTCACATCTTGTATTCGAGGCGCCGCTTCCTAAAGAAAATATCGGTGGGTTTGATACTTCATTAGTTACGGAGTTTTTGCATGCTTTTGTTAATCATGCTGCCATGACCTTGCATGTCAGGCTCTTATCAGGCAAAGATACTCATCACATGATCGAGGCTATTTTTAAAGCAATGGCACGGGCTATGGATATGGCTACTCAAATTGATGAGAGAATAGAAGGAGTGCCTTCGACAAAAGGAAGCATGGATGGATAGCAGAGGTTGGCCTGTATCGCAATTAAGGGTGAATTGATTGATAGCAATAGTTGATTATGGAATGGGAAACTTAAGAAGTGTGGAGAAGGCTTTTGAGTATTTAGGGGCCCAGGTTAAAGTTACCTCTAATCCAGGTGATATCTTAAATAGCGATGCCGTGGTTTTGCCTGGCGTGGGGGCTTTTGCCGATTGCATGGACAGGTTAATCTCTACTGGGCTTGATAAAGCAGTTGCGGGTTTAATAGAACAAGGAAAACCCTATCTAGGCATTTGTCTGGGACTTCAGGTATTGTTTGAAAAAAGCTATGAAGGTGGGGAAAATGCCGGTTTGGGGCTAATTAAAGGCGAGATTGTCCGTTTGCCAGATGAGGTTAAGGTGCCTCATATCGGCTGGAACCAGCTTGATGTCAAACAAGAAAATCCTTTACTTAAAGGCATAGCCGGTAATCCAAACGTATACTTTGTACATTCCTACCATGCAACCTCAAAGGAAGATGTTGTTGTAGCCACGACGGACTATGGAACAGATTTTACCTCTTTTATTTGTAAAGAAAATATTTATGGAGTACAGTTCCATCCCGAAAAAAGTGGAAAAATTGGTCTTAAGATACTTGGTAATTTTTTGGAGATTATTAAATGATTATCTTTCCGGCAATCGATTTAATAGAGGGCAAGTGCGTGCGCTTAAAACAAGGGGAGTATGACCGGAAAAAGGTCTATGGGGAGGATCCGGTTAAAATGGCTCTTAAATGGCAGTCTAAAGGCGCCAAATATCTGCACGTTGTGGATTTAGAGGGGGCCAAGGATGGCAAGCCTGCTAATCTGGATTCAGCTGAAGATATTATTAAAGCTGTAGATATTCCCATCCAGCTTGGCGGGGGAATGCGGAATATGAAATATATTGAGCAAGCCCTCTCAATAGGGGTTCAAAGAGTGATTCTTGGTACTAGCATAGTGCGTAACAGGGATTTATTATCAGAGGTCCGTAGGTATTTTGGTGCTGAAAAGCTTGTTGCTAGCATTGATAGCAATAACGGCTTAATTGCCGTCGATGGCTGGCAAAGTGTAACCGAGGTAAAGACAATTGATTTGGTAAAGTCACTTAATAGCCAAGGGATAAAAAGGCTGGTTCTAACTGATATTTTAACTGATGGCATGCAAAAGGGTCCCAATCTTGCGCTTTTACAAGAAGTAACAGAGGTCACAGATATGGCAATTATTGCTTCAGGAGGAATAACTACTCTTGAGGATATTAAAAACCTTAGGAAGCTGGAGTACTTGGGAGTAGAAGGGGCAATAATAGGGACTGCTTTATATGAAGGACAACTAGATTTAGGAGATGTATTAATAGTTGCTAGCTAAGCGTATTATTCCTTGTCTTGATGTTGATAAGGGCAGGGTAGTTAAAGGGATAAATTTTGTTGATATCAGAGATGCCGGCGATCCGGTAGAGCTTGCTTCTGTCTACGACAAAGAAGGGGCTGACGAGCTGGTTTTTTTAGACATTACTGCCTCCCATGAGGAGCGCAATATCATGTTAGATGTTGCTAGCAAGGTAGCTGAACAGGTATTTATTCCATATACAATAGGCGGTGGAATAAGAGGAGTTGAAGATGTCCGTAAGATGCTGGCAACCGGCTGTGATAAGGTAGCCATCAACACAGCTGCCATTAAAGACCCGTCAATTATTACAGAATGCGCCAGAAAGTTTGGTAGCCAGTGCATTGTGGTGGCTATAGATGCAAAGGCCGAGGGGTGGCGCGAAGAAGGGCTCCCGCCGCGTCGCAAGCTTGCTGAGCACGGCGGGATTCCCCAGCGACAGGACCCCGAGGACTGGTATCAGGTCTACATCAACGGTGGGCGTACACCCACGGGTCTTGATGCCATTGAGTGGGCAAAGAAGGTAGTTTCTTTTGGAGCCGGAGAGATTTTGCTAACCAGCATGGATAGGGACGGCACTAAAGATGGTTATGAGCTAGAATTAACTAAGCAAGTAACTAGAGCGGTTAATGTGCCGGTTATTGCATCCGGCGGAGCAGGAACCCTAGAGCATTTTAGCGAAGTAGTAAAAGAATCAGATGCCGATGCGGTACTGGCAGCGTCTTTGTTTCACTATGGAGAGCTATCGATTAGGCAGGTTAAAGAGGCAATGAGGGATAAGGGAATTGCAGTTAGATTATAGTAATTGTTTGTGCTTTCTAAAATACGCAGTCATTTTCCCGGCGAGAAAATGCTGCTCGAGTCTCGGCCAGCTATTCCCGACAAGTCGGGAAACCATGCTAGCTAGGCCTGCGACACGTTTTTGAAAGCACAAACAATTACTTGGAGTTGACATGAGCATTAATAATCTAAAATTCGATAAAGATGGGTTAATTCCGGCCATAGTTCAGGATTATAAAACTAAAGATGTCCTGATGATGGCTTATATGAATAAAGAAGCCTTGGAAAAAACCTTAGAGAGCGGCAAAGCTTGGTTTTTTAGCAGAAGTCGCGGGAAACTCTGGTTAAAAGGGGAGACCTCTGGCAATTATCAGTTGGTAAAAGACATTTTGTATGATTGCGATAACGATACATTGTTAATTATGGCTAAGCCCAAAGGACCAGCTTGCCATACAGGAGAAAGAACTTGTTTTCACCGGGAGCTAAAAAAAGGAGTCCTTGGCTCTGAAGAAATTACAGAGCTTACTTCAGCTGTCGACGGCAGTGTAATTGAGCAGCTATATTCTGTTATTCTGCAACGCAAAAAGGATAAACCGGAAGGATCTTATACTGCCAAACTTTTAGCAGAAGGCCTAGATAAGATATTGGCTAAAGTTGATGAGGAATCAGAAGAGGTCATCGAAGCGGCTATGATTAAGGAAAACAAAGAGGTAATTTGGGAAGTAGCTGACCTGCTATACCACTTACTGGTTTTATTAGCAGAGAAAGATATCAGCTTCGATGAAGTAGAAAACGAACTGCGAAGGCGCTGGAAATAATGTACTCACCTACACTAAAGGACTTTAAGAAGCTAGCCAAAGAACATAACCTAATACCGGTCTACCGGGAGATTGTGGCAGATTTAGAAACACCGGTATCTGCTTTTCTAAAATTAGGAGAATCCGATTACTCCTTTTTATTAGAAAGTGTAGAGGGGGCTCAAAGGTATGCCCGTTATTCTTTTCTAGGCAATAATCCTTATCTGGTGGTAACTATTGGTAATAGAAAAGCTAAGGTAAAAGGCCAGGTTAATAAGGTTATTGATAATGTAGTTGACCCTTTGGTTACCATAAAGGAGCTTTTATCTCCCTACAAACCGGCTCATATCGAGGGATTGCCGCCATTTCAAGGAGGAGCGGTTGGTTATCTGGGCTATGATAATATCCGTTATTTTGAGGATATTCCTAAAAGCGGCAAATCCGACTTAGATGTGCCGGAGACTATCTTTGTATTCACCGATAATCTTCTGGTTTTCGATCACCTAAAGCACAAAATAAAAGTGGTGGTTAATGCTCACATTAAGGGTGACGTAGAAGAAGTATACAACCAGACACTTAAGAAAATAGACAAAATAATCGGTGAGTTAAGCCGAAGCATCCCTTCTGTTCAAATAAAAGATTTTTCCAATAAAAAAGAAGTTAATATTTCCTCTAACCTCTCTGAACAGCAATTTATCGATATGGTAGAAAAAGCCAAAGACTATATTGTAGCTGGTGATATCATCCAAGTGGTTCTTTCGCAGCGCTTTGAAGCCAAGATAGAGGTTCCATCCTTTGATGTGTACAGAGTACTTAGGACCCTAAATCCCTCACCATATATGTACTACTTAAAGTTCGATGGTTTTAAATTAGTAGGCTCATCCCCTGAACCTCTAGTAAAGGTTGAGGGTTATGATGTTGTAACACGTCCGATTGCCGGCACCAGAAGGCGGGGTATTGACGCAGCAGAAGATGCGAAGTTTGAAATAGAGCTGCTAAATGATGAAAAAGAGAAAGCCGAGCACCTGATGCTGGTAGATTTAGGAAGAAATGACTTAGGCAGAGTATCAGAGCCAGGCACTGTTGAAGTAACCGACTTTATGTTTGTCGAGAAGTATTCCCATGTTATGCATATGGTTAGTAACGTGGTCGGCAAGCTTGAAAAGGACAAGAATGCTTTTGATGCTCTAAGAAGCGTTTTTCCGGCAGGCACAGTATCGGGAGCGCCTAAAATCAGGGCCATGGAAATAATAGATGAGCTGGAACCAACACTAAGAGGACCATATGCTGGAGCCATTGGCTATTTTAGTTATTCAGGCGATTTAGATACCTGTATTGCTATTCGCACTATATTGATTAAAGATTCCACTGCCTACATCCAAGCCGGCGCGGGGATAGTTTATGATTCGGATCCCAAGGCCGAATACAAAGAATCCATCAACAAAGCCAAAGCCTTGCTAAAGGCTATCGAGCTGGCATAGATACCCCAACTATTAACCAAAAAATACCCTAATTTTTAGGGTTCACTACAAACTCTATTTGGCAGTATTATCAATCTATAGGTAGTTGACCAAAATTAATCATCGCAAAACCTACTATGGCGATGGTATAATTACTGCAAGCGGTTGGTAGTTAGGTAAGAGACAGGAGAGTCATGAAACGTTTGAAACTATGGCAAAAATATGCAATTGTATTTGGGCTAACACATCTTGTTGTTTCGCTTATTTTATTTACTAATTTTACGACTGGTGAGTTCAATCTATCAGCATTGTTTGCAATAGTGTTCGATCTTCCATTATTTATCATTGGACTAGTTTTTTTCCCATCTGCCTTTGAAAACCCGATTTTTTATCAACTCTATATTCCTATATTGGGGACAACGATTTATTTATTAATTGGTGCTGTATTTGGACTGCTAATTCAAAAAAGAAAAAATAAATGAAAAGTATAATTTTAAAGGCTTTTGCAATATTAATAATCATCTTAATTATGCCTATTATCTTGACCAACAAAGTCAAAGCTCATGATCCTGGCATTCACAAGAATATGACTTCAATTGCTGCTGATTATGTAAGCTCGGAGATTGTAAGATCAAACAAGCAAAAATTAGCTGATGGTTCTTCTGATGAAGATCAGGCAGCTTGGTGGATGTATCATGGATATAATCCTTATACTGGCCAAGGGTGGTTAGGAGACACTTATTTAACGGCACTCCGCAGGTTTAACACTAACAAGGATGAGGCTGATAATTTAGCCAGTAAAGGTATGGTCAGTAATGCATTTTATTCATTAGGTAGGGCTGCTCATTTACTTGAAGACATGGCCTCGCCATCTCATGTTCATTCAAAACCGCATGGTTCTATTATCGGTGGGGATAGTACAGAAGATTACTTCAAAGCACATTGGGAAAATTCAACACGTCCAAGTGGTTCATTAAGTCTTAGATCTATGGCTTACTATACTTTTGACAGAAGCTTATGGCGCACCGCGGACTATGATTTTCAATTACACAACAGCTTCACTAATCTAACATTATCTCCTTTCCGACAAACTTGGGTTGAATATTTTCCACTTGGTTTATATCCGTACGATTTAAGCGGGGAAGATGGTGAAGCTGTAAATAAATGGTATTTAGATGAGTTAGCGCCTGCGGCTATTGGCTCGGTAAAGAGTTTAATAGAGGATTTTGTTTATTCTAACCATCTTCTGGACCATCCGGGAAATGATCATCCTGATGATAACTACTCTAGTTCCAGTATTGTAAACACGGACTTCACATCATTAAAACAAGAGATGAATAAATTTTTACGGTTAGCTGTTAAAAAAGGTACACTTAACAGCTTTCTTAAATCCAAGCGGATGCTTGATGAACTAGAAAAATATCAAGTACTTCAAGGAAGCGGTGCCAGTAAAGAAGAATTAGATAATCAAGAAAAGGTAATTAGTAATTTAAGCAGGGATATCAATAACAATGCTTTACAAATAAGTGCCGACTGGAAGGCAACACCCGATATCCAATTACTGAAAACGGGGTTTTATTTTGCCGATAGAAAGTTCTTAGATAACATAAACGAGCCCTATATAGATGTAACTCCGGAAGAGTTTGATCCTACTTCCTCAAAGAGCAATCAAATCCTAATAATTCCAACAGGAGGTTTAACAGGCCTAGATACCTCCGAAGTATTTAAAGAAAAGCTCAAAAAATGTGCAGAAGAAGGCGGGACAATTATTTGCTTCGACCAACAATACGGCCGCTATTTTAATGCTTTACCTGGCAATATTAGCGGAGCAGGCTGGCGTGAAGACATTAGCTGTTACGGTGATTCAACAAGAATATCAAAAATTCATCCAATTTTTTCGGGGCAAACTAGCACGGTCTTAAATTTACCGGTTGACGGTTATTTATATAACTGCCCCAGCAACTCTGAAATACTGTCGATGAGAGTTGCAAATAATATGCCTGATATTGTCGCTTATCCATACAATAAGGGAATGATTATTGTTACTTCATCAATGCTAGATTGGTCTTACGGGATGCGTTCAATATCATCCTCTGAAAGAACATTATTTGAAGACATAATATCCTGGGCAAAGAACCCAAATGAAAACATTCAAGTTGTAAAAGCCAATGAAGCGCTAGCTGTTTCACAATACATAAAAAACTTAACAAAGTATTCGGCCAAAAAAGTGAAGCTTATATTAACTAATAGGGATAGAAAGCCAGTAGCAAATAGGGTTGTTGATATAAATCTTGATGCTGGAGAAACAACAAGTATTGAATATGAGAGCAATCCAATATCTAATAATTTAGGAATTAACTATATCGATTATGAATTACATGGGGTTAATGATGAGATAATACAGCCCCAATCTGAAGGGAAAAGATTTTCCTCTATTGAACCACAAGAGGGAGTCAATATCCCATCTAAAATAAGTATTAGCATCAACGACCCTAATAAATTCTATCCTCAGGGTTGCTCAGTACCAGTTACTGCAACGGTTTACAACAATAGCGAACATGATACATGGATAAATGTAAAATATCTAAAAAGATATGCAGGCACCCAGATTGATCATTTAGAGGATACTGTACTCATTAAGGCAGAACAAAGTGCAGTTGTGGGTTTCATAGCAACTAACATAGCTAGTAACGAGTTGTTTTGTCTTTCGGCTAAGTCTATTGATGATAGTTGCTCGTCTACTTGTGTCAAGGAAATCCTCTCTTTTTTCCCTGATTTAGAAATGAAGCAAACGACTAATAAAGATGCTTTCGATATATCCGAAAACATGACTTTGACAAATCAAATTTCTAACCCTTACGGCTACAGCTTGGTATGCAATTTATTAACGAAAATAACTGATCCTGATAATAAGGTTATTAAATCAATAACTCGGCCAATTATTTTAAATGCCAATGATTTGTATGTTGCTTCGGACGAATTAATTCTTAAAGATATATCAACTAAAACAGGAAATTACCAAATTAACACTGAAATACTAATTAATAGATCTTTAAAAAACAAGTCAATTAATAAAATAAAAATATTCTGTAAACCAGACATAAAAGTAAATAATCAAAACATTCCAAGTTTACACGTAGGGCGCAATTCAACACAGATTACTTTTGGTAATGAGGGTGCTTATTATGATGGTGAAATAAACCTCTCAGTCATTAACCCTTTGAATATTGAGTTATTTAGTGAGAGTAAACCAATTGTTATAGGTAGAGAGACGAAAATTATTGATTTTTATCCTAATTTCCCAGAGGTAGAACTGGGCAATTACAAATTCAATTACTCAATTGATAACAGCCCCCTCTATTCGAGTACCATTTCTTCATCTGCAAGAGTGTTTTCCAAACAGCAAAAGAATATCTTTAAGATAAGAGATTTTGTTAATTGGCCCATAGATATAGTTAACGACGGTAGTTTCGATTATGAGAATGTCGTAGTATCTTTTGCAATCGATGACAATTATTTACAACAATATCAGTTGTTCTCAAAATCAAATTCGGTTACTCCATTAAGTATCCCTGTGGAACTAAGCGAGGATTTGCTACCCGGACAACACAATGTTCGTGTTTCTTTACAGATAGGAACTAGTTTTACGAGCACTGATTGCAAAATATATACCCCAGCCGCATTATTGCAAACCGATTTATCGGATGGCAATTACCATCCTGGTGATGATGTTACGGTGAATTTAGAAAATACTGGCGGTGTTGATACGGACTATATATATGAAATAAACTTACATGGTTCTTTTGGGCAAGATATCCTAAACATCCAGTCAGGAGCTAGTAGTGTCAAAGCTGGAGAAGAGCAAAGTATCAATTTTAGTATTCCACAAGAGGTTGTTAGAGGGGATTATTATTTAAAGGCAAATTTTACTAATCTTTCTACTGGCGAGAAAGCTAAGATTTACGAAAAGATATTTATAGATGGTGCAAATGCTGAGATGATTGTTAGGACAGATAAAACTGCCTATTTACATGGCCAAATAGCTAACAGTCTAACCAACATAATTAATGGTTCCAACCAAGTTGACAATGGATCTTTAAGCTTACAAGTATTCAAAGACGGATTAGGAATAATGGCAGGCCCAAAAACAAAACTGGATTGTGGCCCACAACTAGCAAAACAAAGAGACCCTGCAGTATGGCAGAACAAAGTGGTTTGGGTAGATAATCGCAGTAGCAGGGATGAGATTTATTTGTATGATTTTGGAAGTAGAGAGGAAAGTAAAGTAGCTGCATCTACCAGTGATTTTATTTCAGATATCCAGATCTTTGAAAATAACATTTTGTGGAATGAAAACAATTCTATATATGTCTATGATTTGGCTAATAAAGGTCAATACAAGCTGCCTTACAGCTATAACGATGCGGTAATTTCAGGTAATCGAGTAGTAGGTATCAGATCCATGGGCTTTGTAAACAAAGTATGCATTTTTGATTTAGTTACTAAAACAGAGGAAGTGTTATGGCCTGATTATTATAATAACCAAAATAAACCAGCTATCTCTGGAAATAGATTACTTTTTGTCGATAATCGAACCTCAAAACCCAGCGTAGTTATGTACGATTTAGAGTCAAAATCTGCATCACAAATAAGCAGTGATTACTCATGTGGTTATGCTAACTATGAGAAATTAGCGATTACAAATAATAAAGCTATGTGGTTTAGAACGGAAGATAACAAGCACTATTTGTATTTGTATGACTTTCTTTCAGGAACGGAAGAAAGGATTGCAGAAGTACAGCATTTATCATTTTATGAACCCTCAACTCCTTGTTTGTCGGATGATAAGGTTGTTTGGACAGATTGTTCAACTGAGGATATGCCATATGGATGGAAAGTATGTGTTTATGATATTGAGACTAAAACAACCCAAAGAATAGATTCCTCAGGGGCGATGCAGATATCACCAGATGTACAAGGCGAAATACTAGTATGGGAAGACTACAGAAACGGCAATGCTGATATTTTCATGTATGACATTGACGATAATACAGCAAGCCAAGTTAATAGCAATGCATCTATGGGAACCAGTGTTTCAGAGCAAGTAATGCCTGTCGTAGACAACAATAGGGCAATTTGGGCTGAGTCTTCAGATTTATCTAATAGCTTGTGTGTTTATGATTTGCAAATGAAAGAGAAACGAAGAATAGATACCGGTATCTGTATGGAACCACTCTTAGGTGACAATAAACTGGCAATATCGGGCGATATGATGGTCTGGTCAGGGGGAACTAATGGTGGCGGGCTTGAAATTATATCATATGACCTAATAACCAATAAAATGAGGGAACTAAGTAATTCCTACCAATCTCCTTGTATAGATCCAGATATTTATGAAGATACGGTTGTTTGGGCAGATTTTTTTGGTGAAATTACTACATTCAACATGTTAACAGGAGAGTTGAGGGGGATTGGATTAGGCCTTTCTCCATCTATAGATAATAACAATATTGTTTGGAGTTTTAATGATGATATTTATTTACTCAATACTATTACCAACACAAGGCGCAATTTAACTAGTGATAGCTTTGAGCAGCTTTTACCTTCAATATCAGGGGATACAATCGTTTATCAAGATAATAGAAATGGCAATTGGGATATTTATGTATACGGTATTACAACTCAAAAAGAACAGCGAATTACCAGTAATGCTTCCGACCAAACCGAACCAACTATAGACGGGAATATGATTGCTTGGACTGATAATCGAAACGGAAATAAAGATGTTTACGGTTATGATCTAGAAACAAGAACGGAGTTCAGAGTTACTTCTGACTCTTCAGACCAATATTCTCCTAGTGTTTCGGGCAATAATGTTGTCTGGCAAGAAGATGAAAATGGGACTTCTAGCGTATATTTGTTTAATCCTGGATCACCAAAAGAAACATTCTGGCAAAAACAAATGCCTATCAGTCTAGCGCCTAATGAAACATCAAATATCAGTGAAGCAATAGGCTCAATAGACGCAACAGGTAAGTTGTATCTACAAGAGACTTTGAAATCCAGCAACGGTCAAACAATTGCCAAGAGTATCTATCCTTTCTATATCTTTCCAGGCAAAACAGAGTTATCTCTAAATGCTGACAAAAAAGCCTTTAAGCCAAATGAAACAATAACTATTACTGGTCAATTAAAGAATAGTGCAGAGTTGCCACTGGAAAACAAAGTGCTAAATATATATAAAAATCAGGAAGTAATTTATACAGAAAATATTTCTTATCTATCATCTGGCGAAAGTAAGCCTTTTTCTTGCACAACTACTGCAGCTGATAGTTTTAATCTTAAAGCTACGTTTGTTGATGCTACTGTCGACGAGTCGGTAAAAATAATCCAGCCTAAAGCAGAGTTAACTTTTGAAGCTCCTTCGATGGTCGGGATAAGCCCCTTTGTCTTAACCGCTACTATTAAAAATGCTGCTGATATTGAGTTTAGTGGCGACCTCGCTTTTTCAGATAACAATGGAATTCTAAAGCAAGAAAATATTACTCTGCAGCCAGGCGAGCAAAAAATTGTCGATTATTCGGTTGCTATTAATAAGAATACGGAGTTTAAAGCAGAACTAACAGGAGATGTTACTTTAACTCAAACAAAAACTGTGTCTTTTGGAGAAAAAGACGACATTGCACTTAATCAAAAAGAGTACTATGGCCAAGGAAAAATTATTGAGATACCTTTTAGTATTACCAACTCAGGCTTAATAGACAGCTCTTTTGACGTTGCTTTTAGTCTCAATAATGAATCTGTAATCAAAAGCGTTTATGTTCCGAAAGGAAATGTATATGATAGTACAGTTACGTTTAGTCCCCAAAATGCAGGTACTTATTATTTAGCCTATCAATCATCGCTATTTTCCGGTAGTAGCTCAGTAAAGGTGCTTAAAGAAAACGATATTAGTTTAAATACGAGTTTTAATCTAACTCCAACACCAGATGGCAAAATCACATTCACTACTAAGCTAACAAATGGCGGATTTGGTTCATTTTGTGGGAAGTTAAAGACTGGCGCTACTTTCGATTCTACAGAAATCGAGGTAGAAGTTGCTGCCGGCGAAAGCAAAAATACCGATTCAGCCTTACGAACAGCGGCGGCAACACCGGGCAGGCATGATATTTTAGTTGAAGCCATTGGAGTTGATGGTACGGTTTTAGCTAACACTAGTATCCCAGTCGAAATTAAGCCTGCACATTTTACTATAACCCAGGAGCCTCAAAACCTTAGCTTTACTACTGGCGAACAAGCTACCTTTAATTTTAAGGTTAAAAATACTGGCAACATCGAAGCTCAAGCAGAATTAGATTTCGATTCAACCGGTATTTTTACCGATAAAAAGTACGAATATATTCAACCTGGAGAAGAAAAAGAAATTCAGGTTATTTTTAACACACCTATCGATCTAGAGGAAAAAAGTTATCCTGCAATTTATAATTTAGCAGGTCAAGAGCAAAGAACTATTGATTACCAAATCAAGGGTATCAAAATAAATACAGAAGCTACTCTTAATAAAGATGTATATATGGTAGGCGACCATGCATTTATTACGCTAGACATTATTAACGAAAGCACGTTGCCTGAAATTGAAGTTTATGCGAAAGCATCATCCGGTGACAATGAAGCTAAAACAGATAACTTTATTCTTAATGGAAGCAAGCAAGTTACTTTAGATATTCCACTTAATAAGGGTGAGGAGAAAATCTCCTATGGAGTATATGCAAGTACCGGCAGGGCATTATATCTAAACAGTCTTTACGCAAGGCAAGAGAACAATACTTTAAGCTTGATTGCTGATAAAAGCGTTTATAATCCTGGAGACACTGTAAATATAGAAGTAAAATCAAGCAAACCAGGCACTTTAAAAGTTAATGCACCTAATTATATTAAAGACCTGACGATTTCTGGCGATACTTCCTTTAACTTCCAATTGCCGCAGGAACTTAAGGGCGGAACCTATCCCGTCGATTACAGTTTAGATGGTGAAAGTGGGCAAATCTTCATTGATGTCGACAGTCTCGACTTAACAATAAATGATTCTTCGTTGGATAAGAGTGTTTATAATCCGCAAGATACGTTAAAGCTAAACTTCAAAGCTGATTGTGAATCAGCTTTCGATGGCAAGTTTATTGCTTCAATATATGATCCTACCGGCAAAGAAACAAAAGTTATGGATACCAATAGGCAATTAAACGCTGGCAAAAATGACTTTAGTTATGATTTAGAGCTGGATACAAATACACTAGGTATTCATAAACTATGTTATTGGATAGTCAAAAACGGAGTAGTTTTGGATAGTGGAACCCAGTATTTTGATATTACAGGTATTTCACTAACGTCGATTAAAACAGACAAGCCGTTATATTGCCCAGCCGATGCTGTAAAGCTTAGCTACGATGTTTTTTCCAGCCAGCAATCTAGCGCAAATATTCAAGTTATTATTGATAATAACCAAGTGATATCAAATGGTGTTTCGGTAAATGGATATCAATCATTTAGTTATGATTTAGGGTCACAAAAATTGGGGTTACATAACATTAAAGTTGTTGCCAAAACAGGTAATTTAGAGAGCAGCTTAGAGGCAAAGATTATGATTACCGATACAACTTCTCCTGTTACTTCTATAATTATTTCAGGCGCCAAAGGAGATAATGGATGGTATACCTCAGATGTTAATGTATCTTTAAGCGCTCAAGATAATGCTGATGGGTTAGGAATACAAAAGACAGAGTATAGCCTTGATAACGGGGCTACTTGGCAGGTCTACGATACGGCATTTAGTATCAACCGAGAGGGAATTGCTAACCTAGCTTATCGTTCGCAAGATAAAGCTGGAAATCTAGAGCAAGACAAACAAATTGAATTAAAGATTGATAAGACATCTCCAAGTGCACCTTTATTGCAAGAAATACCTAAACATACTAGGGATTATTTTATTAATCTAAATTGGTTATTATCACAAGATCAGATAGGTTTATCTGGGATGAGCTATTACTTACTTGAATATAATATTGGCGACACCAATTGGCAGCAGGTAAATACGCCCATATATATGAACAATTATACATTTGCTGATCTGATGGAAAAGAAAAGTTATAGTTTTAGGGTAAAGGCAGTTGATAATGCTGGTAACGCAAGTACATATAGCAATGAGGTGCAAACGGATGTTAAAAAATTACCAAGAATAAAGTTCAAAGGGCTTTCAAATTCCTATATTGGGGGCCGCTTTAAAATAAATATTGAAAGTTTAGATGGCTTTGTCCCCAAAACCATTTTGTTATTTCTTGATAACCATGAAAAGGCTTTTGGATTTAGAAATCCTATAATTTGGAACACAAGGAAAGTAAGAAATGGTCCGCATATTATTACAGCTAAAGCCATGGATGCAATGGGTGATGAAGAAGTGACAAAGTTATTTGTAGTAGTTGATAATAGTAAGCCCAGGGTTAAGGCATACAATGTAAGAGCAAGAAGAGGCAAGGTTGTTAAGTTTAAGGCTACGATAAGAGATGCTTTCACCGGAGGATTACTTTATACGAAAATAATTATCAAGAAAGGTAAAAAGCAAATCAAGACGTTAAAAACTGGATGCCAAAAAATTGGTGTTAGAAGGATTATCAAGACTAAAGCTAAATTAAGAAAAGGAAGTTATGAATATTTTATGTATGCTACGGACAGAGCTGGAAATAAGCAGTTAAGAGTTGCAAAAGCAAGATTAGTTATTCTGTAAATTATCTAACGCTTTAATAATAGACAATACCTGCTTGTTCGGCTATTCTTTTAGAAAACTAGTAGTTAGAACAACGAGGTTATATGCCGGCTGTTGATAAATTAAACAATCTCTATAGGCAAGCAGAAAAAGCTGTGGATAAGGCAGTTGATAAAGAACAAATAGAGCAGATAAGGGTAAAATATCTTGGCCGTAAGGGTGAGATTACCTCGATATTAAGGGGTTTAAGTGACCTAGACCCTAAAGAGCGTCCGGCTGTGGGTAAGCTGGCTAATGAGTTAAAGAATAAGCTGGAAGCAGCTATCAACGATAAGCTCAAAAGCCTTAAAGCTAAACCGCCTGCAATAGAAGCATTAGATGTGAGTTTACCAGGCAAAAAGCCAAATTATGGCAAAAAGCACCTGGTAACCCAGATAATTGATGAAGCTATTCAGATATTTCTTGGGCTAGGATATAGGGTAGCCGAAGGTCCGGAGGTAGAAACTGATTTCTACAACTTCACTGCCTTAAACACGCCTGAAGACCATCCGGCTCGTTCTTTACAAGACACTTTCTACATTAGAGGTTTAACCGACCCTGACAGGGAAGGTGAGCCTGTGCTTCTTAGAACACATACCTCTCCTGTACAGATACGGGTAATGGAAAAACAAAAACCGCCTATTTATATACTGGCTCCCGGTAAAGCTTACAGGCGTGATGTTGCTGATCCATCGCATGTACCCATGTTTCACCAGATAGAAGGACTGGCTATTGATAAAAAAATAACTTTTGGCGACCTGCGGGGCACCTTAGAAATTTTTGTAAAAGAGCTATTTGGAGAAGACAGGGCTATTAGAATGCGTCCGCATTATTTTCCTTTTACTGAGCCTAGTGCCGAGGTAGACGTATCTTGCGGCCTATGCAAAGGCAGCGGTTGTCGTCTCTGTAGCGGTACCGGCTGGCTGGAAATACTTGGTTGCGGCATGGTTGACCCTAATGTTTTAAAATATGGAGGGATAGACTCTGATATGTATACCGGCTTTGCTTTTGGTATGGGGGTAGAACGCGTTGCAGTGCTTAAATATGGCTTAGATGATATAAGGATGCTTTATGATAACGACCAGAGATTTTTGGAGCAATTCTAAAAACGGTACTTGGTACTTAGTCCTTAGTCCCTGGTACTTGGCGTTGATTGGATTTTTACTATGAGAGTTTCACTAAATTGGTTAAATGAATATGTAAAGATAGACGATTTATCTCCCGAAGAGTTAGCTGATAAGCTTGATTTGACAGGCACAGCAGTCGAAGGTATCGATGAACCAGCCAAGGGTTTAGATAGAGTAATCGTCAGCCAGATACTAAAAATTAAACCCCATCCCAATGCTGACAAGCTAACTATTTGCGAGGTAACAACAGGCAAACAAACACTGGATATCGTTTGTGGAGCTAGAAATATGGCTGAAGGTGACAAAGTTCCTTTAGCTTTAGTAGGGGCTGTTCTTCCTGGCGGTTTTAAGATAAAGAAGGCTTCTTTGAGAGGAGTAGAATCCAACGGTATGCTTTGTTCAAAAACCGAATTGCAAATTGGCGAAGATGCATCCGGATTAATGATACTGCCTGCGGATTTAAAAGTAGGACAGCCTTTAGCGAAAGCCATGCAGCTAGATGATGTTGTAATTGAGTTAGAGATTACCCCAAACCGGCCGGATTGTTTAGGGATGATAGGCATGGCTAGAGAAATTGGAGCCATTCTGGGAAGGCCTTATAAGATACCGGAAATAGACTATAGAGTTGAGAGTAAAGAGGTTAGTGAGCTTGTTTCGGTGAAGATAGAAAATCCAGAGTTGTGTCCCAGGTATGCTGCAAAAGTGATTACTGATGTAAAAATAGGTCAATCTCCTGATTGGATGAAAAGGCGTTTAATTGCAGCTGGGGTGAGGCCAATAAATAACATTGTTGACATTACCAACTACGTGCTCTTTGAGTACTGCCAGCCCCTGCATGCCTTTGATTATGAGCTGGTTAAAGATGGCAAGATAGTTGTACGCAGGGCTAATAAGGGTGAAAAAATTACTACCCTAGACGACATAGAGCGTTCTTTAAATGAAAACAATCTATTGATAACCGATTCTTCTGGCCCAATTGCTTTAGCCGGGGTAATGGGTGGGGCTACAACTGAGGTAAGCACTGAAACAAAAATAGTGCTTTTGGAATCAGCTTATTTTGATCCTAAAAATATCAGCCGTACTTCCAGAAACTTAGGACTTATTTCAGAGTCTTCAATGCGTTTTGAGCGCGGCATAGATCCTAACGGGTGCGCAATTGCTGCTGACAGGGCAGCTCAATTAATGGCCGATATTGCTGGAGGAAAAGTTCTTAAAGGAACAGTTGATATCTATCCTAAAAAAATAAATCCGGTAACTATTAATTTAAGCGTTGATAAAACTAATCAAGTGCTGGGAACTGATATAAAAAATAGCAAAATAGAAAAAATACTAGAAAGCTTAGACCTTAATATATCAAAAGACAAAAGCAGTCTTAATGTTAAGGTGCCAACGTTTCGGCCGGACTTGGAGCGGGAAATAGATTTAATAGAAGAAGTGGCCCGCCTATACGGATTAAACAATATTGAATCTACTTTACCAGAATCCAGCGGCAAGCACGGCGAATTGACAAGAGAGCAGAAGATTGAATCAAGAGTAAAGCAATTGCTGGTATCAACTGGTTTGATGGAAGCCATAACCTATAGTTTTCAGTCCAAGGATTTGATAGCCAAACTGCCCGTAGACCAAGACGTAGTGGCTATTGCTAATCCTTTATCCGAAGATCACGGAGTTCTAAGAACAACTCTTCTTCCGGGTTTACTTAGCACTTTTATGTTCAATGTTAACAGAGGCCAAGATAACGTTAAGTTATTTGAGCTCGGAAAAGTCTTTTTGCCTAACTCCAAACTTCCTAAAGAGCCAGGTAAACTAGGCATAATTATCGGCGGCAGTTGGCAAGA
Source organism: Actinomycetota bacterium (assembly GCA_003599235.1). Lineage (GTDB taxonomy): Bacteria > Actinomycetota > Aquicultoria > SURF-47 > SURF-47 > SURF-47. Next base: position 32,843 of record QZJE01000007.1, on the reverse strand, counting down.
CAAAGAATGGCATCAAGACAAACTATCTTTTGATTTCTATGATTTAAAAGGAATTTTAGAGTTGATATTTGACGATTTAAAGGTATCGGGTTACGATTTTTCGCCGAAGGATTACCAGATATATAAACAGGGGCGCTCTGCCTCAATTGTGGTTGGTTCTGATAAGGCAGGGCATATCGGAGAATTAACCCAAAAAGTGCTTGATGTTTTCGAGCTGAGCAAAGCTGTTTATTATGCTGAGGTAGATATGGCTTCTTTAATGAAAAGCTCCAGCCAAGAAGTAGCCTTTGTGGGAGTGCCTAAGTATCCGGGAATTGATTTAGATGTTGCTATTTTAGTAAATAAAGAAGTCGCTAACAAAGATATTATGCGGGCGATAAAAGAAGCCGGCCAAGAACTTTTAAAAACTGTACGCTTATTTGATCTATATACAGGCAAAGGCATCCCTGATAATAAAAAAAGCTTAGCCTTTAGCCTATATTATCAAAACTATGAGCGCACTCTCAAAATGGAAGAAGCTCTGCTTCAGCACAAGAAAGTTAAAAAGGCTTTAGAAAAAGAAGTAAGCGCTGAAATCCGTTAATTCTTAAAATATTTAATATTTTCTTTACTTTATCTGATAATAGTGTATAATTGTTTAAAATTATACATAAAACGGGAGTTAATATGATAAGAGCGGCAGTGGTGGGTGCATCAGGATATTCCGGAGCGGAAATTGTGCGCTTACTTAAGCACCATAAACAAGTAGAAGTTCTTAGTGCTACCTCAAAATGCTATGCAAATAAGCATATTCAGGAGTTATATCCCAATATTGCTGCTGATATTATTTTTGAGGGCTATGACGCAACCAAAATCAAAGCTAAGTGCGATGTAGTATTTACGGCATTGCCTCACGGAGTTTCTAAGAAGTTTGTGCCTGAACTTTTAGAGGGCGGCCTCAAAGTAATCGATTTGTCGCAAGATTACCGAATAGATAATAATGAGGCGGTTTATGGTTTATGCGAGTTAAATAAGGACAAGATAGAGCAGGCTAGCTTAATTGCTAACCCCGGGTGTTACCCTACTAGTATAATATTGGCATTGGCGCCGGCTCTAAAATATCAGATGGCCGGCAACATTGTAGTCAATTCTTTGAGCGGATTAAGTGGTGCCGGAGCATCAGCTGAGTATTCTTTTGCCAAGTATCAAGCTAATGTCAGTGCTTACAAAGTTGGCAACGTTCATCAACATATTGCAGAGATGGAGCAAGAATTAAGCAAGCTTTCAGAAGATGATACCAAATTAACTTTTACTCCTCACCTAATACCAGTAAGCCGGGGAATATACAGTACTGTTGTGGCAGACTTAGCCAAGGATTATTCAAAAGAGGAATTAGTTGACCATTATAAAAGTTTTTATCAGGACGCCTATTTTGTAAATATCTTGGATGAGCAATATCCTGAATTAAAAGCGGTTTTAGGTTCTAACTATTGCCATATTGGTCTAGAGGTAGATGAGAAAGGCGGCAAGGTTTTTATTATGAGTGTTATAGATAACCTGGTTAAAGGGGCTGCCGGCCAGGCAATACAGAACATGAACATTATGTTTGGTTTAAATGAATGGGAAGGACTAGAAGCACTAGGGGTGTACCCTTAGTGCTTCAGGGATGAGGGATAAGTGTTAAGGGATAAGGGAGGAAAAAATTGGAGTACTTTGATCGTTTTATACCGCCAAAAGGATTTAAGTTTGCCGGAGTTGAGTCCGGCATTAAGAGTAAAGGCAAAGACTTAGGCCTTATTTACTCAGAGATGCCTGCCAAGTCGGCTGCAGTTTATACAACAAACAAAATGGCAGCAGCCCCAATTAAGGTTTCGATAGAGCATCAAATGGCTTCGATGCCTCAAGCTATTATCGTTAACAGCGGAAACGCCAACTCGGCTACCGGTAAAAAAGGTCTGGCTGATGCCTATAAAATGGCCTCAGTTACTGCTAAAAAATTAGGAATCGAAGAAAAAAGTGTTATGGTAGCTTCAACCGGCATAATTGGGGAAAAACTGCCGATTGCCAAAATTGAACCAGCCATAAATGAAGCTGTTCATAGTTTAGGGGTTAATAAGGGATACGAAGTGGCTGAGGCTATCATGACTACAGACACGGTTCCAAAAGAAGCCTCGGTTCAGTTTGAGATTGATAACCAATTGATTACGGTATCCGGCATTGCTAAAGGCAGCGGCATGATTGCCCCCGATATGCATGTTCCCCAAGAGATGCCTACCGCCGTGCCTGCCGGCAGGCAGGCGACTATGCTGGCTTTTATTGTTACCGACCTGCGGGCTAATCGGAAGCTGCTGCGCAAGGTGATAGAGAGGGCAGCCAATCTTACTTTTAATTCGATTACCGTCGACGGCGATACCTCTACCAACGACATGTGTGTTTTATTAGCTAACGGTACCGCCGGAAATCATAAAGTCAGTATTGATGATAAGAATGAAGAGCTGGTATACAAGGCGGTTTTAAAAGTATGTTCAGCCTTAGCTAAAAAAATTGTAAAGGATGCCGAAGGAGCTACTAAGTTTATTACCGTCAAGGTTAAAGGGGCTCAAACCGAAGAAGATGCAAAGGCTATTGCTAAATCTATCGCTAATTCACTTTTAATAAAAACGGCGTTCTTTGGTCAGGATGCTAACTGGGGACGCATTGTAGCTGCAATTGGCTACAGTGGAGTAGATATCGATCCTCTTAAATTAGGTCTTAGCCTAGGCGAAATTGAGCTGGTAAAAAACGGGCTGCCGGTTAAGTTCGCAAGCAAAGAACTGAAAGAGTATATGAAAAGAGATGAGCTTAAAATGACTATTGACCTGAAGCTTAAAAAAGCCGAAACAACTGTTTGGACAGCCGATTTAAGCTATGACTATGTAAAAATAAATGCGGAGTATCATACATAAAAACCGTAAGTCGTAAGTAGTGAGTGGTGAGTAGGGAGTCATAAAGTATGGAGAACGCAATAGCTAAAGCCAAAATATTGATGCAAGCCTTGCCTTATATTAAGGAATATAAAGGCAAGACGGTTGTTATCAAATATGGCGGTAAAGCGATGGTTTTAGAAAAACTAAAACAATCGATAGTTAACGACCTGGCCTTGATGCACTATGTGGGGCTAAACCCGGTAGTAGTTCACGGTGGCGGGCCTGAGATTAGTTTGGCAATGCGAAACGCAGGTATTGAGCCTAAGTTTGTTGACGGCTTGCGGCTAACAGATAAGCCCACAATGGATATAGTAGCCAAAGTTTTAGGCCAGGCATGCCAGAGAATAGCAGATAATATTAATAAACATGGCGATGTTGCCCAAGCTTATTCAGGAGAAGTTATTGTTGCTTACAAAAAACAATATGACAAGGATTTGGGATTTGTAGGCGATGTTCAAAGTGTAGATGTAGAAAAGCTTAATAAGACTATTAAGGAAGGAAAAATACCGGTAATCTCCTCGGTGGGGCAAGGCCAAGATGGAAATTCTTACAACATTAACGCTGATACTGTAGCAGCTTCGGTTGCAGAAGCTATAAAGGCAGAAAAATTGATTTATCTAACAGATGTAGATGGGATCTACGGCAAAATAGGCGAAAAAGATAGCTTGTTATCTGTTCTAAACATAGAACAAAGCCAGAAATTAATTGATGACGGTCGTCTCAAAGGTGGTATGCTGCCAAAGCTTCTTAGCTGCATAGAAGCCATAGATTCAGGCGTTCATCGTTGCCACATATTAAACGGAACCATTCAACATGCACTATTATTGGAGATTTTTACTGATGAAGGAGTTGGCACCATGGTGGTTAGGGGTTAGTGGTTAGGGTTTTATGCCAAATATAATTGAGCAAGAGAAGCAATTTCATATCCAGACTTATGGCCGGTGGCCAGTAGAGTTTGTACGAGGTCGGGGCAAATATCTTTGGGATAAAGAAGACAAAAAGTACCTGGATTTTGTCTGTGGGCTAGGGGTTACAAGTATCGGGCATTGTCATCCCAAGGTAGTTAAGGCAGCCTGCGAACAATTAGGTGAGTTAATACATACAAGCAATCTCTATTATACAAAGCCCCAGGTAGATTTAGCCAAAAAACTGGTAGAAATCTCCTTTGGGCAAGGCAAATGCTTTTTTGCCAATAGCGGAGCTGAGGCAAATGAAGGGGCGGTTAAACTAGCCCGCAAATATGCTAAGCAGAAACTAGGGATAACTAAACCAGAGATTATTACCGCTTTTAATTCTTTTCATGGCCGTACCCTTAAAATGCTGGCTGCAACTGGCCAACCAGAAAAACAAAAAGCATTTGAGCCTTTACCACCAGGTTTTGTTCATGTCCCCTTAAATGACATTAAGGCCCTAAAGCAGGCTATTAATGAAAATACTTGTGCTATTATGCTTGAGCCTATCCAGGGAGAAGGCGGCGTTATTCCTTGTGATAATGATTACTTAATTGCAGTATATGAGTTATGCCAAGACAAGGGTTTACTTTTGATATTAGATGAAATACAAACCGGTTTTGGCCGCACCGGTAAAATGTTTGCTTACCAGCATTTACTGATTGAACCGGATATTTTAACGGTCGCCAAGGCCTTAGGAAACGGCCTTCCCATTGGGGCTTTTATTGCTAAAGAAGAAATATCAGCTTACCTTGGTTATGGAGATCATGGCACGACTTATGGGGGAGGGCCGGTAGTTTGTATGTCAGCCTTAGCTACGCTTGAAGTAATGCAAGAGAAAGAACTTGTCGAAAAGGCAGCTGTTAGCGGAGACTATTTATTTAAACGTCTAGTAGAGCTTGAGGGTTATGCTGTTAGCATCAGAGGCAAAGGACTAATGGTTGGAATAGAACTTAAAAAACCTATAGCTAAAGAGATTGTTAAGAAGATGATGGATGAAGGCATCCTAGTTAATAATATTGGGGATAATATCATCCGAATGCTTCCACCGCTAATAATCGAGCAAGCTGATATTGATAAGGTTGTCGATGCTTTACTGGAGATACTCAAATGAAAAATATTTTAACTTTAGAAGAATTAAATAAAGACGAACTTTTTGAACTCTTAGCTAAGGCTATTAGCTTAAAAAAAGAGCCGCATTCCGAAGAAGGCAGCTTATACGGCAAAAGCGTGGCTTTGATTTTTAAAAAATCATCTACCCGCACCAGGGTTTCTTTTGAGGCAGGTGTCTATGAACTGGGGGGTAATCCCATATATTTACATGCTACTGATTTACAGCTGGGTAGGGGAGAAACTACTAAAGATACTGCCCATGTTCTGTCCCGCTATGTTAGCGCTATCGTGGTTCGTACTTATGCTCACTCTGATTTAGAAGAGATGGCCTCTGTAGCAGAGGTGCCGGTTATTAATGCTTTAACAGATGATCATCACCCATGTCAGGCATTAGCTGACATGATGACAATCTTAGAGAAAAAAGACCGCTTGCAGGGAATTAAAATAGCTTATGTTGGTGATGGCAACAATGTTTGCCATTCTTTGATTATTGCATCTGCTTTAGCTGGGGCCGATATTAGCATTGCTACCCCTATAGGATATGAGCCTAACAAGGAAATTGTTAAAACAGCTATGAAACTAAAAAGTGATGATTCAAAAACTTTTATCACCGATGATCCCCTAAAGGCAGTTAGCGATGCCGATGTTATTTATACTGATGTTTGGGCATCAATGGGCCAAGAAGAAGAACACCAAAAACGAATCAAAATATTTAAGCCATATCAGGTTAATAAGGAACTAATATCTAAGGCAAAAGATGATGCATTAATAATGCATTGCTTGCCTGCACACAGGGGAGAAGAAATCACCTCTGAGATAATCGATAGCACCCAAAGCGTAGTCTGGGATCAGGCTGAAAACCGGCTTCATACTCAAAAAGCCTTACTTTGGACCTTGCTTGGAGAAAGGCAATGAATAAACAGAAAAGGCTTAAGTTCTTAGCAGAGCTCATATCATCGAAAAAAATAAAAACTCAAGAAGAATTAGTGATTTCTTTAAAAGAAGAAGGGTTTGATGTCACTCAAGCAACTGTTTCCAGGGATGTATCTGAGCTTGGGCTTGGAAAAGATAGCGACCAAAGTTATATATTGCCTAAGGAAAAGGTGCTAAAAGACCAGCTTAAGGCAATGGCTGGAGATATTTTAGTCAGTGGTAATATTGTGGTAATAAAGACTCAAGCTGGAGCGGCTCAAGCAATTGGATTATCTTTAGACAATGTTAAATGGCCACAGATCATTGGAACGGTAGCCGGAGACGATACAATACTGGCGGTAGTAAAAGAAGGCCTTAACCCTAAAGAAATAGCTGGTAGGCTGGATAACTTAAAGGAGAGACAATGAAGGATAAAGCGGTTTTAGCATACTCTGGAGGTCTGGATACATCTATTGCCATCAATTGGCTGCAAGAGAATTACAATGTAGATGTTATTGCTCTCTTAGTCGATGTCGGCCAACCCGGTAACTTAAAAAAAGCAGCAGAGAAAGCTTTAAAAGCAGGGGCAGTCGAAAGCCTAATAGTAGAGGCTAAAAAAGATTTTGCTGAAAACTATGTAGCTTCTTCGTTGATTGCCAATGCTGTTTATGAGGGGAAATATCCTCTGGCAACGGCGTTATCCAGGCCTTTAATTGGCAAGGCATTAGCGGAAAAAGCCAAACAAAGCAAAGCAAAATATATTGCTCATGGCTGCACCGGAAAAGGCAACGACCAAGTAAGAATAGAGCTTGCTGCCGCTGCTATTGCTCCGGATATAAAAATTATAGCTCCAGTTCGTAAACACAAAATGACCCGCAGCCAGGCCATAGATTATGCCAAAGAAAAAGGTATTGAAGTAGAGGCTAAAAAGAAAAGTCCGTATAGCATTGATGAGAATTTATGGGGACGCAGTGCTGAGTGCGGAATCTTAGAAGACCCTTGGGTTGAGCCTCCCAAAGCGGCTTATGCTTGGACAGTTGATCCGCAAGATGCACCAGATAAGCATCTATATATAAATATTGGTTTTAAGAGCGGGGTTCCGATAAGTATCGATGAGCATAAATTAAGTTTTGATAAACTTATAGCTAACCTAAATGAAATCGGCGGCCGTTTTGGAATTGGCCGTATTGACCAGGTAGAAAACCGCTTGGTAGGAATTAAATCCAGGGAAATATATGAAGCTCCGGCAGCCACTATTTTAATTGCTGCTCACCGCGAGCTTGAAGCACTAGTATTAGAGCGTGAAATGCTTCATTTTAAACAAAGCTTAGAGCATAAATACGCCCAGCTTATCTATAATGGTCAATGGTTTTCGCCTCTAAAAGAGGCCATGGATGCTTTTTTTGTTCAGTCGCAATGTAATGTTGAAGGCGAAGTTCGGCTAAAACTGTACAAAGGAAATGCCACTGTGGTAGGACGGAGCTCTAAATACTCGTTATATGATTTAGGGCTGGCTACTTATGAAGAAGGCGATACCTTTGACCAGGCAAAGGCCGAAGGGTTCATTGAGCTTTTTGGGATGTCGTTTAAAACTTGGGCGAGGAAAAACAAATGAAATTATGGCAGGGACGGTTTGATAAAAAAACAGATAAATTAGTTGAGCAATTCAGCTCGTCGTTAGCTGATGATATTAGGCTTTATAAGCAAGATATTGCCGGCTCAATCGCCTACGGAAAAATGCTAGCCGGCCAAAAAATAATTAAGAGAGCCGAGGCTAATGAAATAATCAAAGGCTTAAAAGAAATTGGCAAAAAAATTAAAGCCGGTACGTTTAAGTTTCTTGGTAGCGATGAGGATATTCATAGCGCAATCGAGCGGGGCCTAACAAGCCATATTGGTTCTATGGCAGGAAAACTGCATACCGGACGAAGCCGCAATGACCAAGTAGCAACCGATATGCGTCTCTATATAAAAGAAGAAATTACCGGTCTTAAAAAATTGATTAAAGGTATGCAGCAAGCAATAGTTAATTTGGCAGAAAAAAATATTGATGTGGTAATGCCTGGTTATACTCACTTACAAGTTGCCCAGCCGGTGCTTTTTTCGCACTACATAATGGCTTATTTCTGGATGCTAGAGCGCGACAAAAAAAGGCTTAATTGTGCATATAATCACGCAGATATATTAATATTGGGCTCAGCAGCCTTGGCTGGAACCACATATGATATAGACCGTAATTTTTTAGCCAAAGAGCTTGGGTTTAAAAATATATCAGAAAACAGCATGGACGCAGTAGCTGACAGGGACTACCTAGTTGTGTTTCTAAATGCGGCTAATTTAATAATGCTGCACCTAAGCCGCTTATGCGAAGAGATGGTAATTTTTTCTTCTGCCGGGTTTGGATTTATTAAAATAGATGAGGCATTTACCACCGGCAGCAGCATTATGCCGCAGAAACAAAATCCGGATGTAGCTGAGCTAATCCGGGGCAAAAGTGCTAAAGTAGCCGCTAATTATCAAGCTTTATCAGGCATAATAAAAGGGTTACCACTTACATATAATCGCGATCTTCAGGAAGATAAAAAAATCGTTTTCGATAGTTTAGATACGATATCGGCTAGCTTGGAAGTGATGACAAAGATGTTATCCGGAATCAAACTTAACACGACCTCTATGCTGGAAGCAGTGCAAAAAAGTTTTGCTAACGCAACTGATCTAGCTGATTACCTGGTGGGAAAGAAAATACCTTTCCGCAAAGCTCACGGCATTGTTGGCCAAGCAGTCAAAATATGCGTTAAGAAGGGTCTTTATTTGCATGAATTGCCATTAAGTGAGTTCAAAAAGATAAACTCTGTTTTTGATGAAAAACTATTCGATGCCATTGCCATTAAAAATGTCATTGCTGCCCGCAACAGTCTAGGAGGAACCTCGCCTAAGCAGGTTAAGAAGCAAATAAGCCTCGCAACATCATTGCTTTTAAGGGATAAGGGATAAGTACAAGGGTTTCATAATCAAAGATTAAGGATACCTGATTAGTATGTCTTATCAAGTAGAAGAAATACCGGATATTGATACTAAAGATTGGCGGCTAAAGATAGTTGGATGTGTAGAAAAACCTCTTGAGTTATCCATAAATGATATAGAAAAAATGCCAAGTACTAATCTAAAAACCGAAGTGGTTTGTCTGCAAGGAAAAACGATTTCCGGAACTTGGACAGGAATACCCCTAAAAGAGTTATTATCCAAGGTAAAAATCAAAGAAAATCCCAGCTATATTATCATACAAGCCCCTAGTGGCTATGCGGAGCCCCTCAATCTCCAAGAAACTTTATCAGATGGAGTTATGTTAGCTTATAAGTTTGGTAGTGAGCCGGTTGCAAAAGAGCATGGCGGCCCTTTGCGTTTAGTTGCTAGCGAGAAATATGCTTATAAAAGCGTTAAGTGGGTAATCGTCATTGAGTTGGTGGCAGATTACAAAAAAGGCTATTGGGAAAAGAAAGGATTTCCTACATCTTAGCGGCAATTGCTTTTGCAAATTCACTAGTACCGGAAGATCCGCCTAAGTCGTAGGTAACGGTAGAGCCTTTAGCAATGACATCAGCCGTTGCTTTATGCAACTTATCTGCGGCTTCTTTCTCGCCTAAGTGTTTTAGCATCAGCACTGCTGATAAAATCATAGCGGTGGGGTTAGCTTTGTTAAGACCGGCATATTTAGGAGCACTTCCATGCACTGGTTCAAAAACTGCGTATTCATCACCAATATTGGCTCCTGGAGCAACTCCAAGTCCGCCAATTAAGCCGGCACATAAATCTGACAAAATATCGCCGTATAAATTAGGCATAACCATAACGTCGTAGTCTCCGGGCTTTAAAACCAGCTGCATACACATGGCATCAATTAAGTGCTCATCGTATTCAATGGTAGGATAACCCTTAGCTACTTCGCGGCAAGCCTCATAAAACAGTCCGTCGGTATACTTCATAATATTTGCCTTTGTGACAGAGGTTACCTTTCTACGCCCTTCTGTTTTAGCATAGTCAAATGCGAACTTGGCGATTTTTTTGGAAGCACCTCTTGTTATGACCTTGATGCTTTCAGCGGTATCTTCATCTATCATCCGTTCATTACCGGCATAAAGATCTTCGGTATTTTCTCTAACTATTACTAGGTCTATATTTTGATAGCGGCTTTTAACTCCCTCCATGCTAACCGAGGGTCGCAAACAAGCATACAAGCCAAGCTCTTTGCGCAAAGCAACATTAACACTTCTAAATCCGGAGCCTATTGGGGTGGTGATTGGGCCTTTAATGGCTACTTTATTTTCTTTTATCGAATCGAGCACATAGTCAGGAAGGGAAGTGTTATATTTAGCCATAACTGTCTCTCCGGCTGCTACTTCATCCCAGACTATATCCACACCCGTAGCTTCTACAACTAATTTGGTAGCTGCTGATAGCTCTGGTCCGATACCGTCTCCAGGGATTAGAGTAACTCTATGCTTCATTTTCCTCCAAAACTTCCATATCTTTTAAAGTGCGGAGCCAATCCTCCGTCACCTAATATTTTAAGCATTACACCAGGCAGGGGTTTTGCTTCAATGGTTATTCCTTGTGTGAGGTTATTAATTAGGCCTTTAGAAAGGTCAACCTCTAGTTTATCGTTAGGGTTTATCTTGTCGGTGTCACATTCAACAACCGCCAATCCAGTATTAATAGCATTTCTAAAAAATATTCTAGCAAAAGATTTAGCTAATACGGCGCTGATATTAGCATTCTTAATAGCCAATGGGGCTTGCTCACGTGATGAGCCACAGCCGAAATTGGAACCGGCGACAATAAAATCACCGGGGCTAATTTTGCTATAGAAGTCCGGATCTAAATCTTCCATGACATGTTTAGCCAGTTCTTTCATGTCTAGTGTTTTAAACTTATATTTGCCGCTAATAATGTAGTCGGTGTTTACGTTATCTGCGAACTTATGAGCACTACCTTTTAATTTCATATGGTCTCCATCAGGGACAGGGCATCCTTATCTGGCTGGATGTCTGTCCGCACTTTGTGGTTATAGAACAAAAGCGATTGTAGCATAAATCTATTGATTTAGGGTGTACTCTGCTTGACAAACCGAGTCCCCTTTAGCCATTTTAGTGATAAATCTGATTTTAACTTTGTCATTTAATCCTTCAGCCAAGCCGATTTCATAAGCAGACAGGGTTGCGCACGCTTTTTGTCCCCAAGTATCGCTACCAGCCCAAGCGCATTTTTTTACTAAGGTTCTAGAAGTAGTAGGGTTAATCATCTTAAAAGTATGTTTTGTTCCAAAGAGGCGGTTAGCTAAACGTATAACTTGCATTACTTCTTTAAGGCTACTGCCAACTTGTAAGCTATCTTTAAGTGCCTTAGCTTGTCTGAGGCCAAGTTCTTTACACGACATAGATAATGAATCATCTTTACCGGTTACGGCTGTCATCAAAAGACCTATTCCCTTAGAGGCCACTTTCCAGCGGATTCTTACCGGTACCAGCCAAGGGGCTTTTAAAAATAGCTTTATTAGTGGTTTTGGAAGTTTCGGAAAACCTGTTAAATTGCTAACTTCTTTTGAAATTGTCATTTGGAATAGTATAGCAGGGAGTAGGGAGTAGGTGGTAGGGGGTAGAAGGCATTAAACAATAGTTAAGCGGTATTTTTCACGCTGGGAAAAATCCGCGGCTTGGAAAAGATATACGGCAACTTGTTGAATTTTTGACCCAGAGGCAACTTATAGATAATTACGGGGATCAGTGATTTTGCCAGTCAGGGCAGAGGCTGCTACCGTAGCCGGAGAGCCTAAGTAAATCGAGGCGTTAGAGTTCCCCATCCTTCCTTTAAAATTACGGTTAGCAGTAGATATTACATTCTCCCCATCTGAGGGAACACCGTTATGAGTTCCTACACAGGGGCCACAACCAGCGGTAACTAAAGCAGCTCCGGCCTCAATTAATTTCTGCATGTATCCCATATTAGTGGCTTCCAATAAAATATCTTTGGAAGCGGGAGCAATAATAAATCTTACGTCCGAATTAATTTTCTTGCCTGCTAATATCTGTGAGGCAATCTTAAAATCTTCTAGGCGTCCATTGGTGCATGTTCCAATGAAAGCCTGGTGAATAGGCGTTCCTTCTAGTTCACTAATAGGACTTACGTTATCAACGGTATGCGGTTTGGCTATTTGAGGCTCTATTTTGGAGCAGTCGCACTCTATTACTTCTAAGTAATTAGCATCACTGTCAGGACTTACCGGCTCAAAAGCTGTTTTATTTCTTTTCTTTACCCACTCAATTGTCTTGTCGTCAGCTTCCATTAACCCAGCTTTAGCTCCCATCTCAATTGCCATATTCGAAATAGTAAAACGGGCGTCGATACTTAAGTTCCCGATAGTCTCTCCGGTAAACTCAACTGCTTTATAGGTAGCGCCATCTGCGGTTATTTTGCCGATTAGGTATAAAATGAGGTCTTTTGAGTAAACTCCTTTTGCTAGTTTGTTGTTAAGAATATACTTAATAGTCTCGGGGACTTTAAACCATAGTTTGCCAGAAGCCATAGCGGCAGCTATATCAGTTGAGCCGGCCCCGGTAGAGAAAACATTAATGGCGCCGTAGCTGCATGTATGTGAATCGGCTCCTACAACTAAATTACCGGGAGCTACGTGTCCTTGCTCAGGAACCAATTGGTGGCACACTCCACAGCCAATATCATATAGCTTAATGCCTTTATCTTTAGCGAACTCGCGCATTAAATGGTGTAAGGCACTAACACCCTCTAACGGGGAAGGGGCGCTATGGTCTATTACCATGACCACCTTTTCTTTATTAAATACCTCAGTAGCACCCATCTCTTCAAATGCCCTGATAGCCAAAGGGGATGTGCCGTCTTGGCCCATTACGAAATCTAGGTCTGCTACTACTAAATCGCCGGCATGAGCATCATTGTTAGAATGTTTGCTTAATATTTTTTCCGCTATCGTTTTGCCCATTATTTCTTTTTCTTCTTTGACTTATTATAGTCTTTAAAAATATACATCAGCTCTTTATCAAATAAGGCTCTTTTCATACCTACGGCGTGTGAGCGGACCTCTTCCAGAACTGCTTGAGCATCTTCTTGTTCTAATTCTATGCCGAATTCCTTAAATTTTGAGACGATGGAAGCAGTGCCTGAGTGTTTTCCGATTACCAATTGTCTCTCCAGTCCCACTTCATCAGGGGAAAAAGACTCATAGGTTAAAGGATTTTTCAGTACCCCATCAGCATGAATACCAGATTCGTGAGCAAAGACGTTTGTTCCGACGATAGCTTTCCAAACGGGAATTGTTCTAGCGCTTGCGTTAGCAACGTATTCGGATAAGTCTCTAAACATCTTGGTTTTAAAACCTAAATCAATTTTGCTTAGCAACTTAAGAGCCATAACAACTTCTTCTAAAGCAGCGTTACCGGCACGCTCACCAAGTCCGTTAACCGTAGTATTTATCCAGGTAGCACCAGCTTTTGCTCCGGCTAGCGCGTTTGCAGTTGCCATCCCGAAATCGTTATGAGTATGCATTTCAACTTCGATACCGGTAGCCTCAATCAAGGCTTTAATTACTTTAAATGTCTCAAAGGGGTCTAATATTCCCAAGGTATCGCAAAAGCGTAAGCGGTCGGCACCGGCTTTTTTAGCAGTTTTGGCAAATCTTACCAAAAACTCCAGGTCGGCTCTGGAGGCGTCTTCTGCATTAACAGAGACATAAAGGTTCTTACTTTTTGCAAAACTAACGCTTTCCTTGATGCTCTCTAATACCCATGACCGGCTTTTTTTTAGTTTATGGTCGATATGAATATCTGACGCTGAAATTGACAGGGCAACGGCATTAACTCCGCAGTCAAGCGAATGGCGGATGTCAGATAACACTGTTCTATTCCAAGCGAGTATGCTGGCATTTAAATCCAGCTTGGCTATCTTTTTGATAGTTTCTTTTTCGTCCCCGCGCATGGCAGGGATTCCGACTTCGATTTGGTCGACGCCAACTTCGTCTAGCAGTTTGGCTATTCTAATCTTTTCGCGGTTAGCGAAAACTACACCGGCAGTCTGTTCGCCGTCTCTAAGAGTCGTATCGTCAATACTTATTTGTTTACCTTTTGCTTTTAAATCAAAATTCTGCAAAGTCATTTATTAATTTCTCCTAGCTTTTGGAATGCATAGAAATGTTAGTCCCCAGACCAGAGTATATTTTAGCTTCCTTGAGCTAAAAAGGCAAGAACGTGCTATTATTGTCCACATGTTTGCGCAGAATTATCCAAGAGATACAGAGTCTGATTTACTAATTATTAAGGCTGAGTTCGACAAGTTAAGCGATGAGCTGAAACAAAATTACCATGAAGAGCTTCTTGAACCGGATTTTGCTCTTTCACGCCTACTGCTCAGTACTGCTATTGACAGAGAATATGATTTTTCTAAACTAAAAAGCTTATGTTTAGCCTTAGAGTTTTTTAACTTAGCTCTTAGGTATCATACTTCGAGCATAGAAGATCCCGGGTTAGCTATTATACTAGGGGATTATTCTTATGCCAAAGGAATTAGCTTATCAAGTGAGCAAGACGATGTGGAAGCAACGCGGATATTGGCAAATGCTATTAAAGAAGGCATTGCAAATGGTCAAGACGGCCATAAGCGTTATCAGTATTTACTCGACAGCGCAGTTGCGTTAGGAAAGCTATGTCATTAAATACTTCTGCAAAATCAACCCTTTCTAAAAACACTAAAAAGCTCATGGTAAAAGTAGATGATGAGCTAAAAAATATACTGTCTAACTCCAAAACGGTTAAGCAAGGTTGCCTGGATACTCTTTCATCTGGTGGCAAAAAAGTAAGACCGGCATTAACTATTATTTGCGGCCATCACCAAAACGAGCAGCAGCTTATACCGGCAGCTGCTTCCTTAGAGCTGTTGCATAGTGCTTCATTAATCCACGATGATGTTCTAGACTATTCAAAAACAAGACGGGGAAAACCTACCGTTTATGCCAAGTATGGGTATGATTATGCTCTTAAAACAGGCGATTTTATTTTTTCTTCTGCTTTTTTGACATTAAGCCGCTGCAATAATCCTAAATTAAACCGCATTTTAGCTGCTTCTGCTTTCAAATTAAGCTTAGGCGAGATACTGCAAAGAAACACTGCTTATAATGCAAGGCAAAATATCGATTTGTATTATAAAAAAATTGCTTTTAAAACAGCTAGTTTATTCCGGGCGGCTTGCCTTATCGGGGCCTACTGTGCAGATTTAGGTGAAGCAGAAGTCGAAGCTTTAGGCGATTATGGACATAATCTTGGCCTGGCTTTTCAGGTTTTCGATGACATACTGGATTTTATTGGAGACGAAAGAACAATGGGTAAAGCGGTGGCTTCAGATATAAGAGATGGTATGATGACGCTGCCAATATTTTTAGCTCTTGATGAGCTGAGCGAAAAAAGTGTCCTAGTCAATGCAGTACAAAATCGTGATAATTCTGATGAAGAAATATTAGAAGCGGTCGTCTTGGTTAAGCAAACAAAAGCAATTAAGAAAAGTAGAAGCCAGGCTAAGGATTATATCGGCAAAGCTATTGCTTCATTAAATATATTAAAGACTGGTAATATAAAGGATGAGCTAACGCGATTGGCAAATTTAGTAATTGAAAGGAATATGTAATGATATATGCTGCTAAATGGGTGCTGCCGGTAACCGGCTCTCCTGTCGAAGATGGGGCGGTAGCAGTTAAAGAAAATAAAATATGTGATGTCGGAAAACTCGAGGCATTAACTGATAAGTATCCTGAAGCTGAGGTAAAAGACTTCGGTCTAGCTGCTATAATGCCGGGTTTTATTGATGCCCATACTCATCTTGAGTTCAGTGTTTTCCGGGGAATTGTCGACGATCTCCCATTTTCCTATTGGAAAATCCAGTTAGCTAATAAAGCTAAGAAATTAAGTGATGAAGACTGGCAAGCCTCAGCTGATATCGGAGCTATGGAGGCGGTAAAATCTGGGATAACTACTATTGCTGATACCAGCACCGAGGGGTATAGTCTTAATTCTGCAAAAAAATATGGTTTACGAGGTTTTATTTTTGCCGAGGTTACGGGTTTAAATCCTGCTGATGTTAGTAAAATTATGTCTAAGACCAAAAAGCGAGTTGGTGACTGGCAGAGCAAAGTTAGCGGAACAAAGCTAAATATTGGCATCTCTCCTTACTCAACATACACTGTATCACCACCTTTATATAAAGCAGTTAATGAGTATGCTAGGGAAAATAACTTACTGCTTAGCACTCATGTGGCCGGCACCAAAGATGAATATGAGTTTGTAAAATATGCATCCGGACCCCTGGCTACAAAGTTTAAAAAAATTGCCGGCTTTGATGATGTGCTTTGGCAGCCAACAGGGGCATCTCCTGTAAAGTATCTGGAACAATGGGACGGTTTTGAGGGCAATGTTATAGCTGTTCATTGTGTGCATGTAAACGCCATGGATTTAGATATTTTGGCTAAATATAACGTTAAAGTAGTGCATTGCCCAAGGGTTAGCGCTAAGCTAGGGATGGGTATTGCTCCCCTTAAGGGATTGGCTCAGAGAAAACTTAAAATCGGACTGGGTTCAGATAGTCCGGCAAGTAATAACACCGTAGATTTATTTGAAGAAATGAGAGTAGGGCTTTATTTGCAAAGGGGCTTAAACCATACTTCTGAAGGGTTTTCTGCCGAGGAGTTTATTAAAATGGCCACCATAGGCGGAGCAGAAGTCCTTGGGTTAGAGAGTGAAATTGGCTCGCTAGAGCCACAAAAACAAGCAGATATTATTGCCATTGATTTGAGCCGTTCTTATCAGATCCCAACACGGGATCCTTACTCAGCTATTGTTTATGGGGCCAACCAGGCCAATGTTGTCTTTACCATGTGCGGCGGCCAAGTACTCTACGACCGCGAGCACTCTTTTATCGACGAAACCCAAGCCAAGGTCGAGAAGGCCAGAAGCAAGCTTAGGGAATAATGGAACAAGGCAAAGTAATCAAAGTAAATGACAATAAAGCTACGGTGGCACTATCCAAGACAGATGCTTGTAAAAGTTGCGGGGCTTGTAATGCGTTCGGTGGCGCCGATAAGCTGATGACTTGTGAAGTAGAAAATACCTTGGGTGTTGCAGAAGGCGATAGAGTATATATAGAAATTGCCCAAAAACACGAGGTAATAGCAACTTTTTTAATATTTGTTATGCCGGTGCTTTTTATGATTATCGGCTATTTCGTTGGCTTCTTAATATCCTCAGTTATTTATAAATCTCCTAGCGAAAAGGTAGGGGTGGGCGTAGCAGCTATCTTTTTTGCATTTTCATTGTATGTGGTAAAAGTAATCGATGAATGGGCAGAAAAGAATAAGAAATTTGTGCCTGTATTGCTCAGGAAGCTTTAGGCACCAGGCACGAGACACGAGGCACTATGTTCTATGACCGGGTTGATGCCGGTAAAAAGCTGGCAGGCGTCCTTAATAAGTTCAAAGATGAAAAACCAGTTATCCTAGCTATTCCCCGTGGCGGGGTAGTGGTGGCTAAAGAGGTAGCAAAACATCTCAAAGCCCCCCTTGATTTATTAATCCTTAGAAAAATTGGTGCTCCTTTTAATCCGGAGTTAGCGCTTGGCTCTGTTGCTTCAAAAGACCAGATGGTTTTAAACGAGTCCGTGATTGATACTCTTAATGTTGATAAGCAATATTTAGATGATGAGATTAGCAGGCAGTTAGAAGAAATTAAGCGTCGAAAAAAGCGCTATTTACAAACAAGGACGCCGGTTAAGCTAGAAGGCCGGCTAGTGATAATAGTAGATGACGGCATAGCTACCGGCTCAACGGCGTTATCTGCTGTTAAGGCGGTAAGGCAAGCTAATCCCAAAAAAATTATTCTAGCGGTGCCGGTTGCTCCAACAACTACTATCAACAAAATTGCAAACGTTGCTGACGAAGTAGTTGTGCTAGAGGCTCCTTCTGAGTTCTACGCTGTCGGTCAGTTTTACAAAGTATTTGACCAGACCACTGATGAGGAAGTAATTAAGTTGCTAAAATAACTATTGACTACTTTGTAGTATTTCGTCTAAGTTTAGTAAGACTTTGTCACCCTTAGTTAATAAATGACCGTAAATATGAGTAATAATTTAATAGTATCTGAGAAAAATATAACTGCTAAAAGAATAGCCTCCATTTTATCCAATGACAGTTTCGAAACTGAAAAAGTAAATAATGTCCCGGTTTATTCTTTTAAAAAAGACGGAACAGATTACCGGGTAATGGGGTTAAAAGGCCATATCTTAAAAGTAGATTTTCCGGCTCAATACGACAATTGGCAAAAAGTGGAGCCATCTAAATTAATAGATGCAGAAATAGTCAAAACCCCGATTATTAAAACGCTAGTTAAGACGATACAAAAAGAAGGAAAATCAGCAGATGAGGCCGTAATTGCCTGTGACTTCGACCGTGAAGGCGAGCTAATAGGTGTTGATGCCTTAAATCTTATCAAACAGAGCAAACCTGATATTAAAGCCAAAAGAGCCCGTTTTTCCTCTCTTACCAAAGAGGAGATAACCCAATCATTTTCTAGTTTAGAGGATATCTATTTTGATTTAGCTCAAGCAGGAGAAGCCCGCCAGGATATCGATTTAATTTGGGGGGCTACACTAACTCGTTTTTTATCTTTAGCAACGACTAGGCTTGGAAAGCAATTTTTATCTGTGGGCAGGGTACAAACTCCTACACTGGCTTTGATAGCGGCTAAGGAAAATAAGAGAAATAAGTTTGTAAAAGAGCCTTTTTGGGTGATTGCGGCAAAGTTTAGTAAAGACGGGGAAGAGTTTATAGCAAATCATAAAACTGAAAAGTTTTTCGATAAAGAAGAAGCGGCAAAAGTCTTAGCAAAGCTTACAGGAGAAGGAAAAGTAACCAAAATTAGCAAAACACAGAAGACAACCCAACCTCCGGCACCTTTTAATACAACGGCTTTTTTAAGTGCGGCAGCTGGTATTGGCATTAGTCCGGCAAGAGCTATGAACTTGGCGGAAAATTTGTATATGAAGGGACTGACCAGTTATCCCCGGGTGGACAATACTGTTTATCCGGCTACTCTGGATTTTCGAGGCATTCTTAACGATTTAGCCGGCAATACCGATTTTACTAAGGCAGCACAAGGGTTATTGGCTAAAAAAGAAATTAAACCCACTAGGGGTAAAAAGCAGTCAACCGATCATCCGCCGATATATCCTACCGGAGCCCGTCCCAGCGGTTTAGAGGGGCCTGCTGCCAGGATATACGAACTTATCACGAGGCGTTTCTTAGCTACTTTATCGGAAGCCTCATTAAGTGAGACTACCAGAGCCGATATTGATTGTGGTGGTGAATCTTTCTATATCAGAGGACGCACAATACTCAAAGAAGGCTTTCTTAATGTTTACCACTACGGACGAAAAAAAGACGAAGAGATACCGGCTTTAGTTGAAGGCGATACGGTTGTTTTGGTGGAGTCTTTGTTTGAAGAAAAAGAAACCCAACCTCCAGCCAGATACAGCCAAGCTAAGCTGGTGCAGACGATGGAGGAATTAGGTCTAGGAACTAAAGCTACCAGGCATTCTATTATCCAAAGCCTCTACGATCGTTCATACATACATAGCGATCCAATTGTTCCAACAGAACTTGGACTAGCTGTCTGCGACGCCCTATCAAAGCATGCCAACAAAGTAACTACAGCTGATATGACTGCTGAACTGGAAAAAGAAATGGATGCAGTAGCATCTGGCAATGAAAAAAAAGAAAAAGTGGTGGAACGTTCCCGTCAAATGTTGGCCGAGGTAATGATTTCTTTAGAAAAACAAAAAGAAGAGCTTTCTAAAGATATCCGCGAAGGCATTAGAGTAGATAAAATTCTAGGCGCTTGTCCTAATTGCGGGCAGCCACTTAGGGTTATCAGGGCTAAAAAGAGCAAAAAACGTTTCGTTGGCTGCACCGGATACCCTGACTGCAGTACTTCCTTTCCACTTCCTCAAAAGGGAGAGGTTATAAGCTTAGGGGAGAAATGCGAGCATTGTAATTCTCCAAAAATCAAGGTAATCACTAAAGGTTACCGACCCTGGGTATTATGTCTAGACCCTAATTGTCCAACCAAGCAAGAAAAAAAAGAGTAGTCTTTTTCTGCTAAAATAACTAATTATGAGTAAAGTAAGTGTAATTGGCGCTGGCAATGTAGGAGCTACCTGTGCATTTGTGCTAGCCTTAAAGAATATTGAAGAAATTATCCTACTAGATGTAGTTAAAGGATTAGCAGAAGGCAAAGCCATTGATATGATGCAATCCAAGCCAATTCTTGGGTTTGCCGGCCAAATAACCGGCACTTCTGATTATTCGTTTCTAAAGAACTCAAAGGTAGTAGTTATTACTGCCGGGTTAGCTAGAAAACCAGGTATGAGCCGCCAGGATTTGCTAGAAAAAAATGCTTCTATTATTAACGAAGTTGTAATGCAGACTAAAAATAATGCTCCAGATTCAAAAATTATCTTAGTTACCAACCCTTTAGATATCATGACTTACCTGGCCTATAAGGTTAGCGGCTTTGAGCCCAACCGGGTTTTTGGCATGGCCGGAGTCTTAGATACTGCCAGGTACCGCTATTTTGTCTCTGATAAAGTTTCTGTGATGCCAAACCAAGTTGAAGCGCTAATTATAGGATCCCATGCCGATGATATGGTGGTTTTGGATAGGCTAACAAAAATTGATGGCCAAAATGCAATTGATAAGCTAGGTAAAAGCGATTTAGAGACAGTAAAAGACAGGACCAAAAAAGCCGGAGCAGAAATTGTGGGATTGCTTAAAACAGGCAGTGCATATTTTGCTCCGGGAGCTGCGGCTGCAAAAATGGCTGAAGCAGTGATTAAGGATACAAAAGAGCAGATGCCGGCATGTGCTTACCTAAACGGTGAGTTTGGGTTTAGTGATGTGTATGCTGGGGTGCCGGTAGTCATTGGCAAAAATGGTGTAGAGAGAATAATTGAAATAGAGCTAACTGATGATGAAAAAGCCGATTTTGATAACTCAATAGGGTCTATAAAAAAAGCACTTGGAGACCTTAAGCTTTGATTACCAAAGAAACCATAACCCAAGCAGTCAAAGAGCTTTGTTTGCAGGCAAACATAAATGTACGTAAAGATGTTACTGCTTTTCTTAAGCAAGCAAAAGAAATAGAAACCCAAGACAATGCTTGTTTTGCTCTTGATGTCCTAATCAAAAATGCCGAAATTGCTGCAGATGAACAAAAACCTTTTTGCCAAGATACAGGATATGTAACTGTATTTTTTGAGTGGGGTGCAAAGGTAGCTTTAATAGATGATCTACAAAAAGCAGTTGATGAAGGAGTAAAACTAGCATATAAAGAAGGGTATTTTCGCCAGTCGATAGTATCTGATCCGTTGTTTAAAAGAGAAAATACTGGTGATAACACACCAGGTTTAATTAATTTTGAGATTGTTTCGGGCAGTGAAGTTAAAGTTTCTATATTGATTAAGGGAGCTGGCTCTGATAATGCATCGAATCTTGTAATGCTGAATCCTACTGTTGGAACAAAAGGGGTAGAGGAAGCAGTTCTTGAGCTGGTTAAACAAAAAGGAGCTAGGTCTTGCCCGCCCCTTTTGATAGCAGTAGCAGTTGGCGGAAGTTTCGACAAAGCAGGACAAGCAAGTAAGAAGTTACTGTTTCGAAAGATTGGAGAAAGAAACGACAATCCAAAAATTGCCCAAATGGAGCTTGATTTATTAGATAAAATTAATAAGTTAGGTATTGGCCCTGGGGGCCTAGGAGGGCGTGCTACCGCTATGGATGTATTTATTAATCAAAAACCTTGCCATATGGCTACTATGCCGGTTGCTATTAATATTTGCTGCCACGCAGTCAGGACAGCGGAGGCTGTATTGAGATGAGAACACGGCTAGCTTATAAGCGTTTGGCAGGAAACAAAAATTTCCGGCTTTTACTCCTTGCTCAAGGAATATCAAATATGGGCGATTGGCTCGTTATCGGCATCCTGTTGGCTTTTGCCCAAAGAGAAGCAGGAACATTTGCTGCAGCCGGTGTCCTGGTAGCAAAGCTATTACCTGCGCTAATATTTAGTCCGTTAATCGGAGCTTTAGTCGATAGAGTAGACCGCAAAAAAGGGATGATTTTATGCGATATTATCAGAGGGTTGCTAATTTTTGCCTTAGCTTTTTTGTTAATGCTTAACAATATCTGGCTTGTCTTGTTAATAATCTTTTTAGTGGAATTATTTACATTATTTTACGTGCCGGCAAAAGATGCATCTATTCCTAACATGGTTGATAAAGAACTAATTTTAACGGCAAATTCACTTTCATTTACTATCAACCAAATGACTATGTTATTTGGTCTGGCTTTCGGAGCAACAGTTGTGTTAGTGGTCAACAAAATTTGGGCTTTCGTTCCAATTTTTAAGGATTTCCTTGGTTCATATACCGCTGTTTTTATCGACGGTCTTACTTTTTTTACCTCAGCTATTATTTTATTATTTGTTGTTTTACCAAAACCTAAGCGTTTGGGAAAACAAAGTTATCATTCAATTCTTGGCGATATTACCGACACGTTTGATTTTCTAAAGAAATATCCAAAAATTCGCTCTATAATAATTAGTGCCGGAGTATCTGTTTTTGGATTAGGTACAATTTTAGCGGTAGGTACCGATTTTAGTAAGCGCGTTCTAGGTGGCGAACAAGATGTGCTGCCATTGCTGACCACATTGGCTTTCGGGCTTTTTACCGGGGCAATATTAGTAGGCAAAATCAGTCGTTTTACAACCAAGGAAAATATTTTTTCGGCCTCAATGTTATTTTTAGGGCTAGCTTTGAGCGCGTTTGCTTTAAGCTCCAATTATTTAGTAGCAATTATCTTAGGTTTTTCCTCAGGCTTTGGTTTGGGAATGCTCTATGTTTCTACCTATACTATGCTGCACGAATACGTAGCTGATGTTATTAGAGGCCGCTTAATTACCACCCTGGAAGCTGATCTTAGGCTGGCTGTTTTAATATCGGCGGTTATCGCAGCGGCTTTAACTAAGGCATTTGGAAATACCAGAACTATACAATTAGCTTCACTAACTTATCCTTTACCGGGCTCAAGGCTGGTTTTAATCTTTGGCGGCTTAGTGGTGATTTTTACATCTGTTTTTGCTTTCTTTTCAGTAAAGCATCACAAGGGGGAGCTTTCTCTTGATATCGATTAAAGTGCCTGTGTCAAGTGACATATGTGAACTCAAAAGTGGCCAGCAAGTCGAAATTAGTGGTGATTTACTGGTTTTTAGAGATCAAGCTCATAAGCGCTTAGTTTGTGAACTTGCTTTAAATAACAAACTACCCTTTGATTTAGAAAACCAAGCAATTTTTTATGCTGCTCCCACTGAAACTAAACCGGGCGGTATCATTGGCTCAATTGGCCCTACCACCAGTACTAGAATGGATGATTTTACCAAACCCCTACTAGAGAAAGGAATAAAGCTACTGATAGGTAAAGGCCCCAGAAGAAAGCAGGTAAAAGATAGTTTAATAAAAAATAAGGCAATTTATTTGGTTACTGTAGGAGGGGCAGCGGCCTTCTTGTCTAAGCATATCAAAAAGGTTAAGATTATAGCCTACCAGGATTTAGGACCAGAAGCAGTTTATCTTATTAAAGTAGAAAAGTTTCCAGCAATTGTAGCCATAGATTGTAATGGAAAAGATATTTTTGAGCGGAGTTAAGCATTGAAGAAAGGTTTTTTTATAACACTAGAAGGATTAGAAGGTGCCGGAAAAAGCACACAGATGCAACTTCTAAAAGATCATTTAGTGCAAGTTGGTTGGCAGGTAGTTTGCACTAGAGAGCCAGGTGGCACCTATATTGGAGACGAAATACGCGATATATTACTAGATCCGGATAATTCGGATTTAGATTACCGGGTTGAAGCTCTATTGTATGCTGCAAGCAGGGCTCAATTAGTTTCAAAAACAATTATGCCCGCCTTAAATGAAGGCAAAATTGTTATTTGTGACAGATTTATTGATTCTTCTCTTGCATATCAATGCTATGGCCGTGGATTGCCCCTAGATGTTGTACTTGAGTTCAATAAGTGGGCTACAGAAGCTATAAAGCCTAATTTGACAATATTATTAGATATAGATGTTGAGGAGGGTTTAAAAAGAGCTACAACTACCCAGGCAGACAGAATTGAGCAAGAAGATTTAAGTTTCCACCAAAGAGTAGAGCATGGATATACAGAGTTGGCTAAGCAGTATAGCAACCGGTATTTTATTGTTAACGCCAATCAAGAATCCACAGACATCCATCACCAGATAACACAGAAAGTCGATACCCTCCTGTCTAAAATCGAAGTAGCATAGTAATCATGATTTTTAAGTCAATAGTCGGCCAGGATCAAGCATTATCCAAGTTAAAGAAGGATATTTCGCTAAAAACTATAACTCATGCCTATCTTTTCTTTGGCCCGGATGGAATTGGCAAAAAGATGATGGCTAAATCATTTGCCAAAGCTATTATTTGTCCCAACGGGGGCGATACTTGCAATTGTTGCCAGCGAATTGAAAAAGAGATTCATCCGGATTGCTCTATTTATACTCCTGAAGGCAATTTTGTAACCATTGATGAAGTAAGAGAAATTACCCGTTTAGCATCAATGGTGCCCATGGAAGCTAAAACCCGGGTGATTATCTTAGATGAAGCTGATTGTCTTACCGAACCAGCGGCTAATGCATTATTAAAAACCCTGGAAGAGCCTCCGGGACACAATGTTTTTATCCTCATTACCAGCAATGTTGATGCAGTTATTCCAACTATTTTGTCTAGGTGCAGGCTAGTTAAGTTCAATACAATAAAAAGTAACCTAATCAAAGAAGTGCTTAACCAAAAGTTTTCTTTAACTAAGGATGAAATTGAGCAAATTTGCCGCCTTTGCGGAGGGGTGCTAGCAAGCGCAACACAAATGGCTTCAAATCCATGGCATTTAAAGCTAAGAGGTTTAGTACTTGATTACTCAAGCGGGAGAAAACTTGCTCAGCCAAATGATTTTGTAAACGAAATGATGGAATTGTGTAAGAAATCAGCAAACGAATCCTTGGAAAATAATATAGATAACGAAATAATAAGTCAGCAATTTGCTGTGGATCGCTCTCATTTAAGTCATCTTAAAAAAGTGATTAAACAAAAAGAAAAGAGGCAAGCAGCAAAGCAAAGCGCAAAAGCATACGAGGAAGCTCTTGATTACCTGGCCAGTTGGTATCGTGATTTGCTTGTTTATTCTGAAAGTAAATCAAGTGATTTATTAATAAACCTCGATTATTTTGACGAAATCCAAAAAAGCTGCCAAAATGTTGATGGCTTGGACAAGGTAAAGTCTATCGAAGACATCCAATCGGCTCAAAAACTGATTAGACTAAACGTAAATACCCATTTAGTAATGGAAAATTTGTTAATGAACTTAAATTAAAATAGGGAGATAATTTTGCCAACGGTAATAGGAATTAGTTTCAAAGAAGCAGGAAAAATATATTATTTCGATCCAGATGGTGTCCAATTAAAGCAGGGAGACACTGTCATTGTTAACACTTCACAGGGCACAGAATATGGAGAAGTAGTACTGCCTGCTGAAAATATGCCTGAAGAAGAAGCAGTAACTCCCATTAAAACAATTGTTCGCAAAGCAACCAAAGAAGACATAGCTCAACATGAAGAGAATAAGAAAAAAGAAAAAGAAGCCCATAAGACAACTGAGCAAAAAATTGAAAAACACGGTTTAGAGATGAAATTAGTTGACGTAGAGTATGTATTTGATGGCAGCAAAATCATCTTTTATTTCTCCGCTGACGGACGTGTCGACTTCAGGGATTTGGTAAAAGATCTAGCTGGCACTTTTAAAACAAGGATTGAGCTAAAACAAATCGGAGTTCGTGACGAGGCCAAAATGATTGGCGGTCTTGGCTCATGCGGGCGCCATTTATGCTGTACTACATTTCTTAAAAATTTCGAACCGGTCTCTGTAAAAGCAGCCAAAGCGCAAAATCTTCCCCTTAATCCCTTTAAGATATCCGGGGCTTGCGGGCGTCTAATGTGTTGCTTGAGGTATGAGTATGATGAATACAAGCGCTTTAATAAGTTAGCTCCCAAGAAAGGCTCTAGGGTAAAAACTGTTCATGGTGAAGGGGTAGTTGTTGACTACAATGTGCCCAGAGAGTCGGTAGTAGTTGAGATTGCCGAAGGGTTTAGATACGACGTACCAGTAAGTGAGGTAGAGGCTGTAAAGGCACCAAAGGCGTCAGAGGCCAAAAGTGATAATGGGAAGTAGTTGCATTAACTTTGGCCTTTAGGCCTGTACTGCCCTTATGCCTCTTAGGCCCGCTTAGCTCAGTTGGTAGAGCGGCTCACTCGTAATGAGCAGGTCGCCAGTTCGAATCTGGCAGTGGGCTCCTATGAAGCTGACTTTTTGCTTTTGTAATTAGCAAGTCTTTCAAGGGGGATGTTTTTCTTAGCTACTTGACGGATATCAAGTTGACCGATTAATTCAACAAAAACATCTACAACTACCGGATCAAATTGGCTATAGCGGTTTCGTTTAAGTTCAGAAATAGCTTTTCTAACCGGCATGGCTTGGCGGTGAGGGCGGTCGGTTGTCATAGCATCAAAAGCATCAGCTACGCCAATTATTCTCGATTCAATTGGAATTTCTTTTCCGACTAAGCCGTCTGGGTAACCTGAGCCGTCATAGTGTTCATGATGATGACGCACAACGTCCAGGATAGCTCCCAAGAAATGAATTGAGCCGATTATTTGCTCTCCTATCCGGGAGTGTTTTTTTATTTCCTCATATTCTTCTACAGTTAACTTTCCCGGTTTATTTAGGATGGATTCGCTAATCCCGATTTTACCTAAGTCATGAAATAAGGCAGCTTTTTCTAGATTAGTAGCGATATGGTCTGACATCCCTAAAGCCTTCCCGATTTTTTTAGAGTAATAGGCAACTCTTAAAGTATGGCCGGATGTGTATTTGTCTTTGGCATCAACAGCCGCTGAAAGCCCTTTCATGGTATCAAGATAACTTTCTTCTAAGTCAGCAACGTTTAGTTTATACTTGTTAGCTAAAGTTTTTAATTGAGTCTTTTTGTGTTCGAATCTTCTGTTGGCCCGCCAGAAAGACCACACTAAACAGATGTACATAAGGGTAATTGCCAAGGCAACGATTTTCCAAGCAGCAACATTGGCGTCATAGATCTTGCTTTGGATTTTTTCTATCGGAGAATATGTTTCATATATTGCCATAATTTTTCCGTCAATCATTAATGGAACATATATTTCAATTAGATCTGTATTATGTTCTTGTTTTTCAATATAGTTTTCATTTTCTTCTAAGGTAGAGATTTCAGCAAATGGTTTTCCCTGGAAAGCTTGATATTGGCTATTCCTTAAGGGGTAGGTTTTTCCAATTAATTCTTCTTTATCGCTATAAATAATCTGGCCTTTAGAATTCCATATCTTAACCCTTGTATAGTCGGGTTCTAAAAGATTGGTTTTTATTAAATGATCTATTGTTTTATAAACTTTGCTTTGCTTAGAAAATGGTTTGACGACGTCTTCTTTGGTTAAATAATGGGCAACATTAATTCTAGCTGTCATAGCGGTTACTTCGGCGGTCTGGTCGATTACGTCTCTTGTTATGCGCAAAGACACAAAGTAGCCGACTAAAAAGAAAATAGCTATTGATACCGCCAGACAAAACAATGCAAATTTTAACGGCGTGCCTAGTTTCACAGCTCTCCCAATTACAGCCTTATCTTGCTGTCAATTGATTTATTAATCCTTATTTATTATCGGTAGCAACACAGGAAAGCTTTAACTTCTAGGCAGCTTTTAACTTAAGTTCTAAGATTCAAAGGGAGTGAATTAGACTAGCCACTTATTGAAATTTTCTTTAATTTTTTCTTTATTCATCGAGCCCATAACTACTTTTTCTGCTTTTCCATCAACAAACATAATAAAAGTAGGAATGCTCATTACTTGGTATTTCTCGGCAGTATTAGGATTGTCGTCTACATTTAACTGGCCGATTTTTATGCTATCTACTGAAGCGGCTAGTTCCTCAATAATAGGTTTCATGCTCTGGCATGGCTGGCACCAACTGGCGTAAAAATCCACCAGAACAGGGGCATCTGATTTGATGACTTCGTCATTGAAATTTTGATCTGATAAATCAACTAGCTTAGACATATTTTTCTCCTTATTTATTTTACATTAAGCGGTGCGCTGCTTGTTGCTTTAATCTTAGTAATTTTTTTAAGTAGCTTTATCCGCTCTAACACCACTGTTTTGCTTACCAACTGGCTTACAGTTACAGATACCCAACTTTTAGCAATTTTATAGCTTTCAAGTTTTACCGATTTTTTATCTGCCAGCTGTTTTACAAAATAAACAGCAAGCTGGCTTGAACCTGTTTCCTGATAATGTTGGGCTAAAATTTGTGCCTCTTCATCGGCTATTTGCTTAACTTGATTTTTTACATAGAAATAAGCGAAAACATCATTGATTAATATTCCTATTACAAGGAATAGAATAACAAACTTTAATACGGTTGTAATTATATTAATAGCTTTAATTTATCCTCCTTTTAGAATCTAGTCCTAACAGCTCTAGTGACAACTTTTATTTCTTTTGTCTTAAGAATATATATAGCTAATATGTAGATGCTAACAGAAAGTATTGCCGGTAAAAAAAGATCTATTATTTTATTAATAATAGTAGAAGGTGGAAAATACACTAAGACTGATTGTAAACTAAAGTATGCAACCAAACCCATAAAGCTACCGGCGACAAGGAATTTAGTAAGCGAAACCAGAATAGCTCTGGTTTGTATTGCCCCGATTCGTTTCTTCAAAAGCAGAAAAAGAACAATAGCGCTAATACTAAATCCTATGCTTCTTCCTAAGGCGATGCCACTTACTTCTAAGTACCTGACTATTATTAAGTCAAAAGCTAAAGTGATGGCTGTTGATATCAAATTGACAATGGTTGGGGTAACAGTGTCTTGTAGAGCGTAAAACACCTTAAGCAGGTACATAAATATAGCAAAAGAAAATAAGCCGACAGCAAAATAAGACAGGGCACCTGCAGTAAGCACCGTACTGGCCTCACTGAAGCGATACCATTTAAGTACCAATTCGCAAATCGGATAACTTAAGAATGTAAGAAGTATTGCAGAGGGAACCATTATCAAGGCGGTTATTCGTATACCAAGCGATACGTCTCGTTGTAATTCTTTGTTATTGTTTGTCGATGCGTGCTCGCTGATATCAGGGAAAAGGGCGGTGATTATGCTTACTGCAAAGATACCAAATGGTAGCTGAAAAAACGGCCAAGCCCAGGTAAAAGCAGTCTTGCCGCCTCTAACCGGGATAACTAAGTTACTTTCGAAAAACATTTGAAAAACATTTGTCCCCACATATATGAATAGAGGCACAGATAAAATCAATAAACGCTTAATAGCGGGGTGTCTAAAATTAAAACTGAGCTTGTAGCCAACCCAGACTTTTATTATCGAAGGAATTTGCATTACAAAAAGAGATATTACTCCCAATGTGGTTCCAATGGCTAATATATACAATGCAGCAGCAGGATTGTATTTATATACTTGCGAAAAAATTAATGCTGTTATTATTACCACTATGTTATTAATGATGGGGGCAAATGCGGGGACAGCGAAGCGCCGGTAAGAATTAAGTATTGCTGTACAAATTGCTGCTAAACCATAAAAGACAATCTGAAAGGAAAATATGCGAAATAAAAATACTGCTATGGCAATTTTCGATGAAGGCACTGTAAGAGCTTGAGCACGGATAATATAGAAAGAAAAAACGCAGCCTAAAATGCTGGTTGTAATAAGGATCAACATGGCCAGGTTGGTAATTATGCTTGCTACTTCCCAGGCCTCTTCTTCGCTTCGCTGATTTAGGTATTCGATAAAAATAGGGATAATTACTGAGCTTAGTATACCGCCCATTATTAGTTCGTAAATCATATTGGGCGTTTCATTTGCTAGGTTAAAATTATCGGCTAAAGCCGCCCCGCCTAAGACAGCAGCAAGAACTGCTAACCTAAGAAATCCTGTTGCCCGGCTAATGGTAGTCAATATAGTTAAAGTAAGAGTGTTTTTAGCTAGCGCCTCTCTGTTATTTGCCATTTTTGCGCCTGTGATGGATTTCTCTAAAAACCAGTGCCGCTACAAGTAGCAGAAAAAATGCTATCACGGCAATGAGCACGTAATAGTTAAATTTTTTAGCCAGAGTGGCTTTGATTTGTACTTTGGAGGATTTTAAGATTGCACCTTGAGACACTAAATTAATAAGTATGGGATTATTACTAGACCTCAAAGCTGTAACAGGCAGAATGAACAGGTTTTCTCCAGGGCGGCAGCGCACTTTTTTTGCACTTCTTTCTACAACAAAATCCACTGATTTGCATGTAAGTTTCAGATTTAGGTCATAGCCACAATTATTAACAACGGTGACAGGTATTTTGCCGGTTTCGCTAGTTAAAAAAACTGGCGGAGAACTTAAACTGATTTTGTTTAGTTCATCATTTACGGTGCTAATAATTTTAATTAAAGGAAACCTGTTTGATTTTTGGTTTGTAAGATAACTGAAGTCCTCGGCTTTTAGTAACCCTTCTAAGAGTTTAAGCCTAACCGGATTGTCATCATTTGTAGCTCTAATAAATGGCCAAACTTTATTTCTTGTTTTTCTAAGTAGATTTACATAAGCCATATTGTAATCCCGTTTTTTGGAATTAATAGTGATTTGACTAACCGGTTTGGTCTTTTGTATGGATTCTTTAGTGCTAAAACTTATCCAATCAATACTTTTTAAGCTCTTAAGAAATAAATCAAGCGTTTTAGGATTTGTTTCATTTGTGACATTTATTGCTACTACATTTTGCTTTTCTTCAAGCATTTGCAGATAAGCCAGGCGGGCAATTGTCTTTTGGCATGCTGCCTGCGAGTTTCCATAAAGGTTTTTAGTAGCTTTGCTATCTATTAATGCTGCGCGGCTTTTCCTAATTTTATAGCTTCTGTAAACCGGATCTTGAACCGAATAACTAGGTAAGAAAAAGAGGTCAAAACGAGAACTTAGAAAGTTAAGAGTTTTTTTATTAAAACAACCCTGTAAGGGGTAAAAAACTTCCGGCTTCTTACTAAAAATATTATGAGTTGCCTGGTATAAAATATCCTGGGGCCATTTTTTGTATTGAAAATAATTAAGCGGAGCCCTGCTATAACTGGTGGCTGCTAAGCTAATATTGGGAAGCTTAGCTAAGCTATTATAAGCTAAAAGGACTGCCTTGGCTTGTTTGTTAGAAGATGAGCCCTTATTGGCGGAAACTGCTTCTAATTCCCTATATAACATAGGAGAAAAACTAAGAAATACCGGTTGCTTATTTTTTTTAATTACCAAGAGAATACTAGCGACTTGTTTAAGTAAATTATTTAGATTTTTATTCAGTAATTCGTCCTTGTTGCCAAGCTGAGGCCCTTGGTGAAAATCAGCTACTATGCTTAATAACAAATTGCTGGGTTTTTTTTCATTTGGCATAATAGCAATGGCTGTTTCATATCTAGTTATTTCCTCACCGTTTTTAGATACTTTTATAAGAAGAGGATATACTCCGCATTGAAGGCCTAATTTTTGGAAGCTTTTTTCAAAAGTAACAGTACTAATGTTTTTATTGCTAACTTCTTTTTCGGCCGAATAAACTTCACTGCCGTTGTCGGTTAGCGTTAAACTAACAGCAATGTAAACATTTTCGGAAGGTTTTTTGTTCTTTAATTTGAGACTTACTTTGAATATGTCGTCTTGATGATAGTATGGTTTCGAAAACTTGATTTCAGAACCAATAGATGATTGAGCAAAAGTAGTAGGTAAAGAAAATAAAAAATTATACAATAATACGGTTATAATCAGAAAATAGAATGTTAGTTTTTTGCGCATAGTTTAATATATTGTTTAGGTAATATTAACATTATTTTAGTTATTTAAAAAAAGGCCGATAACAATGATGAAAATAATTAAAGGAATACAAATGGCAGATAATAAAAAAGTAAGAGCAACAGTATTACCTCAGGAGCTTCCGTTGATTCCCCTTAGGAACCTGGTTGTTTTTCCGCACTTAGTTGTTCCCTTGTTTGTCGGGCGAGCGATGTCGATATCTGCTTTAGAGTCATCTATGAAGGAAAGCCATGCTATTGCTTTGGTAGCTCAAAAAGGCGCTGAGCAAGAAAATCCAAAACCCAAAGATCTTTATAAGATAGGAACAATTGCTACTGTAATGCAGGAACTAAAATTGCCTGATGGGACCGCCAAAGCATTGGTAGAGGGAGTTTATCGCATCAAGATAAATAATTTCTCTAATAAAGCCGATCCTTACTATAGTATCTCGTATGAAATCTTAGAGGAGCCTGACTTAACAGGGATAGAAATAGAGGCTCTAATGCGCCAAATCGTGGGACAGTTTGAAAAATGTGCCAGCTTAGGAAAACCCATCCCCCAGGAAGCATTATTGGCAGCAATGAATATCGAGCACGCCGGACGCTTAGCCGACTACATTGCTTTTCACTTAAACTTAAAAACTGAAGAAAAACAGGCTGTGTTAGAAGCTATGAAACCCGATGAACGTTTGAAAATCATCGGTACATATTTAGAGCGAGAACTGAAGATATTAGAGATAGGCCAGAAAATTCAATCGCGAGTTAAAAATCAGATGGATCACACCCAACGCGAATATTTGCTTAGAGAGCAGTTAAAGGCCATTCAA
>QZJE01000002.1 GCA_003599235.1 Actinomycetota bacterium | reverse complement strand
AGTAGTAGGAGTAGATGTTTTCCAGGATATCTTAGCGCTTGTTGCTGTTAGTTCCATTTCGTTTATCTTAGAAGCATCAGGATCCTGGGTTAGGATATTCCCAAGGGACTTAGTAGTAAATGTTTGTATTCCATCGGATTCGGCAAGGTTGTCGTCTTTATCCCTGCTCTTTATCTTAAAATAGTAGGTAGTAGAGTCTTTTAGGTTCTTTAATAATACAGAATGGTTAGTAGCTAGTTTATCATCACCAATTGACTTAGAAGCTGCGTTAGCACCTGCTCTATACTCTACTGTTGATACTGAAGCAATATTAGTAGTCCAGCTTACAGTAGCTGAGTTAGTAGATTCGCCTACTTTGATACTACTTATTTTAAAAGGCTTGGTTTCAAAAGTTCTTTCACCTCTTGAAGCAATATTAGAATAATCATCTTTTGATTTTATAGCATAATAATATTTAGTGCCTGGTAGCAATTTTTCGATAACAACCTTATGATTAGTGGTCATGCGATAGTCACCGGTTACTTTGCCCATTTTAGCGGTTAAGCCGTATTCGACATGGCTATCAGATTCTACATTAGTTTTCCAGGTAATAGTAGCAATAGAGACATCTGTTTCTACACTAACATCGGTAACCAGCAGTCCTAGGGTCTCAAAGGTATCTATGGAGGACATAGCCAGGTTGAGATCACTGTCAAAGCTATAGACTCTGAATTTGTAAGTAGTAGCCGGTTTTAAATCACTGATAGTTATACTGTGTCTTCCCCTGCTAACCTCTTTAGTTCCTTCAGTTTTAGCATCAGTTTCTGCTGTGCCATCTAAAGGCCAGTATTTAACAGCAGCATCAGCTAGACTGTTAGGAGTATTAACCCAGCTGACAACAGCAGAGTTTGAAGTAGGATCTACTTGCACAGAATATGGACTGAAATCAGCTGTCTTAAAAGTATAGTCGCCTGATACAGCTGCGTTGTTGTAGGCATCTACTCCTTTTATCCGGTAGTGGTAAGTAGTACCGCTTCTTAATTTTTTAAGGGTCATACTGTGATAGACATCGCTGTTATGGACTACTTCCTGATATCCGTAATCAGTGGTTTCTCCATATTCAATCATGGAATTGCAATTGGTATTAGATGCCCAGATGATAGTAGCTTGATTAAGATCCGGTACTTTGTTATTGCTGTCAGCTCCTTCTGGGCCGATAAGAGTTACAACAAAGTCTTTGGTTGTAAAGGTATTTGTGCTTGTTGTCTCAGCTAAGGAAGCAGCCTCAACTGACTTAACTCTGTAGCGGTATAAGGTATTATCCTTTAGTCCTCTGATGGTGACACTGTGGCCAGAGGCTCCGCTGGTAGCTTGAATAGCTGAATAAGCTGATTTTCTGGCAGTAGGAGGACTTACTCCTTCTGTTGCTTCCCAGTACTCTACTTGCGAATCAGATGCCGTATCGGTATCCCAGGTAATGGTAGCTTCGTTAGGCTTAGTAGTTTCAGCTCCGCCAACAGGGGCTAGATTATCTACATCAAAAGTAATGGTATTAAAGGTCTGCTCGGCACTAACTCCGGAGTTATCATAGCCATCAGCTATTGTTACCTTGTAATAGTAAGTTGTTGATGCATCAAGGTTAGTTAGGCTGGCGGTATAGTCTCCTGTTAAGGTAGAGTAAGTTGCTGTAGCAGAGCCGGTATAGACTCCTGTGGTGGTACCGTACTCTACCGTTCCGGTATAGACCTCGCTGTTAGGCCTGTTAGAGCTAAAAACAACTGTAGCTGTCCTTAAAGAGCCTGTGGCATCAGCTGCATCAACTTCTAGGTTAGCGGTTACAGAGCTAAAAGCTGTCCAGTCAT
Organism: Actinomycetota bacterium; assembly: GCA_003599235.1. GTDB lineage: Bacteria > Actinomycetota > Aquicultoria > SURF-47 > SURF-47 > SURF-47. Next base: position 79,961 of record QZJE01000002.1, on the reverse strand, counting down.
CGCTCTCCTTAGCCTCACCATTGGCATCAGTGGAGCGAACTTTGTATTCGTACTGGGTGTTTTCAGCAAGACCGGTAAGCACTACCGTGTGAGGATTGTCGGCATCTATCATCGTTCCTCTGCTTACTGTATTAGAGGAAGTATCTCCTACTATGCGATAGATTACCTCTGAGTTAGACCTGAAATTCGGTGTCCAGGTTACCGTGGCCGTATTGACTTTGATGTTATCCACGGTTGTGGCTCCTAGAGAATATCCGGAGTCAGGTGTGGCAGAAGCTACTGCAAAGTCAGATTCGTTATCGTTATTATCTAGCGCCGTTACTGCATAATATATTGGGCTTACAGCTTGTCCGGAAGTAATATCGGTATCTAGGTAGAACCGCTTGGTAGTATCAGCTACACCAGTCGGATTAGTAACGCCTAAACTGGCTGCTTTTCTAGCATTTGTTAGCTGGGTGCCGGTTAAATCTCTTGGGCTATTGCCGGTAAAAATGTCAGTATCTGCTCTATATACCCGGTATCTAAATGCATTAGTTGGCATGTCTGTTAAGGTAGTCTGGCCGTTTAACGCAGTAGGCACACTCCAAGCTACTAATAGCCTGTAGTCAGCTCCATTGGTGTTATTGGTAATAATCGGACTTTGAGGCAGAGCTGGTTTAAGAGTATTTGTATTTCTATAGGAGCCAGATAAAGCAACATTAGCCGTTGAGTTTAATCCTTGGGGCTCTACCTTAAAGGTATAATTTGCTCCAGGAACTAACGCCGTTGCCGAAGCAGGATCAGTTCCTCCATCTTCTCCCCAACGAAAATGATACTTACCGTCATTGCTGTATTCTGCAGAATGAGCGTTGTAATAAGTAGCCGGGGTTACTGTTTTGTAGTCCGACCAGGTAGTTCCACTATTAGAAGATATCGAAATCTTGTAAGCAACAATACCTTCATTAGCCGGTAATACTCCTCTATCAGCTCTTAGGTTTTCCCAATTAACGTCAATCTTGTAAGCTGAGTGGGCTGCAACTGAGAAGTTAGAAGAAGCACACACATCAATGGCTTCTGGAGACACTGTGAAAGTGTCAGAACTGGTAGGATTATGAGTTCCGCTTCCCACTGCATCTTTAGCACTTACCGTTACTTCATATACGCCATAAGGGGAAGTATTTGGTATCTCGTAAGTATATAGATAAGTATAGCCCCTGGGATCAGTAGTATTATTAGTACCTGTTACTGTTCTATAGCTGCTAGTGTTGATATTAGGATTTCCGTTTAGCGAGTTGCTACTGCCATCTTGGATATCAACCCAGGCTCCAGCTGCTTGGTCATTTAAATCAGACCTTGTATCATCTAAGTTATCAACATCAGTTAACTTAAAGGAAACAGTAACTGTTCGGCTCAAGCTACCTAAATCCATGGGATCGTCCGGGATTATGACAACATCGGATAAAACCGGAGCTGAATTAGTTTTACCATAAGCATAAACTAGAGCTGAATCGTTACCAACCGTTGAAGGCAAAGTTACAACAGAGCCGTCTTGAGATTTAATACGGTAGTAGTAATAGTTTTGGTCGGTTAGCCCTCTGTCATTAAAAGTATATCTGCCTGAAGAATAGCTAATCTCATTACCGTTGGGAGCACCAACAGTTTCTGTCGTTAGAGCAGAGCCAGTGACAATAGTAGGGTTAGCCGGATCAGTGACATCTATCTTAGCCACTTGGATATAGCCGTAAGTGGCATTTGTTTCGGCAGCAAAAGTACCATTGTTAGCAGCAGTGTACCAGGTTGAAGCTTGAGCTGGTACTGAGGTTCCAATTTTAGCTCTTTCTATATAGTAATACTTAACGCCAGCTTGAGAGTCAGTTGAGGCATTAAACTTAAAATCTATTCTGGTTTCGTTATAGCCATCGGCTGCCAGAGTTCCGGGAACAGATGGATTGGTTGTATCTATTATAAATACATAGCTATCAGTAGTTGAATTACCAGCATTATCTACGGCTTTAACATAGAAGGTATGAGTGCCATCGGCTAAGTCGGTATATGATTTAGTAGTTCCTGTTTGATCAACGGTATTGTCAGGTACCGAGTCTACTGATATAGAGTAGCCGGCAATACCGGAACCAGATGCTCCATTAGGATCAGTTGCGCTCCAGCTAAAGGCTGGGTCATTGTTAGAAAAATAGCTAGAGTTATTAGTATGAGTTGATGAAGTTAAGCTGCTAATAGTTGGATTAGCGGTATCGACAAAGATGGTATCTGAATATTCTGCGTCATTAGTAGCTGCATCTCTGTAGGTCACATAAACTGTTTGGGTTCCTTGGGTGGCCTCCAGTGTAATAGCTTTAGAGGTAGCATAGTCTTCTAAGCTAGTGTAGCTTCCGGTACCCACTTTAAACTTCATTCTAGGACCACCCGTACCGGCATTAGTATCACTAGCTGATAGGGTTAGAGTGTTTGCCAGAGCATTAGTATAGCTATCGCCTGAGTTAACAGATATTGTGCCTGTAGGAGCTACCGTGTCGTAGATGATAGTATCGGAATAATCGATTGAGGTATTTCCGAGAGCATCTTTATAACGAGTCCAGACGTATTTTGTTCCTTGACCAGTTCCACCGTTACCGGCAGTTATGTCCCAAAGAGCTCTAATGTTGTTAGTGGCCGGATAAGCTTCCCAACCGCTATCACTGGCTGTAGCAGTATCGCTCCAGGTTGGAGCAGTAGCACTAGAGCCGGTATTAGCTATCTCAATAAATGCATTCGTTGGAGAAGATTCAGTAAAACCGATAGTATAAATATCCTGCATCCTGGTCGAATAGTTAGCATAAGTAGGAGCAGCTACACCAATACTTATGCTGGAAGCCGAGGGCGGGCCTTTGTCGAAATTGAAGGTATTAGAAGGCTCACTACTTGTAGGATAGTTGCCTGCTCCATCAGTTGCTCTAACTTTAGCAGTATAGCTAGGAACACTCTCTGAGAAGTTATCGGCAATAATACTATAATACCAGCTGTTAGTTGTAGCATCATAAGAGGTAGCTTCTACCCAGTTATCTCCTGTAGCCCAGCCTACTCCGTTCCATGAAAGAGTGCCTGCCTTTATTAACACCTCTACTTTGCTTACCCCGGAAGTGTCTGTTGCTGTTCCATAAACTTTGCTACCGACTGCAGCCCAAGTGCTGTTGGAATAAGTACCGTTATTGGTAACCGCTGCTGTTGGATTAGTTTTATCCCAGATAAAACTATCAGTAACCTCAGATGAGGTATTGGCAGCAATATCTAATGTCTTACTCTTTATATTATATGTAGTCTCTTCTACTAACTTGGTATCATTATCTAGCTCTGACTGGCCAAAATCCCAGGAGGCCGCTCCGCTGGTTCCTTTATCTATCCAGCTGCTTGCTTCTGATGTTATATCATAAGCTTTAGAAATATTATTCCACCAATTGCCCGTTCCTTGTCTAATGCTTAGCTGTGATTTATCTATCCCGCTTCCACCGGTATCGGCTGCGGTTCCAGTAATAGCGCCTGTAGTAGTCCACAAATTCGGCCCCATGTAAGCATCGTTTTGATAGGTGGTGGACGAAGCTGATTCTTCTAACTGGACACAGTCAAAATAAACAGAATTCAAGTTGCTTGTAGAACCATGCCCAAGCCTCAATTGTATGGTTCCATTAGCATCAGTGGTAAAAACACCGCCCATTCTCTCCCACTTGCCAGAACCAGTATGATATACAGGAGATAGATTTGATGAGCCTAAATAAGTAAATATACGGGCAGTACTTGTAGTATCTGCCCAAGCATATACTGAGTAATAATACTGAGTTGAAGGTTTTAAATTAGAGAAGGATCTATATACATTCACTTCACTAGAGCCAACTGTTCTTGTTAATTTCAATGACTTGGTTCCCTGGTACGCTTTCTCAGATGAGTTCGCCCCACTTCCATTTGCTGTGTATTGATAGGTCCAACCACCCATGCCACCACTTTCCCAGCTAGTGTCAGTCAGCCAGTTCTTCCCGGCATTGACCGAGGTCGTGGGGTTGGTAGCATCTACTAATACCGTTAATGCCGAAGAAACATTAGAGGTATTGCCTGCAGCGTCGGTTGCCTTAGCTGTAATACTATGGCTTCCTGCTGCCAGGCTTAGATCGATACTATAGATTCCGGTTGTAACATTAGCGGTAGCTGTAGAGCCAACTGCTACTCCACTATCATAGAGTTGGACAATTGAGCTTGGCTCGGCTGTCCCGCTAAACGTTAGACCTGTAATATTTTTTGTAATATTATCCGTGCTTGAACTACCAGTATCATCGGCAGTTGCCAAATCTGGTGTTAGTGGAGTACTGGGAGCGGCTGTGTCGAGATAGATGGTATCAGAGGCTGGTGCCTGAGTATAACTAATAGATAAACTATCAACAGTTGGCGTTGTTGTACTGCTAGTTGTTGATAGGTTTGCTCGCCAGCGAAGATCTGCTCCAGGATAGCTAAAAGTTTTTTGCACTCCTGATGTAACAGACTCCCAATGCGACCCATCAGCAGTCATCTCATAAGAAATTGTTTGCTCATTAGGTGTCTGGTTTGCAGTTAAAGTAGCTTTGCTTATACTTAAACTACCACTATAAATATCACTAGATTGTCCGACCTTAGTAACACTTGTTTGGTAGGCATTTAATGGTTGAAAATCAATATCTGGCACTCCATCCATCTCGGAAGAACCAGTGGTACTAGGAAATACATCACCCGTCCCATAACAACGTCCAGATATTTGAACATCCCCTCTGTTTAGAGGATATGTCACACTGTACCAAAACCATCCCGGGGAGGGAGTATATACACTAACTCTATAATACGTGTTAGCAGTGACACTGACGGGAGTAGCAAAATTAGCAAATTGCCAACTGGAAGCAGCCGGTACCGTAACGGAGCCTAGCAAACTTCCGGCATCTGACCATAGCTTTACAGTTGTATTTGCTGTGCTATTTGCATATCGTCCTAATCCTACTATTCGCCCATCATAGTTAGGCTTAAAACGATAACCTCCTGCAACATTAACGCCTCCACTGCTAGGTCCACCTGGCGTGTCAGTAGATAGTGGTTTTTGGGTAGAGCCATAGGTGTAGGGCAGTTTTAATAAGCCATTAGTAGTATCCCAATTGGCGGTTGTTGCTGAGACATCTTTATAGGTTGTATTGGAAAATGTTTCTGTAATTGGAAGGCTATCAGTACTTAAATTTCCTGCAGCATCTTTGAACTTAACGTACACTGTCATATTCCCGTCATCTGCACTAGTAAGCCAGGGGCCTAATTTCCAACCAGCATAGCTTGTTGCATAAGTAACCCAGTGAGAATCGTCACTTGAGTAATCGGTAGAGATGGAGCCATCTAACCCTTGGTCACTTGCATTACCGAAGTTAACACCGTCGTTACTGAATATCATCTTCAATCCACCGGATTGAGGGCTTCCTTGATCGCTGGCGCTAAGGGTTAAATCCGGAGTTGTATCGTTAGTATAAGCTCCCGCCATACTAACAGTTCCTGTCGGTGGCGTTTGGTCTATTTGTAATGTGGATGAGAAATCGGTCCAACCAGAAATTCTGTTTTGAGCGGGTGCTGTTGAAGTATCTTTTATTCTGCCTCTAAAATAATATGTATTGCCGGGGGATAGTCCAGTAACCGTAGTATCAGCATATTTACTCCCGCTGTTGTATGTTGCTGCCGGTGCATCAATCCAAGTTCCACCAGCGCCTATTTTGTATTGGAACTCTCCGTTTATCGATGCTGTATTAGAAAGCCCGTTGCCTGTCGGCTGAGCTGCTGGATCCAGGTTCTTCAGCCTTAATTTAATAGTGCTTTCTTTTTCCCATCCGTTAATTATTAAACTACTGTCTGCATTTTTTCTTATCTCTAAATTACCGGCATCAGGCTGATTGATGGTATCGTAATTTATCGTAGCATCGCTGAGAGTCGGAGTGTTTGAACCATCAGATTCCAGCCTTACAAATATATCTATATAGCGAGAGGCGGAAATGTTGTTAAGGTTGTTATTTATTGGGTTAGTGTCTGCTGCGTTATTACTTTGTCCAAAGAAGTTATTGGTCCAATTAACATCATTTCCGCTTGGTCCTTTAAGGCTAGTCCAATCAGTTCCGTTATTTGAAGTTCTAATAGCAAATTTTACTGCATTATTGCCTGTCACATTTAACGTTTTATTAAATGACAAGGAGTTCCATTTTGCCCTAGCATCACTATCTTGGCTTCCGGCATCAAACTTCAATCCTCTATCCGAGGCGCCTGTCCCTCCACGTGTACCCGAGGTAGGATAAGGAGCTACAATAGAGTAAGCATCTGCAGCAACTGTACCAGCAGCTCCCCTAGTGCCCATATAGAGGTTGCTTCCAGGGTTTCCGGCACTCAAGGTTGACGAACCGCTAGTTGCACCTTGAGTCTTTATCCTTCCGGCTGCGCCTCCGCCACCTGAAGGTCCATACTCACCGCCGTTAGCTCCGCCATTTCCTCCATTACTAAATAAGTTACTTAAATTAATTGAGCTAGAAGATGCCGCAATAGATATACTTCCACCCGAGCCACCACCTCCTGCACCTGGCGTATATGAAACAATTCCACCTGCAGTGTTTCCATTAGCCATAATTTGACCGGAAAGACTAATAGAGGAAGTCTGTATCTTTAGGCCTCCCCCACCTGTTGCACCTGTTCCTCCATATTGCCCAGAACCGCTGCCGCCAGCGCCACCGCCTGAACCTAACCCAATCACAGTATTATAACTACTACCTGCTGATCCTGGGCCTGTTCCATTGCAAGAATATCCGCCTCTTCCACCATTTCCACCATAACCACCGCCACCACCGCCACCACCATACTGATAACCATACTCAGGATCTGTATAAGTTTGACCACCACCACCACCACCGAAACCTTTTCCAGAATTACCCGTAGCATCTGAGTTAGGAGCTCCTCCTTCAAGACCCTTTCCTGTTAAATCAATTTTGGAACCGGAATCAATGGTAACTCCAGCGCTTGCTTTTAAGAAAAGAAGGCCGCCATGATTATCTGTACTATTCCAGCCGCCAACAGTAAGAGTAGTGTTATTAGTTACGGTAAAACTTGTATGTTGCCTGATTTTAACAACCTGGGCTTTAGAGCTGACATCGTTGGTATATGTATAGTTAAGATTCCCGGAAAGCTGCAGACGTGCCGGAGAAGAAAGAACATTCAAGACAGTCGCTTCTTCTTGATTTCCAAGACCTGTTCCAAAAACCTGAACGATGTAAACCTTATCACCAGCTGCAAAACTTCCATCAGCAACAGTACCAATTGAGAGAATATCTTGACCGGAGTCTGAGGTAGTAGAAACATTTGCGCGAACTACTTTAAGAGTTGCAGTTTGGCCATTTATAGTGTAATCGGACTGGGGCACTGCATAGTTTACAGTAAGAGCCGTAGAGCCGTTGCCGGTATTTATATCATTAGGAGCTAACTTAATATCATCTAGTGTTCCAGTGTCAGGTTGGCCGGCTGTATTATCACCAGAACTTGATAAATATGAATTAGGCGTTCCTAAATCAAAGTCGCCTTTTGTCGTCCAGGTAACCGTCTGGCCCAAAGCCGCTGAAGCCACTGGCGGATCTAATGCCGGCAAGGCAAAAGCGATTGTAGAATAAGCAAGCAAGCAAATAAGAATGGAGGATATTGATCTGTCTATGAAGTTTCCTAAGAACCTCTTAGTGCCCATGTACATAGTTCCTAAACAGTACTGTTTTGTTGCTTACTATATATATCGGCACCTAGAGTGAGAACTTTAGTTTTTTGTGGACAGAAATCTATCTAGATATACATATGTTATAATTTAGCTAATGAGAGAAGAAGCTAGTTTATGGTATGAACAAGCACAAGATGATTTAAAATACGCAGAGTCAAATCTAAACTCAGGCATTTATTACATATGCGCTTTTTTATCACAGCAATCTGCCGAAAAAGCTTTAAAAGCTCTATATATAGAGACAAAAAGAGAAATCCCTACAAAAACACATAATCTAATTAAGCTAGGTAAAGAGCTAGATGCATCTGAGGAAATGTTAGATTTCTTAAGAGAAATTAATCCGGCATTTATAACTACTAGATATCCGGATGCAGCCAACGGAAAACCTACAGAGATGTTTGACGAAAGAATAGCAAAAGAACATTTGGAAAAAGCAAAAGAGGTTTTAAAGTGGGTTCAATCGAAGATAGGATAATAAAAGAATTTATTAACAACCTAAAAAAAGATTACAAAATTGATAAAATTATTCTTTTTGGATCAAGAGCAAGGAAAGATTATTTAAAGTACAGCGATTACGATTTTATTATTGTCTCGCCTGATTTCGAAAACATTCATTTTCTGACGAGAATTTCATTAATGTATAAGTATTGGCCTTCAGATATTACCCTGGAAGCAATTTGCTATACCCCTCAAGAGTTTGCGGTTAAATCAAAACAGATATCCTTAGCTTCAGAGGCTTTAAAAGAAGGAATTGAAATTACTGCTGCTTAGTTTTTATCGAACAACCAAGTTCCAACAACCAACAACCGGTTTTCTCCGCTTACTATATATAGGCACTCTGGGTGAGAACGGTTGTAATTGGTTGTCAAAAAAGTAAGATCTTATTATGAATAAAAATAATGGTAGTCAGTTTAATAGATTAGAAAAGCGCGTAGCTATATTAAAGCACAAGTGCAACTAGAGTGTAGTTTGCTTAACGAACTCTGAGCTTGAAAAATGTTCGATGTCAAAAGGGCCTACTATCGTTAAAATCATTTTAGAAGGCACAAATAACTGCTTAGCAATACCTTGAATGTCGTCTTGGCTTACTGCATCAATTCTATTAATTAACTCATCTACAGATAAAATCTCTCCGTGGGCTAACTCCGACTTCCCCAACCTCATCATACGGTGGCTGGTACTCTCAAGCCCTAAAACCAGCTGCCCTTTTAAGTGTTGCTTAGCGCGATTGAGTTCTTCGGTAGCCACTTTTTCGTCAACCAATAACTGCAACTGATCTTGCATAATTGCAATTACTTCTTTGGCTTTGTTGGGGGATGTCCCAGCATATAAGGTAAAAGAGCCAGTTTCGGTGTGAACTGAGTGATAAGAATAAACAGAATATGCCAATCCTCTTTTTTCCCGGATTTCCTGAAAAAGCCTGGAGCTCATTCCTCCGCCTAAAATATTATCAAGTACAGATACAATAAACCTATCCTTATCGTTAGCCGACAGTCCTTCGGTCCCATAGCAAATATGGGCCTGCTCTGTTTTTTTCTTATAAGCCATCAAGTGTGATTCCACTACGGGCGCAAAAGACTTTCTTTTAAAGTCCGAACTTCTTTTGTTAGTAAAATGGCGGTTAACTAATTTAACTAAGTCGTTATGTTTTAAGCTTCCAGCAGCGGCAATAACCATGTTTTGGGGAGCATAACGGCTATCGTAATAACTAACAATATCCTTGTGGCTAAAGTTTTTAACAGTATCTATCCGCCCTAAAACGGGTTTTCCCAGCGGATGATCACTAAACAAAGCATTACTAAAAAGATCATGGATACGCTCGTCGGGTGAATCCTCGTGTAAGCTAATTTCTTCTAAGACCACTTGTCGCTCAGATAATATATCCTGTTCTTTAAAAGATGGATTGGAGAGCATATCAGCCAAAACTTCAAACCCTTTAGGCAAGTGTTCGTCTAAAAGCCTAGTGTAGAAACAAGTAGTTTCTTTAGCTGTAAAAGCGTTTAGCTCAGCTCCTAAAGAGTCAAATGTTTCTGATATCTGGCGCGCATTATAAGTAGGGGTGCCTTTGAAAACTAAGTGCTCTAAAAAATGGCTCATACCCCCAAGTTCTTCAGGTTCATCACGGGAACCGATACCCACCCAGATACCCAAAGCAACCGAGCGAACATTAGGAATCTCTTCGCTTAATATAATTGTGCCGTTATCTGAGATGGATTTGTTGTAGAACATATTTAAAATACAAATAACAACCACCAAATAACAAATAAATACGAAATACCAAACATTAAAAACTCATAACTATTTATTTTTGTAATTTGTAATTTGTTTGGATTTGATATTTGTCATTTGGGATTTATTTTCAATTATCCTCCGTCACTACCGCCAGGCTAATTTTGCCCATACGGTCGGTTTCTAAGACTTTGACCTTTATCTTGTCACCCACATCTACCACATCAGAAACATTTTTGATAAAACCCTTGCCTAGCTTAGATACATGCACCAGACCTTCTTTGCCTGGTAATATCTCAACAAAAGCACCGAAGTTAGTCACCTTGGTAACCGTACCCTCGAACTCTTCGCCTGAATTAATGTCACCGGTTAGTTTCTCTACGATATCTTTAGCTTTTTCTCCGGCCTCTCGGTCTTTAGAGCTTATAAAAACGGTTCCGTCTTGCTCGATATCGATGGCTGCACCAGTTTCTTCAATTATCTTCTTAATTACCTTGCCGCCAGTTCCGATAACATCGCGGATTTTGTCAGGATGTATTTTTACCGTTACCACCCTAGGGGCAAACTCACTCATTTCTTCCCTTGGAGCAGCGATTTCTTTTTCCATGATATCTAGTATATGTAAACGTCCTTCTTTTGCTTGCTCTAATGCTTTAGTTAAAACATCCTTATTTAAACCGCTAGCTTTGATATCCATTTGAATAGCGGTTACTCCGTCTTTAGTTCCGGCAACTTTGAAATCCATATCGCCCAGGGAATCTTCCAGTCCTTGTATGTCGCTTAAAACTACAACGTCATCTCCTTCTTTAACAAGCCCCATAGCTATACCGGCTACCGGCGCTTTAATGGGTACAGCAGCATCCATTAAAGCCAAAGTAGAGCCGCAAACGCTAGCCATTGATGAAGAGCCGTTAGATTCCAATACATCTGAGACTAATCTGATTGTATAGGGGAAATCTTCTTCTCCTGGAACAACTGGAACCAAAGCCTTTTCGGCTAAACTACCATGTCCGATTTCCCGTCTCTTAGGGCCACGCATCGGCCATGCTTCACCGGTTGAAAATGGTGGGAAATTATAGTGATGCAGATAGCGCTTGGATTCTTCTAAGCCCAGTCCATCTAGCATTTGGTATTCGCCAACTGTTCCCAAGGTAATAACAGTGAGCACTTGAGTTTGGCCTCTAGTGAAAAGCCCTGAGCCATGGATCCTGGTTCTTGGCAGATATCCTGCCTGAGCAGTGATGGGCCTTATTTCATCAGATTTACGGCCATCGGTGCGCTCGCCTTCAATTATCATTTTTCTGACAAGCTCCTTTTTTAGCTTACTGAAAGCTTGCTTGGCCTCACTAGCCCAAGTAGCAACCTGGTCTTCAGCTAAACCCTCGACTATTGCGTCAAGTACTTCTTTTTCTACTTCCTTAACTAAGTTCATTCTTTCTTGTTTATCTTTATTTCTTAGAGCTTCATTTAGTTTATCCGTTGCCAAATCTTTAACTTTGCTAACCACTTCGCAATCCAATTGCACTAGAGTCGGCACCCTTTTCTCTCTACCAATTTCTTTAGCGATATTTTCTTGAAACTCTACTAATTTAGCAATGTTTGTTTTAGCGATTTGTGTAGCCTCAATCACATCGGCTTCGCTTACCTCCTTAGCAGAGGCTTCCATCATCAAGACGGCATCTTTGGTTCCGGCCACTACAACATCCATGTCACTTTCTTCTAATTGAGCCAGAGTTGGGTTTACCACCCAGTTACCATCTACCCGGCCAATTCTTACTGCAGCAATAGGGCCGTTAAATGGTATATCGGATATGGTTAAAGCAAGCGATGCTCCATTAAGCGATAAAATATCATAAGGATTAATCTGGTCTACAGTAAGAATAGTAGTGATAATTTGAGTGTCATTTACAAATCCGTCCGGAAACGATGGCCTAAGAGGCCTATCAATTAATCTTGCCGTTAGAATCGATTTTTCGCTAGGACGGCCTTCTCTTTTAATAAAACCACCCGGTATTTTTGCCGCAGCATACATTCTTTCCTCAACATCTACTGTCAATGGGAAGAAATCCGCTCCCTCTCTTGGTTCTTTGGCAGCCACTGCTGTTGTTAGAACGATGGTGTCTCCACAGCTTAGCGTGACAGCTCCATCAGCTTGTCTAGCTAACTTACCGGTTGTTACAGTTATTTCTTTTCCTTCGATGTCAATCGAATACTTCTTTTCATCAAACATAATTTTTTACCTCTTCTTCGGGGACAGTCCCCACTGTGTGATTAAGAGTGTTAGAGCATTACACTGTTAGAGTTTTAGGTTTTTAATTTACCTAACAACTAATTCTCTAACTCTCTAACCCCTAATTTTAAGTTCTTTAATAATCTTTCTATAGCTCTCGATATCTTTTTTATAAAGATAACCCAAGAGACCCCTTCTTTTTCCTACTAGTTTTAGCAGTCCACGACGGGAATGATGGTCTTTTGTGTGAATCTTTAAATGCTCGGTAAGACTGTTAATTCGTTCTGTAAGAATAGCTATTTGGACTTGTGGACTGCCGGTATCTTTGTCGCTAGAAGCATACTTACTGATAATCTTCGACTTATCCATTTGCACCTCCTCTAAATAGTACTCCTATAACCAAGGCAGCGTCGGCGCTACTCAACTGTCCTAGTTAAGGAAATTAAACAGAAAACAAATAATACCACAGATATTATATTTATTAAATATTAGTAGGGGCAGGCCCACGTGCCTGCCCAATAAATTTTATGAAATGGGCAAACGCAGGGGTGTGCCCCTACACTTTTTTAATATCCTTTTTTATTTGCTTGGTAAGCTTGGCTGGGGTGGAGAACTCTTTGATATCTCTAATCCTCTGCCTTACTTCTAGCTCAACCTCTTGGTGATATAGGTCTCCTTTGAAGTTAAGGATGTGGGCTTCGATAGAGTGTTTTTTTACTCCAAAAGTGGGCGCTGGCCCTATATTTATTACCGCTGGTTTCTTTTTGTTATCGATAATGATATTGCCGGCATAGACTCCTTCTTTAGGAACGGACGATTTCTGTGAAGTTTCTATATTAGCCGTATGAAAACCTGTTAAGCCTCCCCGTCCACCTCCTTTCACAACCTTTCCCATAATCATAGGATAATGTCCGAGTATTTCTTTTGTTTGCTGTATCGCTCCTTCTTTTAGCAAATGTCTTATCCTTGTACTGCTTATCTTTAAACCATCAGCTGTGTAGCAAAGAGGAACAATACTTAATTCGATGTCATTTTGCTTGCAAAACCACTCTAATAATTCGACATCTCCCATGGCGTCTTTGCCAAAGCGGAATCCCTCTCCTTCTACGATGGCTTTAACTTTTAGTTTTTGATGTAGAATTTTTTCTAAAAATTGATTTGGAGTAATATCAGCAAAATCCTTATCGAAGTCAATCACTATAATATAATCAACCCCAAGGCCTAAGATAAGATCAATTTTAAGGTTTATACCCGTAAGTATCGTCGGATGGTAGTCCGGATTAATTACTGCACTTGGATGAGGGTCAAAGGTGATAACTACTGAAGAACAACCGTTTTTTTTAGCTAAATCAATTGTTTTTCTGATGATTTTTTGGTGGCCCTTATGCACACCGTCAAAGACACCAATTGTACAGGAGCTACAGGCCTTTAACTCCGGTAAATTATTAAGACCATATATTACATTGGTAGGCACACTGCCTCCTGGGGGTTGTTGTTTTCCAACCATTTTATAGTTACTGCATTTTCTAGGCTAAAATTGCCGACTTTCGTTCTCTTTAAAGCACTTAAATGTGCACCATAGCCTAAATCCTTTCCTATATCATGGCAAAGGGTCCGGATATATGTTCCTTTCGAGCAAGCTACGCTAAATTCTACAACAGGGTATTTCCCCAGCCTAATCGATTTAACCTCGATGTTATATATTATAATTTTTCTTGGGTCTCTTTTTACAATCTTGCCTTGCCTTGCTAATTGATATAGCTTTTTCCCGCCTATCTTAACAGCTGAGTACATCGGGGGATATTGTTCTATCTCTTTTGTAAACCGTTTTATTGATCTATAAATCCTTTTTTTATCTAAACCACTTGCATCTTTGGTTGAAACTATCTTTCCCTGTCTATCCTGTGTATCGGTATCAATTCCAATAACCATTTCTGCATGATATTCTTTGTCTGCGTTTGTATATTGGCTTGCAGACTTAGTAGCACTGCCCACCAATATAACTAATAAGCCGATAGCCATTGGGTCGAGAGTCCCAGTGTGACCAATGCGCTTTATGCCGGTAATTTTACGCAACTTGTATATTACATCATGCGAGGTAATTCCTGCTGGTTTGTCTATTAATAAAATCCCATTAAAGCTCATTTAAGTAATCAAGTAGACTTTTAATGGCTTCATTAAGGGATTTAGCAGTGCTGTATCCGGCTGCCGAAGCATGGCCTCCGCCTCCAAAGTGCTCACATATCTTGGCAACGTTGACCCCACCCTTTGAGCGCATGCTTACCTTTATGTCGCCGGTTGATACCTCTTTGAATAGCACCGCTATTTCTACCCCATGTATGCTTCTTAGTAAATCAATAAAGTGCTCGATCTCGCCAACAGAGGCCTTTGATAATAAAAAATCCTCAGCGCTCACACTGCTATAAACAAGGTTATGTTGATTAATAAATGCCGCCCTGGATAGCATCTGTCCTAAAAGAACTGCGCTGCGATAAGAATGACTTTCATATACTTCTTCAAAGATTTGCTTAATATCAACACCCGCTTCGAGCAATTCTTTAGCCATTTGAAACGAGGTAGCTTCTGTGTTGCTATACTGAAAGCGGCCGGTATCTGTAACCAGGCCGGTATATAGATTGGTAGCAATATCGAGGTCTATTCCAACATCAAATTCCCCGGAAAGGTCATATATTATTTCTGCTGTGGAAGATTTTTCAGGCTTAACCCACACTAAATCTCCGTATTTATTATTGTCTCCGTGATGATCGATATTAATGACCGTTTTAGCTTTATTTAGAAGTTTGCTGCTACCACCCATTCTATTGATAGAGGGACATTCTAAAACAATTAATACATCACAAACCTTGCACTCTTTATATGGTTTGAGTTTCTCTATTTTTGGCAAAAACCGGTATTGGGGAGGAATATCAACCTTGGTATCTCCAAAAGACAAACAGTATTTTTTACCAAGTTTATCTAAAATTAGCCCTAGTGCCACTGTGGAGCCTAATGAATCCCCGTCTGGGCCTACATGCGAAGCTACTACGAAATTATCATTTTCTTTAATTACTTTAGCAATTTGTTGTTTGATAGTCTCCTTCAACCCTTTAATTATCTTATCAATCTTCATGCCTTCTCTTGTGCTCTCATCTTCTTTAAATATTAACTCAGGAACGTATTTCAGCCTAAATTGACGACCAATCTCCCTTTTAAACAAGCCTTTTGCTTTAGATAAGCCAGCACTTACTGACTTTGGATTTTTCTTAAGGGATGTCCAATATAGAGTAGCATAACGCAAATCAGAAGTGATATCGACATGGGTAATACTTAATAACTCCAAGCGGGGGTCTTGAATTTGTTTTTCTAAGACATCCCCTAATAGTTCCTGGATCGCATCAGCGACTTTTTGCGGCCTGTTGCTCATTACTTAAATATTTCCAGCTAGCGCCATTACTCGCTCCTGGCGACTTCCTGCTTAATAAATACTTCAAAGATATCGCCTACTTTAATATCTTGGAAGTTTTCAAGGCCAATCCCGCATTCATAGCCCTCTTTAACCTCACCTACGTCATTCTTAAAACGTTTCAGTGATGCTATTTTTGTCTCAGAAACAACTACACCTTCCCGAACAATGCGGATAAAGGAGTTGCGGTTAACTTCACCACTATTAACATAACATCCGGCAATAACACCAATTTTGGGCACTTTAAAAGTTTCTCGCACCTCAACTTCTCCGGTGATTACTTCTTCAATTCCCGGAGTAAGCATGCCTACCCTAGCAGCATTTATATCTTCTATAAGCTCATATATGATTTTATACGTTCTGACATCAACATTTTCTTTCTCGGCCATTTCTTTAGCTTTTAAGCTAGGCCGTACATTAAAACCGACAACAATAGCATTAGAAGCTGCTGCTAACATGACATCTGTCTCAGTAATAGCTCCAACCCCGGTATGAATAATTTTAACCTTTACTTCTTCTTGTTTAATCTTAGCTAAAGCCTCGCTTAAGGCCCCAATTGAGCCTTGTACATCAGCCTTAACTATTAAATTAAGGTCTTTTATCATTCCTTGCTGTATCTGTAGATGTAAATCTTCTAGGGTTAAATGCTTACTTCTTTGCCGCTCTTCAATTAAACGCTGTTTAAGAGCTCTTTTTTCAGCGATGCTTCTGGCTTCCCTTTCATCGTGGACAACTTTTAAGATATCTCCGGCATGAGGTACATTGGCAAAACCTAATATTTCAACCGGCTGAGACGGACCGGCTTCTTTTACTTTGCGGCCTAAATCATCAAAAATAGCTCTTACCTTTCCGTAAGCAGCACCAGCAACCAAAGGCTGGCTGTGTTTTAAGGTTCCTTCTTGAATTAAAACCGTAGCTACCGGACCCCTGCCTTTATCTACTTTAGCCTCAATTACAGTTCCTCTTGCATGACCTTCGGCTACTGCTTTTAATTCTGCCACATCGGCTACCAGTAAAATCATCTCTAGTAGCTCTTTGATATTAGTTCCTTCTTTAGCAGAAACGTCTACGAATATTGTCTGGCCGCCCCACTCTTCCGGGGTCAGCTCGTGTTTAACTAATTCCTGTCGTACCTTATCAATGTTTGCTTCGGGTTTATCGATTTTGTTAATAGCTACAATTATTGGAACTGAGGCTGCCCTTGCATGGTCAATGGCTTCTATTGTCTGCGGCTTAACACCGTCATCTGCAGCTACAACCAATATGGCAATGTCGGTTACTTGAGCCCCCCTGGCCCTCATAGCGGTAAAAGCTTCGTGGCCGGGAGTATCGATAAAGGTTATTTTGCGATCGTTTTTTACTACTTGGTAAGCCCCAATATGCTGGGTAATCCCGCCTGCTTCGGTTGAAACTACGTTTGTTTTTCTAATAGAATCAAGTAGCTTGGTTTTACCATGGTCGACGTGACCCATGATCGTCACCACCGGAGGACGGATAACAGGAGTCCCTTCCAGTGCTTCCTCTTCCTCTTCTGCTTCCTGGGGACTAACTATTTTAACATCAAATCCCATTTCATCTGCTAGAATATGGATGTCTTCGTCACTTAAGGATTGGGTGATAGTCACCATCTCACCCATTTGAAAAAGTAACGTTATAATATCATTGGGCTCTTTATTAATTATTTCGGCAAACTCTTTTACAGTTGAGCCTTCAGGGATTTCTATTAATTCATTACTAGCAACAGTAGTATCTTTTGGAGTTTCTTCCTTGGGACTTTCTGGAGGTTGTTCTGTGACTACTTCTACTTGCGGTTTTTTAGCAGGTACTTTCTCTTTTTCTTGAGTTTTTACTTCTTTTGCTTCTTCTTTCTTTTCTTCCTTTGTTGCCTCTGCTGCCTTTAGTGCCTTTTCTGCCTCTTTTAGCTGCTCATCAGTTAAGCTCGACATATGGCTTTTAACCTCTATGCCGGCTTTTTTGAGCATCTCTATCAGCTCAGCACTCTTTATTCCTTTTTCCTTGGCTATCTCGTGTACTTTCTTTGGCATAATTTTTAATTTTAATCTTTAAACTATTTAATTGCTCTTTATCTAAATCAATCTTTAGAGCTTTGTTTATCTGAGAACCCTTAATAGCACTTTCTAAGCACATATCCTCTAAGCAAACATAAGCTCCCCGTCCCGTCTTCTTGCCGCTAGGATCTACCTCGGCCCTATCTTCTATCCTTACAATCCTTATCAGTTCTTGTTTTTCTTTAACGCTACGGCAACCCAGGCATGTCCTGGCCGGTTGTTTCTTGCTAGCCATTTAACTTATCGTCATCTTCAGTTGTTTCCTCTATTGCTTCTTGGCCTTCTTCTTCCACGGGTGCATGGCTTACACCATCTTCTCCCTCTTGTATCTGGGTCTCACTTTTAATATCGATTCTCCAACCTGTAAGTTTAGCCGCTAGCCTTGCGTTTTGCCCTTCCTTGCCAATAGCTAATGAAAGCTGATTATCTGGCACTATCACTTCTGCTGAATGTTCATCCCCATCTACATTTACTTCCTTAACTTTAGCAGGGCTAAGTGAGTTAGCTACAAACTCGCCAATATCTTCACTAAAATGCACAACATCAATTTTTTCTCCCCAAAGCTCACTTACAACCATGCGCACCCTAGAACCCCTGGGGCCCACACAAGCACCAACTGGGTCAATGTTGCTATCGTTAGCCCAAACAGCGATTTTAGAACGAGAACCGGCTTCCCTGGCTACTGATTTAATTTCTACAAAACCGTCTGTGATTTCTGGCACTTCTAGCTCAAATAATCTCTTGAGTAATCCCGGATGATTTCTGGATACAACAATTTGGGGATCCCTTGATGTTTTTCTAACTTCTACGATATAGGCTTTAAGCCTAGTTCCATGACGGTATTTTTCTGTCGACACTTGCTCCGAAGGAGGCAGTAAAGCCTCAACCTTGCCCAAACTAATAAGAATATAACGAGGATCGCTTTGCTGAACGATACCGGTTACAATATCTCCTTCGCGGTCGTGATATTCCTCATACATAATGCCCCGTTCGACATCACGTATGCGTTGCAAAACGACTTGCTTAGCGGTTTGAGCAGCTATTCTGCCAAAGTTTTCCGGAGTTACCTCTTTTTCTTTCTGTCCCTCTTCGGTGGTAAAAACCTTTATATTCCCATCGGAAGGATTTACTTCTACCCTTACCCCAGTCTCTTCTTCAATGTGATAGTTTTTGCGGTAAGCAGAAACCAGGGCTTGCTCTAAAGCCTCGATTATTTCGTCAGGGTTAATATTTTTTTCTTGTTGCAATGCTTTTAAAGCATCAATTAACTCGATATTCACTTCTGCCTTCCTTTTAAACCCACTTGCTATCTGTTTCCTACTCAAGCGCTTTGTTTTGCCTGCTCATAATACCCAATTAAATAAGAAAGAGTGGGATTTACCCACTCTTGCTAGTTATGTTAATATATCACAGAAACTACAATAACTTCAATAATCTAGATCGAATTATAATCTAAAGTGTGACCTAATGAAAGTTCTCGTCATCTGATAATACATCCTTATCCTAGAAGCTAGCCCCTTAACAAGGCCCAGCTTTTCTTCCTTCATTACCTGGCTTACATTTTTTAGCGGCACTTCAACAAACTTCAGGCCGTTGTTTTTAATGTATCTGGTGATTGCTACTTCAGCTCCATAGCCGTCTGCAGATAAATCGGGCATTTTGGCAATTACATCACCCCTGATAGCTCGTTGCCCGGAAATATTAGGAACTAAAAATTGTGCTAAATCTGTAGATTTGCGCCCCCCTGTAAACTTACCCACAGTCATGACCACCTCTTTGTCTTTTATTAAAGGCTCTACAAGTATGCTTATATGTTCTGATTTAAATCCCACTAAGTCGGCGTCTAAAAAAAGCAAAATATCACTGTCTTTTGTTTGATTAATCCCTTCAATTAACGCTGCTCCCTTGCCTCTGTTTTTCTCAAGGGTTAAAACATTAACTCCGGGCCTTGTTGCCTCATCAGCAGTTTTATCTTTTGAGCCATCATTAACCACGATAATTTGGCTAATTAATGCTGAACAAGTTACTGCATCAAGGACAGTGCCAATCCGGCTTTCTTCATTGTAGGCGGCAATAATAACAGAAATTGTGGGTTTAGCTAATATGTTTGATGAGTTCGTCAAGGTTAACTAGCTCTACTTTCTGGTTAGCTCTGGTTTTTAATTCAACCTTGCCTTGGCTGGCAGCTTTTTTGCCGATTACTACTTGATACGGAAAGCCGATTAGGTCGCTATCGGCAAACTTTACACCAGGCCGTTCCTGGCGATCGTCATATATCGTTTCAATACCGGCTTTTGATAGTAATTCGTAAACCTTGTCAGCCATCTTTGTTAGTTCTTTTGATTCCATATCCAGCTGAATAATACTGACAACAAATGGGCTTAAGTTTCTTGGCCAAATGATGCCCTTTTCATCATTGTTTTGCTCTACGGCTGCTGCCATTAGACGGGTAACCCCGATGCCATAGCATCCCATAACTATGGGAAGTGATTTACCGCCCTTGTCAATATAGGTAGCCCCCATAGCCTCTGAGTACTTTGTGCCTAACTGAAAAATGTGGCCTATTTCTATGCCTCTGGTTGTCTCTGTGCTACCACTGCAGCGTGGGCAATTATCGCCTTCCTTAGCCTGCTCGATATTGGCTGCGTAACCACAGGCTCCACAGAAAATAATCATGTCCTCTCCGCTTGAAGCAAGCACCATAAACTCTTCTGAGACTTCGCCGCCGATAAGGCCCGAATCTGCTTCTACATGACGGTACTTTAGGCCACACCGCTCAACAATCTTTCCGTAAGCACCACTCATATCTTTATATGTCTTGTTTAAGCTATCAGTATCGGCATGAAAACTATATGCATCCTTCATGATGAACTCGCGGCCTCTCATTAAGCCGAAACGGGGTCTTATTTCATCTCTAAACTTCGTGCCTATTTGGTATAAGGTAAAAGGTAAATCACGGTATGATCGCACATTATTCCGAACAAGCTCAGTTATCATTTCCTCGTGAGTAGGCCCTAGGGCAAACTCTCTGTCTGAGCGGTCGCTAAGACGCATCATTTCCGGCCCATAGGCTTGCCATCGCCCGCTTTTCTCCCACAAGCTAGATGGTTGCAAAATCGATAGCAATATCTCCTGGCTGCCAATTCTATCCATTTCTTCGCGGACAATTTGCTCAACTTTAGCTAAAACTCGTTTACCTAGCGGTAGAAAAGAATAAACTCCAGCTGCTTCTTTTCTTATCATGGCTGCCCTTAGCAATAACTTATGACTGGCAATTTCAGCCTCAGAGGGTGCTTCTTTTAAGGTAGGAATAAAATAGTTACTAAACTTCATACTTTTTTTCTAACCTCTTTTTCTAATATATCAAGTAATTCACTCTCAGGATATTTTCCGATTATTTGACCATCTACAAATAAAACGCCGCTGTTTTTACCCGAAGCGATGCCCACATCTGCTTCTTTGGCTTCGCCTGGACCATTAACCACGCAGCCCATAACCGCTACTTTTAAGGGTTTGGCAATGTCTGCTAGCCTTCTTTCTGCTTGCTGGCTTAAGGATACCACATCTACCTCGCAGCGAGCACAGGTTGGACATGAAATTATGTCTACCCCGCGTTGCCTAACTCCTACTGCACTCAGTATTTTATATGCTGACTGTACTTCATTTACCGGCTTGTCGGTTAAGCTAACCCTGATTGTATCTCCTATCCCTTCCCCTAATAGAACCCCTAGAGCTACAGCTGATTTGATGCTGCCGCTTAACAACGTTCCGGCCTCGGTTACCCCTAGATGTAGTGGGTAGCCGGTCTTATTAGATAAAAGGCGGTAGGCTTTGATTGTATCTTTTGCGCTTGAAGCTTTAACTGAAACCACTATCTGGTCAAAATCTTGGCTTTCAAAAAAATCTATATATTTTAAAGCACTTGATACTAAAGCTTGAGCTAGATCTTGATGAGCCAGTTCTTGAAACTCTTTATGCAACGAGCCGGAATTAACGCCGATTCTTATGGGTATATTAGCTTCTTTTGCTGCCTCTATTATTGCTGATACCTTGTCTAAGCCACCGATATTACCAGGGTTTATCCTTATTTTATGTGCACCTGCATTAATGGCAGCAATAGCTAATTCGCTTTGAAAGTGTATGTCAGCTACCACCGGAATCGTGGATTTTTTAATGATTTCAGGTAGGCCTTTAACTGATTCTTTGTCTGGTACAGAAACTCTTATTAGCTCACAACCGTTTTTTGCCAGCTCATCTATTTGCTTAAGAGTTGCCTTAACATCCGTAGTTTTGGTATTGGTCATCGACTGCACAATTACAGGGCTCTCTGCCCCAATAAATATATTCTTTACTTTGATCTTCTTGGTTATTTTTGGCATTTTTGCCATTTTATCAGCTACAAGCTACCAGCTACAAGCTACCAGCTAGTTTTTAGAAAAACCTAGCAATATCGCGGTAAGTTACATAGGCTAGAAGCATCAGCAGTAAAGCCATCCCGATGCCGTTAACGGCAATAGCGGTCTGTTTTTTTAGAGGAGAGCCTTTTAATTTTTCAAAAGTAAGCAGCACTACCCTACCGAAATCTAGCGGAGGCATAGGAAGAAGATTAATAATAGCCACTGCGACATTTATTACAGAGAAAATAAATAATAAAGAGATGATGCTTTCTGCAAATCTAGCGATTTCCCTTACAATTCCTATCGGGCCCCTAGAGCCTGTAAGTAGTTGCCCGGGACGTCCGGTTATCGCCCTGAAAATTACTTCATAGGTCTTGTAGGTTATTTCCCATATTGTTTGCGCGCTATTCTTAATTGCCTCACCCAAACTAGCTCTCCTGGTAAGAGCCACGGGCGATATACCCAAGAACCCTTTTTTGTCTCTAACAGCAGTTTTTACTCTTATCTTAAGCATTTTACTATCTCTTCGAACATTAAGATTTATAGCTTGATTAGGTTTGCTGCTTATCTCTTTTTTAAGCTTTGTCCAGGTCTTAGTCGGCTCATTATTTACAGCAATTATCGTATCATCTTTCTTAACCCCTGCTATAGCTGCCGGATTCTTGGCTTGGACTTGTCCAATTTTATTAGTGATTTTGTATGGAATTACTTTAAAACTAAGCAGGGTCAGAGCAAAAACTATAAAAGCTAGCATTAAGTTCATAAAAGGCCCTGCTAAGATAACTAACACTTTTTTATAGAACTTGGCTGCTAAAAAGCTCCTTGGCTCGTCTTCTTTTGATACTTCCTCATCGCCTAGCTCGGAGCCGACCATTTTAACATAGCCTCCGAAAGGAATTGAGGTTACTCCATACGTCGTCTCTCCTCTCTGAAAAAACCACAATTTAGGACCGGGCAGCCCTAAGAAGAACTCTGTAACCTTGATGTTAAAAAGCTTAGCTACAATAAAGTGGCCAAACTCATGGATAACTATTAATATACCTAAAACAGCTACAGCGATAAGAAGCCTTATAAAACTGAATACTAACATTTAAGCCTTTCAACTACTCTCTTTGCTTCATCTCTAGCCCATTTATCTGCTTGTAAAACATTCTCCAGGTTAGTAGCTTCAAGAACTTGGTGATCTTCTAAAGTTTTTTCTATTACAGTAGTAATTGCTCTAAAATCTAAATTTTGACTCAAAAAATGTTCTACGGCAACCTCATTAGCTGCGTTTAGAGCTGTTGGAAAAGTTTGTCCTAATTTGGCTGCCTCATAAGCTAGTTTTAAACAAGGAAACTTTTCAGTATCAGGAGGCTCAAAATCTAGCCTGCCAACATCAACAAAGTCTAAATAAGGCATAGGTGACGGCCAGCGCTGCGGATAACTTATAGCATACTGGATAGGAATTTTCATATCAGTTTGGCCCAGATGAGCCTTAATAGACCCGTCACAGTACTCTACCATCGAATGAATAATACTTTGAGGATGAACGACCACCTCGATATCTTTATAGCCAATATCAAACAAAAAATGGGCTTCAATTACCTCTAGTCCCTTGTTCATCAAAGTAGCCGAATCAATGGATATTTTCTGTCCCATATTCCAACGTGGGTGAGCTAAGGCTTGCTCCACAGTCGCTTTATCCATCTCTTCTTTATTAGCTTTCCTAAATGGACCACCTGAACTAGTTAATATCAGCCGCCTAACTTCGTTTTTATCTTCACCTAGTAAGCACTGAAAAATTGCACTATGTTCAGAATCAACAGGAATGATGGAATTAGTTGACAGTTGACAGTTGACCATTGACCGAATCAGTTGGCCTCCCATAACCATCGATTCCTTATTAGCTAGGGCTAGGGTTTTGCCGGCTTTTAGAACAGCAATGGTAGATTCTAACCCAACGCCGCCAACTAAGGCATTAAGGACAATGTCGGCTTCAGGATGTGCTGCCAGAATAGGTAATTCAGTTTTGCCAATGTTGATTTCAACATCGGCGGAGAAATCATCAAGAGCGCTTTTACCTGCAGCTTCATCTGCGATAACCACAACCTCGGGAGAAAATTGCCCAACCTGTTCTGCCAAAAGAGTGGTATTTTTATTAGTGCTTAAACCCACTACCCGGAACTTGTCCATATGGTTAGCAATAACCTCGAGGGCTTGGACTCCGATAGAGCCTGTTGAGCCCAGTATAATGATTTTTTTCATATAAAAAACCTCGATAGATAAAATACGATTGTACCAGTAAAAAGAAGGCTGTCGAAACGGTCTAGGAATCCTCCATGACCGGGTATGATGCTTCCTGTATCTTTTACCCTAGCAACCCTCTTAAGCTTAGACTCTAATAAATCTCCGCTAAATGCACAGGTAATGATAATTACTCCGAAAACTACTTTAATAATGGGATTAGTCCAGCCAAAAGGATACAAAAATAGCATTATTGCAACTAATAACGACCCGGCTAAAAGTCCTTCATAGCTTTTATTTGGACTTATGTTAGGGGTAATTTTGTGCTTGCCGAAGTATTTGCCGACTAAGTAAGCTCCGATATCAAAAGACCAGGTAGAAATTAACACTACAAAGACTAGTTCCATTTCAATCCCTCTCAAGACCACTAAATGCAAAAGCAAGCTACAATAAAAAATCCCCAAAAAAGCAACAAATGCCTGACGATAAGCCCCTGCGTCTATCAATATCATAATTAGTAGAATTAGGGGAACAAAAAGCAACATTGTCCAAAGGTGGTATAAAACAGCGAACCCTAAGGCAACGATTGTAATGACACCTAATGAAAAATAGTAAGAAATATATCGCCCAAGAAACAGTTTTAGGAACTCGTAATAACATACGCAAATAATAACAAGAATTAAGCTTAAGAAGCCTATTCCTCCTCCAAAAACTAGAGCTAAAAGCAATATGGGAATTCCAATTGCAGCGCTTAGGATTCGATACATCATCAGCTACAGTTGACTCCTCCAAAGCGGCGCTCGCGTTTTTGATAATCGCTTATTGCCTGGTATAGGTGTCTTGGACGAAAATCTGGCCACAATAGTTTAGTGACCCATATTTCAGAATAAGCAATTTGCCAGAGCAGAAAATTGCTAACCCTAAGCTCTCCACTGGTACGTATTAGAAGTTCGGGGTCGGGGATAAGCGCAGTATCTAAGTTATTAGCTATCGTCTTTTCAGTAATTTTTTCAATATTTTGTTTAGCTATTTTTTTTAAACAACGGGCAAGTTCATCGCGGCCGCTGTAGTTAACGGCGATAATTAAGTTTAATCCGTTGTTGTTTTTAGTCTCATTTATCGCGTGAGAAAACTTATCGCGGGTAGATTTCCTAAGCGAGTCTAAATCACCTATTACCTTAAATACGACATTGTTTTTCTTTAATCCCGGAATTTCCCTGTCAATAGTTACTTCAAAGAGATCCATCAATCCCTTGATTTCATTATCCGGGCGCTGCCAGTTTTCTTTAGAAAAAGAAAAAAGTGTGAGGTATTTAATGCCTATTTGGTCTGCTGCCCTTACAATGCGAATTATTTTTTTAGAGCCGGTGCGGTGCCCTTCAATTCGGGGCAGACGCTTCTTTTTTGCCCATCGGCCATTGCCGTCCATAATGATGGCTACGTGAGAAGGGATGTCTTTTTTATTTAGAGCAATTTTGGAGATCATTCAATAGTCTTTATCAGATTAGCCATCTCTATAGCAACTTGAGCTGCTTGCCATCCTTTATTACCTGATTTGCTACCGGCACGCTCGACAGCTTGGTCTAATGAATCTGCGGTGATAACTCCGAATACAGCAGGAACATCACTTGCTAAGTTAACAGCTGATATACCTTTGGCTACCTCAGAAGCAACGTATTCGAAATGAGGAGTTTCGCCTCTAATAACAGCGCCTAAGCATATTACAGCATCATATTTACCGGATTTAGCAAGTTTATTGGCAATTAAAGGAATTTCAAAAGCTCCTGGGACCCATGCTAAGGCAATTTTTTCCTCTGCTACACCATGGCGTTTTAGGCTGTCTAGAGCTCCTTCTAGCAATCTTTTGCTAACAAACTCATTAAAACGGCTAACTACTATTGCAAAACTTAAATCCTTGGCAATTAGCTTGCCTTCAAATTGTTTCATATCTAGACCTCCATAACTTCTTTTTCTTTAGAGGCAACCATCTCGTCTATTTTGTTTGAGTTTTCATCGGTAATCTTTTGGATATGGTCGTGTTCCCGATAGTAATCATCCTCGGAGATTGCCCCATCTTTTTGAAGCTTTTTTAGCTCTTCAATAGAATCACGTCGTACATTTCTAACAGCTACTTTGCCTTCTTCGCCGATATGTTTAACTACTTTAGTAAGCTCGATGCGCCTTTCTTCTGTTAAAGGAGGAAAGCTCAGCCTAATTAGATTGCCGTCATTTGAGGGATTAAGCCCTAAGTCAGAAGCCATAATTGCCTTCTCTACGCTGGGGATAACTGATTTATCCCATGGTTGAATAGTTATCAATTGAGGCTCGGGAACATTTATGGTAGCCATTTGCTTTAAGGGGGTTTTAGTCCCGTAGTAATCCACTACCACCCTGTCTAGCAAAGTTGTCGATGCCCGGCCAGTGCGAACACCTTTTAATTCTTCTACGGTGTGCAATACTGCTTTAGACATTTTTTCTTCAGTTCTAGAAATAACTGCTTGGCTATCCATCGCTACCTCCCTGAACAATAGTACCGATTTTTTGGCCAGAAGCCGCTTTCTTAATATTACCATTAACACCTAAATTAAAGACAATTATGGGGATATTGTTATCCATGCAAAGAGAAGTAGCAGTAGCATCCATTACCTTTAAACCTTTGCTTAAGACATCAATATACTTTAGTTCATTAAATTTCTTGGCACCAGGGTTCTTTTTGGGGTCACTATCATAGACGCCGTCAACTTGAGTAGCTTTAAGGATTACTTCTGAGCCAATCTCTAAAGCCCTTAGAGCTGCAGCTGTGTCGGTAGAAAAATAAGGGTTTCCTGTGCCGGCTGCAAATATCACAATTCGTCCCTTCTCCATATGCCTTATTGCCCGTCGTCTAATATAGGGCTCGGCTATATCATGCATGCTGATAGCCGACATCACTCTTGTAAAAATACCCTTATTTTCCAGGGAATCTTGAAGCGCTAAAGCATTCATAACAGTAGCTAACATACCAATATAGTCTGCAGTGGCCCTGTCCATTCCCTTTGCAGAAGCAGCCACTCCTCTGAAGATATTTCCACCGCCTACTACTATGGCGATTTCTGTTCCTAGTGTATGCAGTTCTTTTACTTGATTGGAAATATTATCCAGGGTTTCGGTATCTATGCCGTAACCCTGTTTGTTTAGAAGTGCTTCTCCGCTTAATTTAAGTAGAACTTTTTTAAATTTTTTACGCATTCCCCAACTCTAATCTAACAAACCGAGAAATCCGAATATTCTCGCCGATTGAGCCTGCAAAACTTCCCAAATAATCAAGAATAGTTATATCGGGATTCTTGACGTATGATTGATTTAGCAAAACGACTTCTTCGTAATACTTTTTTACTTTTCCCTCAACTATCTTATCTAGTACTTTATCTGGTTTGCCCTCAGCCTTGGCTTGCTCCTTATAGATTTTTTTTTCTTTGGATAAGACCTCAGATGGAACATCTTCCTCATTAACATATAGCGGAGCCGAAGCTGCAATCTGCAGAGCAATATCGTGGGCAAACTCTTTAAACTTGTCATTTCTTGCAACAAAATCTGTTTCGCAGTTAACTTCTACCATAACACCGATTTTATTATTAGCATGGATATAGGCCTCAATAATCCCTTCTTTAGCAACTCTGCCAGCCCTTTTTTCTAGTCCTGCCAGTCCTTTAAGTCTTAATATCTCAACAGCCTTATCCATGTCTGCTTTGGCTTCGGTTAAGGCAGATTTGCAATCCATTAAACCTGCTCCTGTTGCTTGTCTTAGTTCTTGTATTTGTTTATTTGTTACTGTCATTTTTCCTCTTTCTTCTCTTGCTCTTTTCCTTCTTCCTTCATCTCTTTAGCCTCTGGCTCTTTTTTTTCTTCAGCCTTCAGCTCTTCAGCCTTCAGCTCTTCAGCCTTCAGCTCTTCAGCCTTTAGCTCTGTCTTTTTCTCAGCTACTGTTTTTTCGTATTTTTGAGCTCCTTCATGAGCAGCATCAGCCATCACTCTGGTGATTAAACCGATAGCCCTGATAGCATCATCATTACCAGGAATTACATAATCTACTTCATTGGGATCGCAATTAGTGTCAACGATAGCTACAATAGGTATCTCTAGGCGCCTGGCTTCTAATAAAGCAATTCTTTCATTCTTGGGATCGATAATAAATACAGCTGCTGGCAAGGATTCCATATCTCTTATTCCGCCCAGGTTATGCTCTAATCTGTCTTTTTCTCTCATCAGTAACAAGCCTTCTTTTTTAGTAAGATTAGCCAACTGGCCGCTTGTCTGCATCTCTTCGAGCTCTTTAAGTTTAGTTATCTGGGATTTAATGGTATCGAAGTTGGTTAGCGTCCCGCCAAGCCAGCGGTTGCTTACATAAGGCATATTAGCCCGGGTTGCTTCATCCTTGATTACGTCCTGAGCTTGTTTTTTAGTGCCTACAAAAAGCACTTTTTGGCCTGTTTTTGTTAACTCTTGTATAAATTGGTATGATTTTTCAACTAGTGTAAGTGTTTTCTGCAAGTCTATTATATATATGTCATTTCTTTCAGCAAAAATGTAAGGCTTCATTTTCGGATCCCAACGTCTTTTTTGATGTCCGAAATGCACACCTGCTTCAAGCAGGTTTTTCATTGATACTACCGACAAATTAACCTCCGTAATTAATAATTTCCGCTATATTTAGCAGTTTAAAATACCAATACAGTACAATAACATAAAATAAGCGATAACTTAAGAAATATTTCTTAAAAAGCAAGGTTTTGCTTGATGTTTAAGTTAACTTGGAGCTCTTTAAGGCAGATTTTAAGCCTACAATAGCTTTGGTGCGCAGCTGAGATACCCGCGATTCTGTTAACCCCAATATCTCGCCTATCTCTCTTAAAGTAAGTCCTTCATAATAATAAAGAGTGACGATAATCCTTTCCCTTTCCGGAAGCTGCTGGATAGAATCTCCCAGCACAGACTCCATCTCTTTTAGCTCAAAAATCTCTAAGGGATCGTCGACACTTTGGTCCTCAAGCATGTCAATAACAGCCAGTTTGTCATCAGAAGGACCGTCGTAGATTTTCATCTCCTCTAGAGCAATCATCGAAGAGCTGCTTAATTTGTTATAAAGGTCATACAGCTTATCTAAGCTTAAATCCAGTTCGTCAGCGATTTCTTGGTCTGAAGGCGCCTTTTTATTCTTGGTTTGCAACTCCTGATATACTTTTTCTAATTCCCTTCCCATTTGGCGAACCGAACGAGGAACCCAGTCTAGAGAGCGCAACTCGTCTACAATCGCTCCTTTTATCCTCGACATAGCATATGTTTCGAACTTAATGTCTCTTTTTATGTCAAACTTATCAATAGCATCAATGAGCCCGAACATGCCGTAAGAGTTAAGGTCGGCCATTTCGATATTAGGAGGAAGGCTGGCAGACACCCTGCTTGCTACATACTTAACTAATGGCGAGTAATATACAATCAGTCTGTCTTTAATATCATTAGAAGGCGATTCTTTAAACTTTTTCCAAAGCTCTTTTAGTTCATTTATTGTTGGGTCTTCCAACTACTTCTCCTTTAAGATCTTGGATGAGCCTTTTTATATACTGCCTTTAGGTGCGCTTTACTTAAATGAGTATAAACTTGCGTGGTCGATAAATCAACATGCCCTAATAGCTCCTGAACAGCTCTTAGATCTGCCCCGTTCTCTAATAAATCAGTTGCAAATGAATGCCTAAAACTATGCGGTGTAGCAGGAGTTTTCATTCCCAGTTTATTTTGCCTATTTATTAAAATCTTACGAATAGCACAATCGGTAAGCCTGTAACCATTGTTACTTACAAAAACAGCTTGTTTGTCGCAATTTTTCTCTTTTTTGAGCAAATAAGTATTTATCTTGTCTAAAGCAATATCATTGATAGGAATAATGCGTTCTTTGTTTCCCTTGCCTAGAACCTTTATCTGACGGCTAGAAAAATCAATATCGCTGATATTAAGGGCTATCAGCTCGCTTATCCTTAAACCGCAGCCATAAAGTAACTCAAAGATAGCGCTATTTCGCAATTCTAAGACGGAATCATTAAGAGGACGGCTAATTTCTAAAACATCTTTTTCTTTTAACACTTTAGGAAGTTTCTTGCCTATTTTTGGCGAGCTAAGTAATACGGCCGGATTACTATTAATTTTTTTCTGCTTATAAACATAATTACAAAAAATTTTTATCGTAGATATTTTTCTAGCCATAGTTTTTTTAGACAAGCCTTGGTTAAGGCAAACTCCTAAATATCTTCTTAGTAAATGCTGGTCTACTTGTTGTATTCTTCTCTTCTTACCCTCCAGGTAGGACAAAAAGTGGTTGAGGTCGCATCTATAAGCATTGATTGTATTAGGTGATAGATTTCTGGCGCTTAAATATAGAAGAAAATCTTTAGCAAGGCTGTCCATTGTATGTATCCTGTTGCAAAGTACGTCCTTAATCAATACTACGATTTATTATCCAGCAATAAATATTATACCACAGACAAGCATTGTATGCTGGGGTGAGGCCAGCAAGAAGGCTAGGATAAGGGATGAGGATTAAGGGTAGAAGAATAATATGGAAAAGGGAGTAAAGAAAGTTACTCAGCATTTAGAGTGTAAGATAAATCATTCAGATAGCTCCTTTGGCAGAAAGCTGCGACTTCAGAAAATAAAAAGAAGCATATATTCGGGAACTTACTATATTAAAGCTGATGTTATTGCTAAAAGTATTGTCAGAGAAGCAACAGGGCAAGCATCACAATTAGAACCAAACTAACCCTCTTCCCTAAACACTCATCCCTTGTCCCTGCGAAGCTGGAGCGGCAGATGGGACTCGAACCCACGATCTTCGGCTTGGGAAGCCGACGTTCTACCACTGAACTACTGCCGCATATAATCTCAAAACTAAAAGCTTAAAACTAAAAATCACAGCTCAAAATTAGAAGCTATTAAAACTGTTGAACTGTATTAATTTTTAATTATTAATTATGGCTTTGACTTTTTATCTTTAAGTTTTAAACTCTTAATACAATTACTCTGTTGTTCTAAACATTATCACTGCAACACTAATAGCTATTATTGCAAAACAAATAAGAAAGCCCAAATCAAAGTACGGGCTAAATACTGCCACATGTGGCCCCAGCAAGGTTTGCCTTAAAAGATCTACGCCATAGGTTAACGGATTAGCCCTAACCAAATACGAAAGCCACCCAGGTAAGCTGGTTATGGGAAACAATGCCCCGGATAGTAAAAACATGGGGAACAAAAAGAAGTTCATCACCATCTGAAAACCTTCCATGGTTTTCATTCTAACTGCCACTATTAATCCGAGAGAGTTAATAGAAAATGCAATTAAAAACATAAAAGACCACAGTTTAATCAAAATTATAGGATTTAATACAACCCCGATAAAAGGCGCCAGTAACAGTATTAAAGTACCTTGGATCATAGCTACCGAGGCCCCGCCTAAAGCCTTGCCAATAGCTACAGCGGTGCGCGAAACCGGAGCCACCAGCACTTCTTTTAAAAATCCGAACTCCCGGTCCCAGACGATGGAAACAGCACTAAATATCGAAGTGAACAATAGCGTCATTCCAATTATTCCCGGAAAAATAAACTCAATACCTAGCTTGGAACTACCGATTCTAGATAAACCCGTTCCCAGAATAAACAAAAACAGCAGAGGTTGGGCTAAAGAGCTTATTATCCTGGGCTTATCAACCCAATACCTTTTTAGTTCCCTAAGCCAAATAACGTAGGCGCCTTTGGCATTGTGGTTGATATTCATCGTCTTTTAATCCACATCCTTGAGCGCTGCCTCATCTGCTCACTAGCATCTGCTTTTTCTTCTCTTATTGCCCGGCCGGTAAGTTTTAAGAAAACATCATCTAAGGTTGGTTTCCATAAGCTTATATAGTCGATATTAACCGTAGTTTCTTTAATTAGCTTGGGGACAAACTTTTCTCCATCACTTACTTCCAGCCTTATGGCATCAGCTCGTTGTTTTAAAGAAATACCAAATTTATCTTGTATCTCTTTTTTTGCCTTATCGTTGTCTTCTGTTTTTAGGGTGATGATGTTTTCGCCAACCATTTTTTTAAGATTCTCTGGCGTATCTAGAGCAATGATTTTACCCTCATCAATAATAGCAATGCGGTCGCAGTTCTCTGCTTCATCCATGTAGTGAGTGGTTAAGAAAATAGTAAGCCCAGTACGCTCTTTTAGGCGGTCGATATATGTCCAAATATAGTTCCTGGTTTGAGGGTCAAGACCGATTGTCGGCTCGTCTAAAAACAGCACCTTGGGCTCATGGATTAAACCTCTTGCAATCTCTAAACGTCTTTTCATCCCGCCGGAAAAAGTCCTTACC
Organism: Actinomycetota bacterium; assembly: GCA_003599235.1. Taxonomy (GTDB): domain Bacteria; phylum Actinomycetota; class Aquicultoria; order SURF-47; family SURF-47; genus SURF-47. The sequence continues at coordinate 47,199 of QZJE01000002.1, read as the reverse complement.
AGGTCGTTTTGGCGCTCGGTAAGCTTCATCATATCCAGCATAGTTGCAATATTTTTATTTCTTGTTTGCTTATCGATGTTATATATTATTCCGTGGAATTGCAGGTTATCTATGGCAGTTAAGCGCTCATCCAAACTGGGGTCCTGGAAAACTATCCCTATCGACCGACGCACATCCCCCGGATTCTCTACTACATTAAAACCATTTAAATACGCTTTGCCGGAAGTTGGCTTGGCAATAGTTACCAGAGCGTTGATAGTTGTGGTTTTACCTGCCCCGTTAGGACCTAGAAAACCGAAGGTCTCGCCTTCAAAAACCTCGAAGCTTACATCGCTAACTGCCTCAAAACTATTGAACTTTTTAACTAGATTCTCAACTCTAATAATTGAATTACTCATTGATATCAATCGAAGAATATCACCTACTAGATATATTCCACAACTATCAAATCTCTCTATGATGTAAGTAGGTTTAATTGCGACTTTGAGCAGCATGCGCTGAAACAGAAATTAAGCGGCGGCGGCAAATTTGTTGAATTGTCCGTTCGTAAGTTCAAATTTCGCCCCGCGTAATGAGGTTGAAGCCATAGCATGCGAATGGAGCAAGAAACCTACTTACAAAGAAGACTTGTTATTAATTTCCTGATAAAGGATATATATCTATGGTGAACAATCAAACAGCAATGCAAAAAGCAATGAAAGAGGCAGGAATCAAGCCTCCGGCTTACAGGGAAGGTATGGCTAACAATAAAAAGCTTCCAAGAAACAGAGGAGCTTTACAAAACCGAATCTTCGAAAACTTAATTAACGATAATAAATTAACTCAGATAGGCTTAATAGATGGTAGCTCTCTTATCGGGATTATCGCTGCCTATGATGAATATTGCATCCTCATTCAATCAGAAAGCGGCTCCGATTCAGAGCTGGTATTTAAGCATTCAATTAGATCAGTAAAACCGGTTTAGAACATTTTTTGACTAATAATTAGTGAGATGGTTTAAGATTAATAGGCGATGTGGACGATGCTTTCGCCTTCGCTTATCAGCTCTTCGTATCGCAGATAAATTACCGTACCATTAGTAGTGTTTATTATCTCGGTAGGCTCTGACTTAAAAAAAGGCTTAATCTTAGCTAAGACATCCCCTTTTTTAACCTTCTGCCCCAGCTTTAGCTCTGTTTTAAAAAACCCTGAAATTGTAGAAGGAACAACTGTTTTGCCTTTATATAATGTTTGGTTTTCTTTTACCACCGGCTTACTCTTTAAAACACCGGTAGCTTTCAAGAAATTAGTAAGCCCCTTTAATAATAGTTCAGCATAATCGTAATTAATCTTTAAGGCCCGGCCGGCCTCAATTGAGAAGGATTGTACACCGTTCTTCTCGGCGTTTAGGATAATAGAGCCGACATCTTTTTTAACCACCATGGCTTTATCTAAATTAAAGCTAAGGGCTAAATCTATCCTTTTGGAATTATATACCTCTACTATGGGCAGATATTGTCCGGGGCCTCCGCTATGTAGATCTACTAAATAATCTGATTTTAAAACAAACTCTTCGAAAATGATTTTAGCTAAGTGTTCTGTTGGTTTTCTGCGTTTAACAAAGCCAAAAGTGCGGTTCATATCGATATAGTCGAAGCTACTAACTCGTCCTTTTTGTAAGAAAGCCGGCGGGTTAGCAATGGGTAGAATTATTATCCGCCCCACTACATCATCTAAAATAAGCGAGTTATATAAGGTATCGGCAACATAAGAGCCGTTCCATTCGTTACCATGTTGAGCAGCTATAATGGTAACGATTGGGCCATCTTGGTTACTGATTAGGGCCACCGGTAAGCTTATATTGGAGCCATCTACCAAACCAAAAAGTTCTAGCGAAAAATATTCTTTTACCGGTTTTTGATTAATGTTTAATTCCCCTATATTTATTCTACGCATCTTTTTTACTGGCCAGCATTATTTCCTGATAATTATTGGATATATAAGCGCACAGTGAGCAAGCAACAGCAAACATTTTAGCAAAATCATTCTTACTTAAACCTAGCAGAGCTAAACTGGCCTTGCTTACCCCTAACCCCCGGTCGGTATCTACCCCTTCGTAGCCTGAGAGATTAACAACAAAACTCTTTTTGGTAAAGTAGCCGTTAAAAGGCTCTAAGGCTATCCTCATCAGTGCTCCGGTGGGAACAATTGCCTTGCCTTTTCTGCCGATATAGACCCTGATATCAAAATGACGCAAGCTATCATTCCAGGTTATAGGAGTCGCTTCTACCCGCTGACAAATAGTATAGGGGTAAGGATTGCGGTTTTGGCCAAACTTGTTGTGATAATGGCTGATACTGCTTTCTATTTTTTTCTTAATTTGGCGTTTATCGGTAATAATATCTATGCCGGAGCCCCCGCTGCCGCCATGAGGCTTAATAAGTATCTCCGGCAGCTCTTCTAAGGCTTGGCGGCATTTAAAATACAAATCTTCATATGAGAATGCTCTCTTGAAAATAATAGGCTCAACTCCATGCAGCCCCAGCGTTTTGTTTGCCATCTCTACCGCTTGATAAGTAAGGGATTTATCGTCTGTAATAAAGAAAACATCGTTTACAATAATAGTCTTAAGGCTTTTTTTATGAAGATGTTTGACTACTGCAGCACAGCGCCGGGCTGCACCGTCTCCTATCAAAACATCTATTTGCTTGCCATCCAATGTTAGGTAATTGTTAGATAACTTTACCCTTGGAATAATCGATTGATAGTCGCCGATAACCACCAGCGGCTTGCCCTTTAAATCTTTGGGCTCTAGGTTATTAATAGCTACAGTTTTTGCTTTTTCGCTAAATGTCTTTAGCTTGGTTAGAAAGTGCTCGGCTAATAAAACTTTTTCGTAAAATAACAAATCGGAGTTTGGGCTAGCTAAGACTACTAATGGATTTTTTTTGTGAATATGGTTAAGAGTTTCAGTATAGCCATCGTAAGCTTGCCTCCAATGCTTAAATGGCAGAGCTGAAAATCCCCGGCTGCTGCCACCGTTGGTTTCTAAGACATAGAACGTTTTTTTGCCGGCGATATTTTTAACCATAAAATCAACTGAGCCTGCAAAAAAAGACGGTTTATTAGTTACATTGCTGTTGGTTGTTTTAAGCTTGTTTATTGCCCCTTGGATTAAATCGCCTGCAAGAGCACTGTCTTGGCGAAGCCTAATCGGCTCTAGAGATATCTGGGGAAACCCAAAAAAGCTTGAAAAATGAATAAGCCTGCTTACGTCTTTATCAAACATATTGTCCTTTGGTTCTTGAGGTTAGTATTTTAAAGTATATAACTGCTTTAAGCTGACTACACTTTTCCCTAGTTTAAGTTTGTCAATTTTATCCATTACTTGCAAGCCGCGATAATTGTAAGGTAACTCCGAGGGTGAAGTAAAAACGAAGTGATTATCCAAATCCTTGTTTGAAAACAGTCTCTTACTGCCGTTTTCGATGATATTCCAGCCCGTAGCTGAGAATGGAATCTGGTATCCCCCGCCATGGGGCAGAATATTTGCAGTCTTAAACAAATCCAAGATGCCTCTTTGCTTAGCCGTTCCATAGTAACCTTTTTGCTTAATTACATCATCTGAAAGATTTGGTAACGCTGAAACCAGGTGGATTTGTAAATCCCAGCGAAAAGTAACTGGAAACAAGCACTTACCGTCATCAACGCGATAAGAACCCAGCCTCACTTCATTGTCTGCTGTTAGTCCCTGATGGGTGGGATTACAAATCTCGCTGGCGTCACCAAAAAGGTGCTCAGCTATGGCTTTCCTTTTTTTGATACTGTATTGCTCTATTTTGTTGTATTCCTCCAAGTACTGTTTAGCAGCTTGGTCTTCTAAAACTAGCAGCGGCCCCAGGGGAGTTTGTTCCCATTTTCCGCCTTTGTTTTGCCAGTTGTTAAAATCATACAAAATAGACTTTTTCTCAGAAGCAGAGGTGTGGATGACAACCACTAAGTCGTTTTGGGTTAACCTGTTGTCCTTGGATTTTGTTACTCTGCAGAGTTCGATAAAATGATTGCTTACGCCTAAATTAAGCTTGGCAGCTTCGCTATCCTTTGAAAATCCATTTTTTTCCAGATGATGAAGGCGGTCGCAAAGTTCCTTAGGCTCATAACTTTTTGATATTTTAGCAACCAACATACCGCAAGCATTTGGCTTAACTTGCGGGAACATAATAAGCTTGCCTGTTTCTTGCTCACCGGGCCAGCGGATTAAGCAACCATACCCAAATCCGGCTTGCCACCTTTCTTTATTCCGGGTAATTCCGCTGTCCGGTGCAGAAATGCACATTGTGCGTTCGTAAGGCATTTTTCTTTTTTGTAGAGCATAGATTATTTTGCCTACGCCATAGCCTAAATTAAGCCTGCTGATAACGTCAGACGCATCGCCTGAACTAAAACTATAAATATTCTTTTTGGCTTCATTTAATAAATCTGTTTTAGTCATTAACACTCATTTTTGGTTTTAATATTTTACATCAATCAACTGATTGCTTGCACCTTAATCTCATAAATACATGACTATTAATACCAGAAATCGATATTAAGAAAACATGTATTTCAAAATATTAGAGGTGGCGTGATTGCTCTATGTTAAGAGCTGGATTTACTTAATGAAACAGAGACTGAATCAACGTTAGATGATAATTCCACTTGGGGTTTTTTAAGCTTTATTTTAGCTTTAACAATACCATCAAACTTCGCAAATAGAGTTTTAAGAATAGCTTGAGCCAGGGTTTCCAGTAAATTGTATCTTTTAGCTTTAAAAGTTTTTTCGATTACTTTTGTAACCCTGGCGTAATCAATGGTATTTTCAACATTATCTGCGAAATCTTTTTCAGCTATCCAGTAGTTTAGACAAATCTTAAAAGTTTGGCCGTTTTCTTTTTCAGAATCTAAGACTCCGTGATAGCCAAATATTTCTAAATCCTTTATTTCTACCTTTATCAAATCATCCATTTATATATACTCTGGGAATCCTTGAGGCTACCTTGCAAACAATTTCGTAATTAATGGTGCCTAGTATTTGGGCTAGCTCATCAGCGGTTATCTCCTCATTTCCCTGGCGTCCGATTAAAACCGCCTCGTCGTTAGTTTTTGCATCAATGTTGTCTAAATCGACCATAAATTGATCCATGCAAATCCGGCCTATTTGTTTGCACCGCCTACCGCCTACCAATATTTCACATTTATTAGATAGTAACCTTGTATAGCCGTCGGCATAACCTAAAGGAATAGTACCTACGACCGTTCTCTTTGAGGTAGTGTGGGTTGCCCCGTAACTGATACACTCACCTGGGCCTACTTTTTTAACATATGAAAGCTTCGCTTTAAGAGATAGAGCTGGGCAGAGGTTAATTTTACTTTTAGTAACACTGCTTGGATGTAAGCCGTACATAGCAATACCTACGCGCACCATGTCTAGATGAGACTGGGGATAAAGAATAGTAGCAGCACTGTTAGCCGCGTGTGCTATTAATAAAGGATTACTTTCTTTAGCCGCTTGAACAATATCTTTAAACCTTGTCCATTGTTCCTTAGCATAATCGGAAGGTTGTTGGTCGGCAGTTGCAAAATGAGTAAACATTCCTTCTATCTCTATATTATTAAGGCCGCTTACGTAATCAATAAATCCCTGCGCATCTTTGTGTGAAACACCGATTCTGTTCATTCCGGTATCGGCTTTGATATGCACTTTTACCGGTTTACCCAATTTATTTAGGCTGTCTGCTTGCTCTTTAGTGTAAACTGCCACAATTAAATCTAATTCACTAATTTTATTTAAACCCTCTGCTGGAACTGCAGTTAACAACTGAATGGGAGCAATAATACCGGCTTGCCTTAAGGGAATCGCTTCTTCGACTAGTGCTACCCCTAGACGATTTGCTCCGGCACTAAGAGCAGCTTTAGCAACCTGTACGCTTCCATGGCCGTAACCGTTGGCTTTAACAACCGCCATAAATTGGGTCTTGCCAGGCAGTAGTTTTTTTAGTGCTGCAATATTAGACTTTATAGCGCTTATGTCTATTTCTGCATAAGCTTGTCTTATCACTTAGCGCTCCCAATGGTAGCAACGATATTGCGCTTGGTGATAATACCCCTTATCTTATTATCTTTAACCACCGGCAAGCGGCTAATATGCTTTTCCATCATCAGCTGAGCTACCTCTTCTATAGAGGCATCCTCGGTGACGGTTACTACTTCTGTAGTCATTACCTGGCCTACGGTTGCCCCCACTGCCTTTTTAACCTGCTCCTCGTATTGGTGCAGGCCGCCTAGAAAAATTACGCTATCTAATAATGCAATATAGTGGGGAAAGTGGGCTTTGACATCACGCATAATCAAATCGCTTTCGCTGACTATGCCTACTAAGTTGCCGTTTTCATCTATAACCGGTGCCCCCCCGATTCCTTTTTTGGCAAATAACTTTGCCGCATCCTTTACTGAGGTCTCCGGATTTAGGGTTGCGACATCTTTAGTCATTATTTCGTGTGCTTTTGTCATAATTCCTCCAAATATTTTATGCTCTGTGGTAAATACGCTATCAGGTCGGATGCTATCAGACAATACGGTGTTAAATCACCAACTGCTAAGTCTGCAGCCAGCCCGTGCAGATAAGTTCCCAGCAAGGCCGCATTAAAGCCACTTAAACCCTGGGCTATTAATCCGCAGATTAACCCGGTTAAAACATCTCCTGTTCCGGCAGAAGCTAAGCCTTGGTTACCTGTTAAATTAACCCATGTCTCGTCATTACTTGCGATGACGCTATAGGCTCCTTTAAGTACTACTGTCGAACCGGATAAATCAGATGCTCTTTTTGCAGCATCAATACGATTGTTCTGTATTTCAGTTGCATCCATCCCAATTAAACGGCTTAATTCGCCCGTATGTGGCGTTAGTATCTTCTGGCTTCGGCTTTTCCTAATTAGTTCTGGCTTCCCTTTAAACGCATTGATAGCCGAAGCATCTATCACAAGGGATGACTCTGTTTTTGAAAGAAACTGCTTAACAAAATCATAAGCTTCCTTTTTCTCAGATAAACCGGGGCCAACCGCTACAGCTTGTGTTTGGGATACAACATCTAGTAGGTCGCCTATAGAATCCGGGCAAAAAGTAGCCTCATCTGACTCCTTAACCGGTATCTTAACTATCTCTGTTAATTTCTGCTCAGCAATAATCAAAAGACTCTGTGGAACAGCTAAATAAACCAGTCCGGCACCGCTTCTTAAGGCACTTTGAGCTGTTAATGCTGCTGCTCCCATCATCCCTTTTGAACCTGCTATTACCAAGGCCACACCGGCTGCCCTTTTGTGTACTGTAGTTTCCTTTTGAGGTAAGAGTTCGGCAGCTTCTTGTGGCATTAAAGCTTTTACTTTGGCTATTTCTTCAATTATTTGGCTACTAATACCGATATCTATCAGACTTAATAAACCGCAGTAGTTAGGGCCTTGTGCTTGGATTTGTCCGATTTTTAAACAACTAAGAGCAAGCGTTTCATCTGCTTTGACGGCACTTCCATAGACTTTGCCGCTGTCAGCTTCTAAACCCGAAGGCATATCTACTGAAACCACATAAGCTAAAGAATTATTAACAAGGTCAATAATTTCTTTAGGTACCCCCTTAACCTCTCCTTTCAGGGAAAATCCAAAAAGACAGTCGAGAATAATGTCTGCTTTTAAAATTGCTTGTTTATAATCGGTGATTAATAAATCTGGCGTTAATTCTTGGTAAGCCTTCTTAGAAGCATCCGTTAATTCATCTTTTATACCTGTAACATATACGGTGACGTTTTTATATCCAGATTTTTTAAGAACCTGGGCAGCTACTAAGCCATCGCCGCCGTTATTGCCCTTGCCGCAGAGAATTGTTATTTTTTGCTCTTTTTTTGCAAAAGACATTATCTGCTCGGCTACTTTAGTGCCGGCAGCTTTCATCAACTCCCAAATAGGGTGCTTCTGCTTCTTTATAGATTGCTCTTCAATAGCAACCATCTGCTCTTTAGTAACTATATAAGCCGGCATAATATCCTTTAAACCTTCAGTGCTTCAGCCTTCAGCACTTCAGCCTACATCCTTAAGCCTACTCAGCTATCGCAGCCGCTATTGCCGATTCTTTGCTAAAAGACAAACTTACTTTAATCGAGCTTACCCCAAGATTCTCAGCAGTTTTTTTAGCCCCTCCTGACAAGTTAACTAAGGGTTCACCAAGCTCTGTTCTCTTTACTTCAATATCTTGCCACTTCATGCCTCGAAGACCAACCCCTAAAGCCTTAACCACCGCTTCTTTAGCGGCAAATCTAACTGCAAAATGAAAATAAGGGCGGGGGCGGCTTAAGCAGTAGGATAATTCGCCATTAGAGAACAAGCGTTTAGTTAGCTTAGGATGCTTATCTATAGCAGCTCTAAACCTGTCTATATCTACGATATCGATACCTATGCCTTTTACAATCTGAGAACTCAAGGCTGGAGGCTGATAGCTCATTTTACTCAACAGTTACGCTTTTTGCTAAATTTCTTGGCTGGTCTACATTGCAACCCTTAGCTTTTGCTACATAGTATGCAAAGAGCTGCAATGGAATAATATTAATAATAGGAGAAAAAATATCGGATATTTCGGGCACAAATAATAAATCGTCAGCAACGCCATCAAAGATATGGTTACCTTCATTAACTACTGCAATAATTTGAGCATTTCTTGCCTTTACTTCTTCTGTGTTGGCTTTTACCTTATCAATTGTGGCGCTGTTGGTAGCTACAACTACTACAGGACAATCATCGTCAATTAATGCAATGGGGCCGTGTTTCATCTCACCGGCTGCACAACCTTCGGCATGAATATATGATATCTCTTTTAGCTTTAAAGCTCCTTCTAAAGCAATCGGCACCCCCAAACCTCGTCCTAAAAACAAGAAGTCCGGCTTTTTTGCATATTTTTGAGCAATCTTCTTGATGTTTTCTTCCTGGGTTAGGGCTTGTTTTATTAACTCTGGAATATCCCATAATTTAACTGAGCGTTTTTTAATCTCTTCGTTAGTTAGACGACCTTTAACTTGAGCAATAAACAATGCTATAACATATAGAGCAGCTATTTGAGAAGTAAAGGTTTTAGTAGCTGCTACCCCAATCTCTGGGCCGGCGTGAGTATATATTAAGCCGTCAGCTTCTCTGGTAACACTGCTTCCAACTACATTAGTTACCGCCACTACAATAGCCCCTTTGTCTTTTGCACTGCGCAAACCAGCTAAAGTGTCAGCTGTCTCACCAGACTGGGTTATGGCGATAACTAATGTCTTATCATCAACCAATAGATTCCGATAGCGAAACTCTGAAGCAATGTCTAATTCAACAGGAATACGTGCCCAGCTTTCTATTGCACTATTGCCTACCAAACCGGCATGATAAGAAGTACCGCAAGCAATGATTACCACTCTATTTATATCTTTAATACGAGAGGAATCGATTTTTAACTCTTTTAAGTTGACTGTGCCATCATCGTCAATTAAACCTCTAAGTGTTTCTCTTACTGCGACTGGCTGCTCATGTATCTCTTTGAGCATAAAGTCTTCAAAACCGCCTTTCTCTGCTGCTTCTTGATCCCAACTGATATGAGCAATAGCTTTGTTAACCGGGTTTCCATCAAAATCAATTATCTGATAACTATCCTGGCCTAAAACCGCCATCTCCCCGTTATCCATGATTATCATTTCTCTGGTTTGTCCTAGTAGAGCAGGAATATCAGAGGCTACCAGATTAGCGTTTTTGCCTATTCCTAAAACCATGGGACTATCTTGCTTTGCTGTCACAATGAGCTTAGGATTATCCGAGCTCATCACTACTAAAGCAAAAGAGCCTTTTAGAAAACCTATGGCCTTGCTTACCGCTGCCTTAAGATCTCCTTCATAGAAATCCTCAATTAAATGGGCAATAATTTCAGTATCGGTTTCGGAGCTAAATTTGTGGCCTTTTTTTATTAAGTCCTCTCTTAGAACCGAGTGGTTCTCAATAATTCCATTATGAACTACAGCGATTTTATCCTGACAACAAGTATGGGGATGAGCATTTTCTTTTGAAGGAGCCCCGTGAGTCGCCCATCGCGTATGACCTATCCCGATGTTACTGCAAAGTTCGTTTTTCTTAAGAAGATCTTTTAGCCTGGATAATTTTCCTTCGTCCTTTAGCACTTTTAACGAGTCGCCATTTAAGATAGCGATTCCGGCACTGTCATAACCGCGGTATTCCAAGCTAGTAAGCCCTGCTACCAATGGATTAATACAGTCTTCTTTTCCGATATATCCGACAATTCCGCACATCTATCCCAGCTCACTTTCTACCACTTCGGCTACTTGTCCTGCTAAATCTTCTGCGTGGTCATGGTCATCGCTTTCAATCATTACCCTAACTAAAGATTCAGTACCTGATGGTCTAACCAGTATTCTTCCCCGTCCATGAAGGTGTTTTTCAGCTTCCTCTACGCTCTTCCAGATTTTTTGGCTGCCGTTTAGTTTGTGCTTATCCTTTACTTTAACGTTAATCAATATTTGAGGCAGACGCTGCATTATTTTTGTAAGCTCAGATAAGGGTTGTTGCTTGCGTTTCATAACCTCAGCCAGCTTTATAGAGGTAATAAGTCCGTCTCCTATGGGGCCGTAATCGTTAAAAATTATATGTCCAGACTGTTCTCCACCTAAACTAGCGCCATTTTTAAGCATTTCGTCTAGAACGTATTTATCGCCTACTTTTGCTTGTAATACTTTTATTTCTTCTTTCTCCATGGCGATATAGAACCCTAGATTAGTCATTACGGTTGTCACTATGGTGTTATTGGCTAATTTACCTGCTTTTTTTAGCTCAGTTGCACAAATTGCCATAATAAAATCGCCATCAACATGATTGCCGTTTTCGTCCACTGCTATAACCCTGTCGGCGTCTCCGTCAAAGGAAAATCCGACATCGACTTTTTCTTTTTTACAAATATCCTCGAGGGTTTGAGGATGGGTTGAGCCGCATTCCAGATTAATGTTTAAGCCGTCCGGCTGGCAGTTATAGCAGAAAACTTCTGCTCCAAGCTCTCTGAAAGCCCTGGGAGCTATCTTATGTGCTGCCCCGTTGGCACAATCCAGGGCAATGCACAAACCAGACAAATCCCCATCGATGCAAGAAATCAAATGTTCCAGGTAATCGTCTTCAGCCTGTATGTCATTTAAAGAAGTGCCTATTTTGGTGTAATTGCTGTTGTAGCTATCAAGGGAAGATTCGATTAGGTTCTCAAGTGATTCATCGAGCTTAATGCCGCGATTATCAAAAAACTTAATACCGTTATATTCAGCAGGATTATGAGAAGCTGAAACGACAACGCCGCCATCGGTTTTGTGGTTGCGTACAAGGTAGGATACAGCTGGAGTTGGCAAAACGCCGATAGCATCCACATCTATCCCCTGGGAGCATATCCCCTCAATCAATGCTTGCTCTAAGCTTGGGCCAGAACGCCTAGTGTCCCTTCCGATTACCATACATCCGTTATTCTTTTTGATAATTTGGTTGGCTGCACTTCTGCCTAGCTTATGAGCTAGCTCAGTAGTTAGGGATTGCCCTACAACTCCACGAACCCCATCAGTTCCAAAAAGCCTCAATGTTCTCCTTCTGCTCATTAATAACCAGCAATTATATTAGCATAGGTGGAAGGCTTTTTGCACAAAAGGACTTGTCATCAATCCAAGCAAAGCAAAATAAGTTGGAACAAAAGAAACTCTATCTCCAACACGCAACTGCACATTATTGGTTTTTAATACCAGGTGGTCACTGCTTACCCGTTTAACTTCAAGGTCTTTAATAATCGGGGTTAAGACACCGCTGCCGATATCTTGTAAGCCTACTGCTAAAACCGCTTGGTCATGCACTTTTTTATAAGCTTCGATTACTTCGGCCTCTAACCTAAAACAGTTTTGATATGCTCCATTAATAGGTTGATATTTAACCGTATCATTGCCTAATAATATTGCCTCACCTATTCTTAGTTGATTGATTTCTTTGGGTAATTTCTTGTCTTTAAGCAGCGGCCAAGCGCTTGAATTGCCCCCAGATATTATTTTGATATCCGCCAACTTTTTTATTTCCTCAGCTTTTTTAATTAATAAATCCAGATTTTTCTTATTTGGGTAAGATTGTTTTAAGCAAGCAACATTAGTACCTATACCGGCTATTTTGATATTTGGAAGCTTAATAATTTGCATTGCAGAACCGATAATTCGACTAAAAGAAAAACCCTCGCGCCTATCTCCGGTCTCTAGCATAAGGATTAACTGGTGAGTTTTGTTTTGCCTTACAGCTTCGCAAGAAAGCCATTGTGCTGCAATTAGGGTGGATATTAGACTTATATCAGCAATTTCTACTATCTTTGAAATATCTTTTTTTTGGCCTTGCCTTAAAAGCATCAGCGGTTTATTTAGTGGTTTTAACTTCTCTAAGCTTTCTATATGGCTGTCTGCTAATTGTGAAATGCCGCCATCTAACATAGCCTTAGCTATTTTTGGCTCACCCAAAACCCCTTTAGTTACTCCAACAACGCTGATATCTTGTTTGGTTGCTTGATTATTTATCAGCTGAGCATTGTATTTTATTTTATTAAGATTTATATACAGTTGAGTGATTTTACCCCTTATTTCTTATCCCTTATCTCTGTGTTAATAATATATTAAACTAATTTTAATAATTGCCGATAATACATTAGAATCAAGGAGATAAAAATGGATCTAGCCAATAAAGTTAAAACAGACGAAATAAAAGCCATTATCTACACCAACAGGTTTAAGATAGTTGGCAAGCTACATTTGCTGCTTAGAGACTCCTACAGGGGAAGGCTTTCAGACCACTTAAATAGCGGCCAAGTACACAATTTCATTCCGGTAACCGATGCAGTGGTCTATGACGCTTCTAATAATAATATGCTATATGAAACCAAGTGCATAATTATTAATAAGCGCTCAATTGAAGGATTAATCGAAGAAAACTAAAGACTAAACGCTAGTAAGCCTTCCGATACTGTTTAACTTTTTTTCCCTATCCTCTATTAATTTCTTTTTATTAGGACAAGTTGTTTTTAATTCTTTATAACAATCAATTAACTTTTTCCTTAAGATGTAATAGGTTTTTTCAACATCCCTGTGAGCTCCACCTAAAGGCTCTTTTACTATAATGTCGGCAATCTTCATTTTAGCCAAATCTTCGGCTGTTATCTTTAGGGCTTCTGCTGCATCGCAGGCTTTTGTTTCGTCGTGCCATAAAATAGAGGCGCATCCTTCGGGAGTAATAACTGAATAATATGAGTTTTCAAGCATTATCAAGCGGTCGGCAACTGAAATTGCCAGGGCACCACCGCTTCCTCCCTCACCTACATTAACCGCTATAATAGGCACAGCTAAACGGCTCATAAATTGCAAGTTCTCAGCAATAGCTACCGCTTGCCCTCTTTCTTCTGCCCCTATTCCGGGATAGGCCCCTTGGGTGTCAATAAAAGTGATAATCGGCAAATTGAACTTCTTTGCAATCTTCATCAAGCGCAGTGCCTTGCGATACCCTTCGGGCATAGGCATTCCAAAGTTGCGTTTAATATTAGTCTTTGCGTTTTTGCCTTTTTGGGTACCAATAACTACAAATGTATCCCCTTCTAAATGGGCCAGGCCCCCAACAATAGCCGGATCGTCATGATAAAGCCTGTCTCCATGGAGCTCGGTAAAATCGCTAAAAATATGGTTTATGTAATCAAGTACCCGGGGCCTTTGCGGATGACGGGCAATTTGAACCCTCTGCCAAGCTGTAAGATCTTTATAAATCAGCTCTTTTAACCTCTCAAGCTGATTTTCAAGCTCGGCAATATCATGAGCAATTTCACCTGTTCCAGCCGCTTTTAAGCTTTTTAATTGCTCTAACTTATCTTCTAATTCAACTACCGGTTTTTCAAAATCCATACAAAATCTAGCCATTTTTCACCTAATAACCCATAAATCCTAATAGTTGACTAACTATTTCTTTTTGTTCAGCCCTGGAAGCAATTAAGTCTACCATGCCGTGTTTTAATAAGAACTCTGCTGTCTGGAAACCATCGGGCAATCTTTCTTTGATTGTTCTCTCAATTACCCTGGCCCCGGTAAAACCAATCAAAGCCTTTGGCTCGGCAATTATAATATCAGCTAATGAAGGAAAACTAGCCAGCACTCCGCCGGTTGTAGGGTGAGCCATAATAGAGATAAACGGCAACTTATTTTCATGGATTTTGCCTACTGCCATGCTCGTCTTAGCCATTTGCATCAACGATAGCATGCCTTCCTGCATCCTGGCTCCTCCTGAAGCGCAAACCACAATGAAAGGCAGTTTTTTGTTTATCGCAAAATCAGCTGCCCGGGCTACTTTCTCCCCGACCACACTACCCATACTGCCGCCGATAAACTTAAAATCCATTACGCTTAAACACACTTTTTTGCCATCAATTTTTCCTTCACCGGTAATGATGGCCTCATTTAAAGCAGTTGCGAAGCCGGCTTCTTTTAGCGACATTTTATAACTCTTTGAAGCCTTAAAATTAAGAGGATCACCAGATTTAAGATCGCTATTTATCTCTTTAAATGAGGCGTCGTCTAATAACAACTCAATCCGGCTTATTGCCGGAAGGTAATGATGGTGGCCGCACTTTGGACATACTTGGTAGTTACGGATTAGTTCTTTTTCATATATTATCTGACGGCAACTTACACATTTTGTCCAGAGCCCTTCTGGTACTACTACCTTACTTTTTTCTACTTTTTTAGATAACGCAGGCTCACTCAACTGTGGCTTCCTTTCTTTTTAAATCTTAAAATTAATTTAATTAAGTTATTTAGACCCTCGTCAAAACTTACAGCGTTTTTCATTTGTTTAATTATAGCGCTTCCTATGATAATTCCGTGTGAAATATTTGCTAATTCACTAACTTGGTCAGGAGTTGATATCCCAAAACCTACCGCTACTTTCTTATCGGTAATTGACTTAATTTTTTTAATAAAATCAGCTAGATTAGCTGGAAGATTTGTGCGCTCACCAGTTACTCCTGTTACAGATACTGCATAGATGAAACCTTGGCTTATTCTGCATATTTGTTTTAATCTATTATCTACGCTGGTAGGAGCAGCCAAAAAAACAGTTTCCAGCTTATTCTTAGCGATATTTAACCAGCTATCAGCCTCTTCGGGGGGTAAATCAGGAATAATTACCCCATCTAAGCCTGCCTTGTTAGCATCACTTACAAATTTTTCTAATCCATATCGATAAAAGAGGTTGTAGTAAGTCATAGCCACTAAAGGGGTCTTGCATTCATCTCTTATTTCTTTTACTGCCTCTAATGCTTTTTGGGTATTGATGCCTAACGATAACGCTTGCTGACTGGCTTGCTGGATAGTAGGCCCGTCAGCTAAAGGGTCAGAGAACGGGATACCCACCTCAACGATATCGGCCACTTTAGCTATGGCTTTAAGGGCAACTACTGAGTTTTCATAATCCGGGTAGCCAACAGGATAATAGATAATAATGCAAGCCCGGTTTTCTTGATTAGCTTTTGTAAAAGCAGCCTCTATCCTGCTCATTTAAGCCCTGCCTTTTTAACAATGTCTAAATCTTTATCGCCTCTGCCGGACAAATTAACGATAACTAAATCATCTTTAGCCATCTTTAGTTTTTCTAGATAGGCAACAGCGTGGGAACTCTCAAGAGCAGGGATTATCCCCTCTGTCTTAGATAAAGTTTCAAATCCGTTTAAGGCTTCGGCATCTGTTACCGAATCATATGTCACTAAACCCTTCTCTTTAAAATATGAGTGCTCTGGCCCCACTCCGGGGTAATCTAGGCCGGCAGATATCGAATGAGCCTCTGTGATTTGCCCAAAATCATCTTCTATTACATAGCTTAGCGAGCCGTGCAAAATCCCTTTATTTCCCCTAGCTAAAGGAGCCCCGTGTTTGCCGGAATCTAAACCAAGGCCCGCAGCTTCTATGCCAAATAACTTTGTACGGGCTCGGCGCGCCGTGCCCGTACTACTGTTTAAAAAGGGGTAGAAAATGCCTATAGCGTTACTGCCTCCACCCACACAAGCAATAATGTGGGTAGGCATTTTATTTTCCTTTTCAACAATCTGCTGCTTGGTTTCTAATCCAATAACTACTTGGAAATCTCTTACCATCATCGGATATGGATGCGGGCCGGCAACAGAGCCAATTAGGTAGTGAGTAGTTGTAACATTGGTAACCCAGTCCCTGATGGCCTCGTTCATAGCGTCCTTGAGTGTTTTACTCCCGCTAGTAACTGCTATTACCTTCGCCCCTAAAAGCTTCATCCGCTCAACATTGGGCTGCTGGCGGGCAATATCTTCTTCTCCCATATATATTTGGCACTGCATACCAAATAAAGCAGCTACCGTTGCTGTAGCCACTCCGTGCTGGCCAGCGCCTGTTTCGGCAATGATACGTTTCTTTTTCATCTTCTTGGCCAGTAATGCCTGCCCTAAGCAGTTATTGAGCTTATGAGCCCCGGTGTGGACCAAATCTTCTCTTTTTAAATATATTTTTGCTCCGTATTTATCTGAAAGACGTTTGGCAAAATAAAGAGGGGTAGGGCGGCCTGCAAAATCAGCCAATAAATAATCTAATTCTTCTTTGAAAGATTTATCCCCTTTTGACTGCTTATAAGCCTGCTCTAGCTCTTCTAGGGCAGCCATAAGCGTCTCGGGCACAAACTTGCCCCCGAACTCTTCAAAGTGTCCTTTATTATCAGGTAAGCTTTCGTAAGATTGCATAATATAATCTTTATATTTTAATACTATTGAGGGTTTTTACCAAGTGTTAGCAGCGTTAAAAACAATAGTATCCCTATAAGTAGCGGCAGCATGATAGGGATTACGCCATTTATTCCCCAGTTAAGAACAAAATTAATATAAATCATGTAAATGACAAGCAATACGTCAATTATTAAGCCTAAAGTAATGCCTATCTTAAGTTTTTTTGTTTTAGTCATCTCTAACTCTCTAACTCTCTAACTCTCTAACTCTCTAACTCTCTAACTCTCTAACTCTCTAACTCTCTAACTCTCTAACTCTCTTAACAAAAGCTTCCATTTTAGCGTTATCCTTTTTACCCGGACGTACTTCTACTCCGCTAGCCACATCCACCCCGTAAGGCTTTACTTTACGGATTGCTTTCTCTACATTGTCGGCGGTTAGTCCTCCAGATAATATTATAGAGCCATAATCCTTGGCTTTTATAGCTAGCTCCCAGTTAAAAGGTTTACCGGTTCCCCCATATTGACCGGCGATTTTAGTATCTAACAAAAAAGCCTCGACTTCATACTTTGTCATTTGCCCCAAATCTTCTTCTGCGGCTATTCTTATGGCCTTAAATATTTTGTAGCTGCTAAGCTTTCTGCAAAAATCAGGGGATTCTTCTCCATGAAGCTGAATAGTATCTAAAGCGCACTGTGAAGAAATTGTCTTGATATTTTCCAGGGACTCATTTACAAAGATGCCAACTTTGCTAATGTTTTTAGGAAGCATAGATATTATCTGCTGACAATAATCGGGTTCAATGCATCGTGGGCTTGGCTTAAAAAAATTAAAGCCAAGTGCTTCTATATCTAAACCGGATGCAAAGAGCGCATCTTCTTTATTGGTGATACCGCATAGTTTTATATACATTACTTCACAGCAGCCGGCTCGTACTCAAAATCCTGCATCTTGCCACTAAGATATTCTTGATAGGCTACTAAATCAAAATGACCGTGGCCGCTTAAGTTAAACAAAATCGTTTTTTTCTCCCCTGTTGCAGTACACTCTTTGGCTTTATTTACCGCAGATGCTATAGCATGAGCTGATTCCGGAGCAGGAATTATGCCTTCAGTTCTGGAGAAAAGAATAGCGTTTTCAAAAACTTCTTTTTGGTGATAAGCTTCGGCTTCAATAATGCCTTCATCATATAACATGCTAACCAAGGGTGAATCGCCGTGATAACGCAGGCCTCCGGCATGTATTCCTGCCGGCTCAAAATCATGCCCTAAGGTATACATCATGGCAATAGGCGCCATTCCGGCGGTATCTCCAAAATCCTGCCGATATTCTCCTTTAGTTAGGGTTGGACAAGCTTTAGGTTCAGCCGCTATTAAAGTAACATTTTTTCCTGAGGCTTTATCGGCAACATAAGGAAAAGCAACCCCTCCAAAATTACTGCCCCCGCCACAGCATGCGATAACGTAATCCGGATAATCATCCACTAATTCCATCTGCTTTTTGCATTCCAAGCCTATGATGCTTTGATGAAGCAAAACGTGGTTTAGAACACTGCCTAAAGAATAATGGGTATCTTCCCTGCTAGCAGCATCTTCGAAAGCCTCGCTGATAGCGATACCCAGGCTCCCGTTACTCGTTGGATTAGCCTCAAGGATTGAGCGGCCGGCATTAGTCTTATTTGACGGGCTGGCAGTTACATCAGCTCCCCAAGTCTCCATCATAATCCGCCTATAAGGCTTTTGGTCGTAGCTTACTTTTACCATATATACACTGAGCTCTAAACCAAACATCTGAGTAGCCAGCGCTAAAGCACTGCCCCATTGGCCGGCACCGGTTTCGGTAGTAAGCCTTTTAATTCCCTCTTGCTTGTTATAAAAAGCTTGCGGTATAGCAGTATTTGGTTTGTGGCTTCCCGCCGGGCTTACTCCCTCATATTTATAGTAGATCTTTGCCGGAGTATTAAGTGCTTGCTCTAGCCTTCTAGCCCTGTACATAGGTGTTGGCCGGTAAAGCGAATAAATATCTAAAACCTCTTCGGGAATATCTATCCAGGTGTCAGTACTGACTTCCTGGCCTATTAAACTCATCGGGAAAACCGGCGCCAGGTCATCTGGGCCTAAGGGCTGCTTTGTTTGAGGATGAAGATAAGGCTGTGGAGCTTTTGGCAAATCTTTAGCGATGTTGTACCACTTTTTAGGCATTTCTGACTCTTTCAAGATGATTTTAGTTCTCAATTTATCCCCCTTTAACCTTTAACTCTTTTAATTTTCCTTCGATATTTTCACTTTTTAGTAAGCTCTCCCCAACTAAAATAGCATTAAACCCAGCCTCTCTAAGACGCAAAACGTCTGCAGATGAATATATGCCGCTTTCGCTAACACTTACTTTATCGGATGTTATATAAGGCTTTAGTTCTTCACTAATTGCCAGATTAACCTCAAATGTATCTAGATTGCGGTTGTTAATCCCAATTATATCCGCCCGGCAAAGCAAAGTCACTTCCAGCTCTTCCTTGGTATGGACTTCGACTAACGCGGCCATTCCCATACTCTTAGCAAGCTCGATTAACTCGCTTAGTTGGTAGGAATCTAATATAGATGCAATCAGCAAGACAGCATCGGCACCAAGTACCCTTGACTCATAAATCTGATAGGGCTCTATAATGAAGTCTTTTCTTAAAACCGGCAACTCTACAGTTTCTTTAACCTGCTTAAGGTAATTAGGATTTCCAAGGAAAAAATCTTCTTCGGTGATAACAGAGATGGCGACAGCCCCTGCTTTTTGGTATTGCTTTGCAATATCAACAGGATTAAAGTCGTCTCTAATAACGCCGGCTGACGGAGATGCCTTTTTTATCTCGGCAATAACAGCAATATCGCTGCTAATAAGAGACTGTTTAAAATCCCTGGTTAAGGGCATTAAAGTAGCTTGGTTTTTTAGACTATTTAAAGGAGATTTTTCTTTGGATAACTCTACACATTTTCTTTTCTTTTCTACGATGTCACTTAAAATACTCATTACTTAAGCAATTTCTTTGTAAAAGCAATTAAATCTTCTAATTTTTTATTAGCAGCACCACTATCGATTGATTCTTTAGCCAGCTTTAGCCCTTCTTCTATATTAGACGTTTTCTGTGCAGCCACCAAAGCAGCAGCAGAATTAAGTAGCACGATATCTTGTTTAGCTCCCGGCTGCCCTTTTAGAATAGCGCTGGTTATTTCAGCATTTTCTTTAGGACTTCCGCCTTTTAGCTCATCTATTGAAACCCTGGCCAAACCCAGTTCCTCGGGCTCTATTTGATATGAAGTAATTTTGCCCTCTGATAGCTGGTAGATTTGATTTGTTCCGGTAGTTGATAACTCATCAAGACCGTCTCCATGAACCACCATGGCACTTTCTGATCCTAA
Source organism: Actinomycetota bacterium (assembly GCA_003599235.1). Taxonomy (GTDB): domain Bacteria; phylum Actinomycetota; class Aquicultoria; order SURF-47; family SURF-47; genus SURF-47. The sequence goes on along the minus strand of QZJE01000002.1, from coordinate 26,971 downwards.
TTTCTGAAGAACTTCCGCCATCGTCTTAGTTAATTTGGGGTCGTAAACTCCCAGTAACTGGTTTTTGGCCCCGGCTGGGTTGGTAAGGGGGCCTAGAATATTAAATACGGTGCGAATACCTATTTGCCTGCGGGGACCGATAGCGTATTTCATAGCCCCATGCAGGGCAGGCGCAAACAAAAATCCGATGCCCACCTCATCAATAGCTTGAGCAATTTGTTCGGCAGAAAGGCCGATATTAACCCCTAAGGCCTCGAGCACATCAGCACTGCCGGAGCCAGAAGACACCCCGCGGTTTCCATGCTTAGCTACGGCTATTTTGCATCCGGCAACCACAAAAGCCACAGTTGTCGAGATATTAAATGTACCAGAGGAATCTCCGCCTGTTCCGCAAGTATCAAGCAAACCTCTCGCTTTAGGGTTTATTGGTGTTGCTTTTTCTCTCATTACTTGAGCAAAAGCCGATATCTCTTCTGTTGTCTCTGTCTTCATCCGCAAAGCAGTTATTAATGCAGCTATTTGAGCCTCGGTTGCCTGCCCACTCATAATCTCATTCATCACCGCTCTGGCAGTGTCAAAATCCAGGTCTTTTTTTTCTACCACACTTCTTATAGCATCAACTATCAATTTTACAACCTCACCATCGGGGACAGGGCATCCTTATTTAGATGGATGTCTGTCCCCACCTTGTAATCAACAAGCATTTGCCTCACTTAAAAAGTTCTTTAATATCTTTTTTCCTTCAGTCGTCAATATTGATTCGGGATGAAACTGGATGCCTTCGCATCTTGCTTCTTTGTGCCTAACCCCCATTATCAGACCGTCTTCACTGGTTGCTGTTATCTTAAGACAATCAGGCAAATTGGCTTCTTTAGCCATCAAAGAATGATAACGGGTAGCTGTAAATGGATTCTTAACTCCTTTAAAAATAGTCTTTCCGTCATGGCTTATCTGTGAAGTTTTGCCGTGGACAGGCTCTGCTGCCCGGATAATTTCTCCGCCAAAAGCAGCAACTATTGACTGATGGCCTAAACAAACTCCTAAAATAGGTATTTTATCATAGAGGTTTTTTATTATATCAACCGATATTCCTGCTTCATTAGGGGTACAAGGCCCAGGCGATACCACTACAGCTTGTGGTTTTAACTTATCTACCTGCTCTAACGTAATTTTGTCATTTCGATAGACTTTTAGGTCAGCACCTAGTTCCCCTAGATACTGCACCAGGTTATAGGTAAAAGAGTCATAGTTATCAATCATTAATATCATTTGTGTGTCCTTTTTAAAATACTATTAGAGAATTATAGCTTAACTAAGATTATGTTAGAATTACCCTGTGGATAATGCAAATTGCTGGAACCATCCGGACAAGAAAGCGAAGTATCTTTGCACTAACTGCTCTACTCCTTTTTGTAAGCAGTGTTTTGTGCCTTCCAAAAACATTTGCAAAAAATGCAAGGACTCCATTGCAAAGCTAGAAGCTAAGAAAAATAAACCCAAAACCCAACCCAAAGAACCCCGGTCGGAACACTTGTCAAATATCATCAAGATTGTAACGATAATTTCATTAGTAGCTGCCATTTGCTTATCATTAATAATCATTACTCAACCAAAAGCATCCCAAGTAGAAAATGGCAACTCTATTAGCAGCCCAAAACCAGGCAAAGAAACCTATGTAACAACTGAGCATTTTCTTGTCTGGGCAGACGGAGAAGATAACCCCAGAGCTCAATTGATTGCAGAAAAAGCTGAAGAATACTACAAAGAAATCCCTTCTTTGGTTGGCCTTCCTGCCCCCGATGTTTACGGTTTAATTAAAATAAAGATTTATCTGTTTAGCAACAAAGACGACTATATATTGTATACCAGAAAACCCAAATGGTCTGAAGGCTTTAGCGATTACCAAAAAGACGAAATCTATTTGTATCAAAGTGAAAATCTTTTTATATCGGTATTGCCTCACGAAATACAGCATTTGATTCTAAAAAGCTTTGTTAATTCCGATTCGGCAAATATAGCTTGGCTAGATGAAGGTTTAGCATTATTTATCCAGCTAAAATACGACCCCAAGAGAGCAAGCCAGTTTAAACCATTTATGGCTAAACTAAGAGCCCAAAATTACTTTCCCATTAAAATGCACCTGGCAACTGATGTCAGTGAAGCCAGCGACCAAAACAAGGTTAACCTCTGGTATAGCCAATCGCTTAGTATGACTAGTTTTTTACTGGAGAGATTTGGCGAAGAGAAATTTTGCCGCTTGCTTTTACAGGTACGCAAAAAGAAAACTTTAGAGAAAGCTATAATGAACATTTACCGCTATAAAAACTACACGGATTTCCAAAGACACTGGCTTGATTTTCTAAAGAAAGGCAAGCATATCTGGGAAATCTGACCACTTACTACTAACGACTTGCTACTTACTGGTCTTAGCAATCTCTGCTAATTTAGCAAACCCACTAGGATCACTAATAGCCATCTCGGCTAAGTTCTTACGGTCAATTTCGATATCAGCAGCTTTCAGTCCCGATATAAGCTTGTTATAAGACAAGCCGTTAATTCTGGCAGCAGCATTGATTCTGGTAATCCAAAGTTGCCTGAAGAATCTTTTTCTTACCTTCCTATCACGGTAAGCATAAGAAAGCGACTTTGTAAGCTGTTCTTTAGCAGATTTATAGGTCCGGCTTCTGGCACCGTAATATCCCTTAGCTTGCTTTAATATCTTTTGGTGCCTCTTTATAGTTTTTGTTCCACCTTTTACTCTAGGCATTGCTCTTGCTCCTATTATTTAATCAGCGACTTAACATTCTTTGCATGTTTGCCGCCTAAAACTGCTTCCCCTCTTAGTTTTCTTTTTCTTTTAGGGCTCTTTTTTTCTAAAATATGGCTATGTCCAATACGGGCATGCATCAGCTTACCCGTTCCCGTTTCTTTAAATCTCTTAGCCGCACCCTTATGCGTTTTCTTCTTCGGCATATCGTTCTTTCACCTCTTCGGGTTTAGTCTGGGGACGCTCCTAATCCTTAGGAATGTCCCGCATTTCTTTATCCTCTTTATAAGTACTGTTTAATATCATAATCATATTGCGGCCTTCCTGTTTTGGTGCAAACTCGATCTCTGAATACTCAGCCACGTCTTCAGCTAATCGGTCTAATAACTTTCTTCCTAAATCCGGGTGAGCCATCTCACGGCCACGAAACATTATAGTTACCTTTACTTTAGCCCCGTGTTTTAAAAACCTGATAACATGGTTTTTCTTGGTGTTAAAATCACCATCATCTATTTTAGGCCTTAACTTGATTTCTTTTACTTCAATGGTAGTTCGATGCTTTCTTGCCTTTTTCTCCTTTTGCTCTAACTCGTAGCGGTAACGGCCTAAATCCATAATTCTTGTTACCGGCGGTTTTGCATTAGGAGACACTTCTACTAAATCAAGTCCATGCTTATCCGCTAATTCAAGTGCTTCCCTGGTAGGCTTTACCCCCAATTGCTCCCCATCAGGGCTAATTACTCTTACTTCAGGTACGCGAATCATTTGATTCGCCCTAATCAGCGGCTTTCTGTTAAAAGGTCTTCTGATATATTCCTCCTTAAAATAAAAAAAGGCAGCATAGAAGCTACCTATCAAACCTAGTTAGCTTTAAGCCAATAGGTGAGAAGTATCACTTCTTCTTTCAAATACTGAATTATACACTGGCATTTAACTCTAAATCAAGGCTTTTTTTATTAACCAGTTTCAAAATACCTTTTTTTAATGAATCCACCTTAACATTTCTTATATCTTTGCCTTGCCTGTCTCTTATTGAAAGCACCTTTTTTTCTACCTCTTCGTCACCGATTATAAGCATGTAGGGGATTTTTTGTTTTTGCCCATCACGTATTTTTTTATTAACCGATTGCGAACGCAAATCAGAACTAACCCTTAAACCGGCCTCTTTTAACTGCTTTTCTACTTCTAGGCCATAATCATTGTGACGGTCGGCAATAGGCAATATAGTTGCTTGAACGGGGCTTAGCCAAAGAGGAAAGGCCCCCGCATAGTGTTCTATTAAGCAGCCTATAAAACGCTCCAGTGAGCCCATAATAGCCCTGTGAATCATTATCGGCCGGTGCTCCTTATTGTCTTTACCCATATACTGTATTTCAAAGCGCTCTGGCAAATTAAAATCTACCTGTATTGTGCTGCACTGCCAAGCTCTTCCTAGAGCATCTTTTATTTTGATATCTATCTTAGGCCCATAGAAAACGCCTTCTCCGGGATCTTCCTGGTAATCAAGCATTAAATCCTCAAGGGCTTTCTTTAATGCGTTAGTTGCCCGCTCCCAGTTATCTAAGCTGCCTACATATTTTTTTGGCCGGGTAGATAAATAAATGTCGTATTCGTTAAAACCAAAGGTTTTAAGAATTCTTATAGCTAACTTTAATATTGCCAGAATCTCATCATTAAGTTGCTCAGTAGAACAAAAAATATGGGCATCATCCTGAGTAAATCCCCTTACTCTTAGCAGGCCATGTAAAACACCGCTTCTCTCGTAACGATAAACTGTCCCTAACTCAGCCCACCTGATTGGTAAATCCCTGTAACTGCGAGTTTTCGATTTATAGATAAGCATATGCCCCGGACAATTCATCGGCTTTATCTCATAGTCAGCTCCCTCTATCTCCATGGGCGAATACATATTCTCGCGGTAAAAATCCCAGTGACCGCTAGTTTCCCATAAATCCAATTTAGCCATGTGAGGGGTAGTAATTAACGAGTATCCCTCTTCTAAATGAAGGTCTTTCCAGTAAGATTCAATGACATGGCGAAGCAGTCCGCCGTTAGGATGCCACAGAGGAAGTCCTGCCCCCCATTCATCAGTAATGCTATATATATCTAGCTCTTTACCTAATACCCGATGATCTCTTTTGGCTGCTTCCTTAAGCTTTTCTAAGAAATCATCCAACTGTGCTTTCGATTCAAAAGAAACACCATATATCCTCTGCAACATCGGGCGCTTTTCATCACCGCGCCAGTAAGCTCCGGCAATGGAGGTGAGCTTAAATGCTTTCATTAGACCCGTTGATTTAACGTGAGGCCCGCGGCAAAGATCTACAAAGGAGTCTTGATGATAAACTGTTACCTCTTTATCGGGCAACTCATTAATTAGCTCTACCTTATAATCCTCTCCCCGCTCCTTAAACAACTTAACAGCATCTTTTTTGGATAGCGTTTCCTTGGTGATTGGATAATTCTTAGCTGCTAACTCAGCCATTTTCTTCTCTATTTTATTGAGGTTTTCAGGAGTTAGCTTATGTTCAAAGTCAAAATCATAATAAAAGCCGGTTTCAATAGAAGGACCTATTCCCAGCTTGGTTTTGGGATACAGTTCTTTTACTGCATGCGCCAACAAATGAGCACTACTATGCCATAAAATGTCTTTTTCTATCATTGCTTCATTCCATTCTTAAGATGGCAGTTAGCGCAGAAAAGAGGTGTGTGGCAATTTCCCCAACATTGTTTACCGCCAGTTCCGGTGACCACTTTAAAATGCACCTTAACCCAAGGAAGGGTTTTAGATACTCCGCCTGTGCGTTTATGATGGCAATTGCCGCAGAAGTCGACTCCTGGGTGGCATTTTTGACAGCTTTTAGGATTCATCTTGCCAATTACTTTATGTTGGATAGGCCCTTTGGTCCACGTGGCCTCCGGATGAGGCATACTCATGCCATGGCACTTATTGCAGAATTCATCCTCAGAGTGATGACAGGCCATGCAGGCCTTTCTATCTTTTTTAGCCATTTGCCCGTGTATGCCTCTATTGGCACCAACCGGGTATATAAATCCTTTTTCTTTATGAAATCCTGGCATAAACTTAAAGGCTTTAGGGTGGCAAGTTGTACATTTACTGGGGCCTTGGCCTTTTTTCCCATTATGGTGCTCCATACAATATCGCATTTCAGAACGGTCTCTGTAAGCATTGGGATTATTTGCCAGAACATCTTTTGCAAGATACTTCTTAATAGTTTTATGAGCCACTCGATTGTGACATGCAGTACATGTAAATCCTTTATCTATGTGCTTTTGATGATTTATAATGATTCCGTTCTTGGGGGTCACATTTCGCTTTCTAATGCTATGACAACGTTCACAAACTTTGTTGGGAAACTCTTCATGATTCTGCGAAAGTTTGCCTTCGGCATTTATTGGCAGTTCATAATTATTAGCAAAATGAGCTATGGGCTCTTTGAGTTTTGTGGGCTTATCTATTAGTAAGGCAAAAACGTTTGTTTTACCATGACAAGCATAGCAAGTCACCTTGCCGTGAGTGGATACTTCCCAGCTCTTAATATCAGCTTTCATTTCATGACAAAAATTACAGAATGTAGGAGAACTGGTAAAGGTAACAACCAGGGTAAACACAAAAAGCGAAACTATAGCCACTGCTCCTAATATTGCCAATGAATTAGTGCTGGATACTAAGTTCTTAATTTTGTTAATTATTACTACTCCTTATATTGTAAGAGCTCTTAGTTAGATTTTAATAAGAAGGGGGTTGGAGGTCAATAACGGTTCTTGGTAGGTTTTTTGCCGGTTACGTGACAGTAGGCGCAGAAATGCATATTGTGACATTGCCAGCAACTTCTGGCTCCTTTTTTGTTAACATATACCATTCCGCCTTTCATCCATGGAACAGGCAAGTTAGGCATTTCTTTATAAAATTTTCGATGATGGCAAGTTTCGCAAAATTGAGAATCCTCTACTTTTAATTTATGGCATTGCTGGCAAGTTCTAACCCCTTTATCTAATCCTATATCTCCATGAACAAACATCCAGCCAGGATCTGTAATATCGCTTCGCCAAAACTTTTCATATTTTGGGATACTATGCGGCATCACTATTCCGAAATGACATTTTTTCCCGCAGGTTGCTGTTTTTTCGTGACATTTTAAGCATCCATACTGCGTTTTTTCTGCTGTCTTGCCGTGGGTTTGTATCCAATTTTTTTCATTCTTGTGAGTTCCGTGACATGTACCACAAAAATCCAGTTCATTGCGCTTATGGCACTCAGAAAAACATTTTTCTTTTTCCTTATAATTGACAAGTTTTTCGTGCAGTCTCATCCAATTTTTCTTCTGGTGATCAGCAGTGTAGGTGGTAAATTTTTGGGGATGGCACTTCAAGCACAACGTACGGTCAATAAGGTTTCTTCCTTCAACTGTTCTTTTCCCCATGTTTTGGTTAGTATGACAAGTGTCACATGTAATCAGGTTAACGGTATTAGATAAATGCAATTTATGCCACGGATTCGCATCAGAGGTAATATCGCCATGGCAGGCAATGCAAGCAATAAAGCGGGAGCCCCACTGGCCCTTGTGAGATATCTCAGCTTTAGGTTTGATAATTAAACGATTTAAAAAAGGCAGTTCGCTAAATAGTCCACCAGTGGCAAACGAATAATAAGCAAGCGATGTAATTACCAATATTGCCCCGATAACTATATAAGTAACTGCTTTTTTGCTCAAAGGTAATCTCCTTTAGCAGACATAATAACAAATCGATAATTTAATAACAACTTTCTTGATAAAGATAATCAAGTATATTACAATCAGTAAAATAATATACTAAGGGTTACACCTAACAAGCTGTTATAGGAGGATAAATCAGTACATGAAGCGCTCGATTGAACGCCGTAAGTTCCTTAAGTACTTAGGTGCGGCAACTCTTGGTCCTCTCTACAATAACCTTTTTAGCCTTAAAAAAAATACTCAAGAGAAGTTGTACTCCTACGTTAGCCCTCCTGACGGAGAAGTACTCGGTTTGCCTACCTGGTACTCTAGTGTTTGCCGTCAATGTTCTGCCGGTTGCGGAATACAAGTAAAAACTAGAGAGGGCAGAGCCAAAAAAATAGAAGGAAATCCTTTCTTTCCGGTTAATAACGGACGACTCTGCCTAAGAGGACATGCGGGCCTGCAAGTGCTGTATAATCCCGACCGGATTAAAACTCCTTTGATAAAAAGCGGTAAAGGCTATAAAAAAATCAGCTGGGAAGAAGCAGAGAGCATAGTAGCTGAAAAATTATCTAATCGTGATAAATCAAAAAAAGTAGCCTTTATTACAGAGCCCCTAAGAAGCAGTCAGGGAAAGTTACTTACCTCTTTTGCCAACCATTTCGGAGCCGACAACGTCTACCCCTTTGAACTGTTTGGAAACGAAACGGCAGCTCAGGCCAATGAAGTATGTTTCGGATTTAAAGATATTGGCCATTATGATATCGCTAATTCCGCCTATGTTCTTTCTTTGGGTACTGATCTATTAGACACCTGGGCATCTCCTGTAAAACACGCCGATGCTTACGGAAAGCTAAGAGAGCCTCAATTCGGTTCAGGCAAAAGGGGCACTTTAGTGCAGTTCGAAACCAAGCTATCGCTAACAGGCGCCAATGCTGACGAGTGGTTCCCTATTAAACCTGGAACCGAAGGGCTGGTTGCATTAAGCATAGCCCAAATAATTGTCGCCAAAAATCTGTTTCATCCCTTAATAAAACCAAAGAAAGCTGCTTGGGCTAAGTATTTAGAAGATTTCACCCCGGAAAAAATATCAAAATTATCTGGAGTTAAAAAAGAAGTGCTGGAACAAGTTGCTAGAAAGTTCGCCCAAGAACAACCATCGATTGCTATTTCTGCAGGTCTTGCCAGCAATTCTAAAAACGGATTTGAAAATGCGACTGCTGCTAATGTCTTAAACCATTTGGTTGGCTCTGTTGGTAAAAGCGGCGGCCTTATTAACCCTTCCAAATCAATATTTAATGATCTAGTGCAACCCAATGCTTCTTTTAAACGTATAAATGAATTAGCTAATCAAATGTCTAAAAGCGAAGTGGGAATTGCTTTTATCTATAATAGCAATCCTGTATTCAACTTACCTGATGGGATCGCCTTAAAAGAAGGCCTGGAAAAGGTCCCTTTTGTAGTTAGTTTCTCAGCTTTTAAAGACGACACCACGGCAAATGCCGATTTAATTCTGCCAAGTGCCACCTATCTTGAGAGCTGGGATAGCTATATTCCTTTAATTGATAACGGAAATAAATCCATAGGACTGATGCAGCCGGTAATATCTCCTTTATATAATAGTAAACAGCTTGGGGAAATTATCCTATCTATTGCCAAACAAATAAAAGAAATTAGCAACACTTACAACTGGCATGATTTTAGAACATACGTTAAACAAAGTTGGCGTGCCGTATATAACGATGCTAAAGCTAGGGGTAAAACTAAAGAACTTACTTTCGGCAATTTTTGGACAAAGTGCCAAAAACAAGGTGGCTTCTGGGAAGAAGAAAGTACTGTAGCTATAAAAAAATCCCCAGATCCAGCCAAGTTACCAAAACCACAGGTTAAAGAAGAGCATAATGACAAACTAAGTTTAATCGCCTATCCCTCACATAACCATTACGATGGTCGGGGAGCTAACCAGCCGTGGCTGCAGCAACTTCCCGAGCCACTAATAACTGGTGCTTGGGGGACCTGGGCTGCTATAAACCCCGAAAAAGCCAAAGAGCTTGGAGTAGAAGAAGGGGACCTAATAGAAATTAAATCTCAGACCGGCAAAATAGAAGTTCCTGCTTATCCTTTCCCTGCTATTCATCCGGAAGCGATAGCTATTCCCATCGGCCAAGGACACCAGGAATACGGACGGTATGCTAAAAAACGAGGCGTTAATCCTCTTAAAATAGTAAAATCAGAAACTACGAATGTTAGTGAAAGCTTAGCCTGGAGCCTTACAGAGGTAGAAGTTAAAAAAGGAAACGGCTCTAGGATAATAGCTAAGACGGATCCTGATCTTAAAACCCCGGGGCTTGAAAATGGCGTAAGGGAGCTGGATAGAGAAATTGTTCAATGGATAAGCCCAGAAGAATTGGAAACAGTTGCCCACAAAAAACTTAAAGCTATTGAAGCCGTTCCCCCTCTAGATAGAGCTAAGAAGCCGACTACTAAGCCAATCCCAATAATAGGCCTTAAGGCACGCATACCCAAATTCCGTTATCGCTGGGGGATGGTTGTTGACTTGGACAAATGTACCGGTTGCCAAGCCTGTATGACTTCTTGTTATGCAGAAAATAACATTCCGATTGTTGATGAAGAGCAAACTATCTTGCACCGCCACAAAAACTGGATGAGAATTGACCGCTATTGGGAGGGAGAATACCCTAATATAAGAGCTAAAATGATTCCTGTTAATTGTTATCAGTGCGGCAAAGCTCCTTGTGAAGCAATGTGTTTAGCTTACGCTCCTTTTAGAACCGACGACGGTTTAAACGGCCAGACATATCATCGCTGCGTAGGTACTAGGTATTGCAACACTAACTGCCCTTTCAGATCCAGAATATTTAACTGGCTTAATCCCGAATGGCCAAGCCCACTAGACCAACAACTAAACCCTGAAGTGTCTGTTAGAAGTTCAGGTTTTACCGATAAATGCACCTTTTGCGCCCACCGCATAAGAGAAGCTAAAGAAGCCGCCCACGCTAAAGGTAGGCGTGTCAAGGATGGCGAAGTCCAGCCGGCTTGTGCTCAAACTTGTCCTAGCGGAGCTATTGTTTTCGGCGACTTGCTTGATAAAAAAAGCAAGGTTTCGCAATTAACTAGAGATCCTAGGCGTTATCAGGTACTTGAGGAGCTAGATATTGAACCGGGAGTTATTTTTCTTAAAGCCGTAAGAAAAGGCGCTGAGGAAGAGAAAAAAGGAAACGGGCATTAAATATGAGCGGACATAATGAGTTCGAAGGCATAGAATACGCCGATATAAATAAAGATGTGGAACGCACCCTAACCACTTTTAGCCGGGGTTACTGTATAGCTTTGGCGGTATCAGGTCTTTTAGTTCTCTACGGTGCTGTAGTCTATTATTTTCAAAGCTCAATCGGACTAGGTATGTGGGCTACCAGAGAGTCGATATATTGGGGGCTTGACTTGCCGACCTTCATTTTCTGGGTGGGCTTTTCCCTTTCCGGAACACTTTTATCCGGAATCTTATTATTAACTAAAAGTCACTGGAGAAACCCAATTTACAGGGCAGCTGAGATGGCTACCGGATTTGCTTTGATTGTGGCTTGTATTATTATTATCTGTCACATGGGCCGCCCTTGGCGTTTTTGGTTTACTCTACCAGTTACCAGCTTCCGTTTAATGTGGCTAAACTTTCGCTCGCCTTTAACTTTGGACGTAATCGGCTTAATGAGTTACCTGACAGCTAGTATCTTATTTTTATTCGTAGGCTCGATACCCGATTTTGCCGCTTTAAGAGATACAATGAGTGGCTGGAGAAAAAAACTATATACCATACTCTCGCTTGGCTGGAGAGGAACAGTTGAGCAATGGAGACACTTTAGAAGAGCTTACGTACTTATAGCTTGCTGCATTATACCTGTTGCAGTATCTATGCATACCGTTACCTCATTTGTGCCTAATATGACTACCATGCCAGGCTCTCATAGCACAATATACCCTTTTTATTTCGTAACCGGAGCCCTGCTATCTGGAGTATCTGGCGTTATTATGATTCTGGTTTTGGTCCGCAAATATTTAAAACTCGAAAAATATCTTAAGTTGCAATACTTCGACAATCTATCTAAATTGGTACTTTTAGCCAGTATGGGCATTAGTTATATATATCTAATTGAGCTTTTTGTTCCCTGGATTAAAAAAGCTAACTTCGAGCTAATGCCGGCTGTGGCAAAAATACGCGGGCCTTATGCCTGGATATTTTGGACGATGGTCATTCTAAACAGCATCGTTCCCCTTTCTTTGTTTATGAGAAAAATAAGGACCAACTTAACCGCTTTATTCTGTATTGCTGTGGGTATTGAGATTGCTATGTACTTTGAGCGTTATTTGATGTGCATTCCTTCTTTGGCTATAGGATACCTGCCTACTACCTGGTTTGATTACGCTCCCAACTGGGCTGAGTATTCCATTTTACTTTGGTCGGTAAGCATATTCGTTTTTGTTTATTTGTTAGCAATAAAAATAATTCCGGTAATATCGATATTTGAGGTAAAAGAGCTGCTGCCTTTTCCTAAAAGAGGCGGGCATTTAAAAGAGAGCAAAGCTTTAGAAAATAATAATCAAAAAGAGCCAGTAACCTTAACTAATGGAGGCTCGCCTATTGTTATTATGGGAGGATTTCAATACCACGATGACGCTATTTTAGCTCTAAAAGAGCTAAAGGAAGCAGGCATTAGGGAGTTAAATGTTCATTGCCCTGTCCCTAGTGATGAAATAGACAGTTTGTTGGATTCAGAAGAACCTAGGTTTTCGTTAAAACCAAGTTATTTAATAGCAAAGCTAAGAACCAGACGTATTCATGTAATAAGGTTTGCAGCAGCAGGGGGTATAATTTTTGCTATTTTAGGTGTTGCCATGAGTGCTGGTAGCATGCTTTTATATCCTATTAAAACCGGTCCTTTTGAGATTGTAACCTGGCCTACTGTAGTATTCTCCGCTGGCTTATTGGGTGCATTAGGTGGCCTTATTGGAGCCACTGTAGGACTGATATATCTGGCAAGGATGCCTTCGGATCTTAAAGGATATAATCGAAAAGCCAGTTTAGACCGCTTTAATATAACTGTTGCCGACAAAGAACCATCTAATCTTAAAAAAGCACTTAACATATTCAATAAATACAATGTTGAAGTAATAACAGGGGAAAACTAGTTGGCAGATACAAGTAGCAAGCTGTACAGAAACCTAATAATTCTGAGTATATCAATAATTATGTCCTTTGTTGTCTACGGTGTATACGATGCCTGGTATGACTGCAGCGGCTACCGGGAGATTCATCAAGTTTCCCCTTGGCCCCAAGAGCAGCCATACTCAGAGCCGGCCATAGGGGCGGTGCCCACCAAGGAAAGTTTACCGGAAGTAAGCTTAAGAGAAAATGCTAACACTATGATAAACACAGAGAAATCAACCGAGGAAAATCTCAAAGAAGGCAAGGAATTATATTTAGATTTCTGTGCGGCATGCCACGGCAAGAATGGTGATGGCATCGGTCTTATGGGGACTGTTGCCAGCCTTGGAAAAATATCTAAAACCGAAAAAGACGACTTAAGCCGTTACCTTTCCGGATTTGTTGGCGACGACGAAATAGATATTGACTATTTTCGTAACTCGCTAGACCAGCAGCTGTTTTTTACTATCGGTCAAGGCGGGGGCTCGATTATGCCAGGATTTAAAGACGCCATGGATCCCAATGAAAGATGGAAGCTAGTCAACTACATTAAGTCAGGAGTTAATTAATGGGTATTTTCGTTACTATGTTTCTGTTTGCCATGGCAGTTACCCAGGGAGCTTTAGCTATCGGAGTAATATTGCGCATTACCTCAGCTAGGTGGGGAGCCTCTATTTTTCGTTTATCTTTATCTTTAGGTTTATCATTTCTGCCAGTCGGCATATTAATGCTTGCTGCTATCCTGTATAGCAAAGATTCTGTTTTTACCTGGGCTCACAGTACAGCTGACAGCGTATGGTTTAATTACCTTTTCTTTATCATAAGACAATCACTTGCTTTTGTGGTCGTTTACGGATTGGCGTTGTTTTTGTTTATAAAATCACGCAGAACAGTCCAGATTAAGGATGAAGGAGTGCCAGCTCTTAACAACACTCTTTTATTGGGCAGCTTTTTTACATTATTATCACTGGTAATTTACCAAACTCTTACTTCTTGGGATATCGGCATGCTTTTAAACCACCACTTTGCCGATACAATGTATTCTGTGCTTAACTTTACAACCGTTCTATACGGCGGTATTGGCCTGCTTATAATTACCATGTTTTTTGCCAAAAAATATTCAGGAATTAAGGTTTTTGGTGACGAACACTTTTTAACCTCAGCTAAGATAATGTTAGCCTTAACAATTGTTTGGACTTTTCTGTGGTGGGTTCAATACATGGCTATTTGGTTTGTTCAACTTCCAGAAGAGACTATTCCTGTTTATTTGCGCATCTATGGGTATTACCGGCCGGTATTTTTAACTTCTCTGGTGCTCTTAAGCGGTATACCTTTTATATCGCTTATCTTTAGCAAGGTTAGAAACTCAGCTAGTAGGGTAACGATGGTGGCCGTATCAGTATTGGGCGGCGTTTTTCTGGAAAAATACTTGGTGATTGTTCCAGTTTTAGAAAAGGAGCATCTAATTACTAAAACATTTATATTAAGCCCTGTAAATATCATTACTTTTGTAGGAGTAATATCAGGAGTAATTGTGGTTTTTCTTATGCTGGTTAAATATAATCCAAATATCTTGCCTGATAAAGATGCACTTGTTAATGATCCTTTAATTGCTAAACAGCAAGGTTGGCAGTAGTGTTTAGAAAGGTTTGGTCATGAGTAAAAAGCTTAAAGAAATTAATAGAAGAGAGTTTTTGTCTAAACTAGCAAAAGGCTCTAAATTAGCGGCAGTTGCCTATGTATCTAATAAAGCTTACAGTTTAATCCCCTTTAGAAAATCCCGTGCTCGCCGCAATGTTAAAGACGACTATTACGGCGTCTAGCTTACAGCTTACAGCTTATTTATTGGTGACATCCCCAGCAGTCGCCGGTGGGGCCGTTGTTATCTGAGTGACAGTGCAGACACCATCCCATGTTAATATTGGGAACCCTTCTTACAGTATCCATTTTAGCCACATCTCCGTGACATTCTTTGCAATCAATTTTGGCTACCGTTATATGAGACCTATGAGAAAAGTAAATGTAATCAGCTAAGTTATATACCTTGGTCCAGGCAATCGGCTTTTTATTCTCCCAGTGGCTAACCAGCTTTTTTAACTCACCTTTATCGTTTTTAACGTTCTTAATGGAGCTGTGACATCCCATGCATCGCTCAACACTGGGAACACCGGATACATTAGACCTCTTGGCATATATATGGCAGTACTTACAAGGAATTTTATTGTTAGTTACATGGGAGCGGTGATTAAACTTGATGGGTTGTACCGGTTGTACTTCGGCAAAAATATATCTGTTCAAAAAAGACTTGCCCATAAAAACCGATACAACTATAACGATTATGGTTAATACGCTTGCTTTTATCTTGTTTATCATTAATGTAGTTCCCCGCGCGATTCATGGCAAGACGTACACTTCTCGCCTAGATAATCATGACACTTGGAACAATGTTTTTTGCCATGTTTGAGAATCGATGCAGGGTGCCCCTTAACCGGGTCTAGCCAATTACTGGTGTGAGGGGTATGACAGCGGTTGCACCAGCCCTTGATGTCATGACAAGCTCCGCAAGAAAGCTTTTGTAGTTTGTCTAATGGTAATTTCTCTGATGAATTAACAGTTACGTTTATCTTTTTCAAGGCCTTCTTTACAAATACGAAGTGATAGCCAAGCCATCTAGCTTTAACTTTATTGGTTTTTTGGGTAATTTTAGGAAATAACTCGTTTAATCTCACGCTATATACTGCCCTATGACTGGATGGCATTGAACCGCCCCTCATATGGCATTCATTACAAAAATCAAGCTCTGAACCTTTTAGGTGACAACTACGACAATCATTGATCCCAAGACCCATAGCTAACCTGGGATGTTGTAAGATCCATTGTTTGCCTGAAACAGCATCGTTTCCGTGCAGCTTCATAGAAGACGGCATTTTTGGCGCCTTCTTTGTCCCCCAGGTCTGTCCTCCGGTTTCCTCAGCTGTAGACTGACTGCCCAAAGCATCGTGACAAGGTAGACATGAAGTTCTATCCACTTGGATGGTAGCCCTGCCTGGGCTCCTTTTAGCTAAGTCCACCTTTTTATGGCAATCGGTACAGTTAAAATTAAGCATAGGAGCGTCAAACATGCTTTTATGTACAATATTTTTGGGATCATCGCTCCTCATGGTCCCGTGGCATGCCTCACAAATGGCTGATTCACGCTCAATTAAGTGGCGGTTTTCGTTAGTATACTTATAGGTGTAGCTAACTTTACCTTTGTCATCTACTACCTTAATTTTTGGAGCAATATGGTATTCAACCATTTTTTCACTGTTGCTTTCTGCCCTGGTTACTTTAAACCAAACACTAAAAACAATACGCTGAACTGCTCTTGGAGTACTAACAAGCCCTGTTGCCGCAAAGGCAACAAGAAGTACTAACAAAATTAAAATAATGATTCCTATTACTTTAAGTGATTTGTAATTTTGCAATTAAACCCCACTTTATTCTTTGCTGCAAGCAATTAATACTTGTCTTTTTTTATCAACTTACTATCAATTAATTTAAAGTATTCGAGTTGGCTTGTCAATCACTTGTTAGGCAAAAGCAATGATTAGATATAGGTGGTTTTAGCAGTCATTGCCCTCTTTTGAGCAGCTACGTTGGCATCCATTTCTAATGTGTCATCTAGCTCATCTAAGCCTTCTATTTCTAAGTGTTTTCGCTTAAGTCCTTTTAGAATTAGATAATCAGCAAACCAGGGGTTTTTGGGAAGCAGTGAACCATGTAAATAAGTACCGAAAGCGTTTTTGTAAACTGCTCCTTCCGTTTTTCCTTCCCCGTCATTACCAAAACCCTTAACAACGGTTCCCAGTGGAGATAAATCATTTAAAAGAATGGTTTTCCCGCTATGGTTTTCAAAACCCACCAGCTTTTCTTGGTTTTGGCCACTAGCCCAGTTTCCGGCCTCAACTATTACGTTTCCAATAAGGCGTCTATTTCCGGCAACCGTATAAGCATCAAAAACTTCAATTCCTTTAATTTCTGTGCCCTCGGCTGTCCTAAAATACTTCCCAAAAAGCTGGTACCCTCCGCAAATAGTCAGAGACACCGCACCATTATCTACCGCCTCTTTGATCTGGGACCCTTTTCTTAATAAATCAGGGGCTATTATAGACTGACCACGGTCTTGGCCTCCACCTAAAAAAATAAGGTCAGCTTGGTTAAAATCTGCCTTGTCTCCTACCTTGATATTGCTTACTTCAACATCAATTCCGCGCCACTGGCACCTCTTTACCAGTGTAAGGATATTTCCTAAGTCTCCATATAGATTCATAGCTTCAGGGTAAAGATGAAAGATTGTAAGCTTCATTGCCCCTCCCAAAACCCTTTAACTAATCCTTGGCTGGTAAGCATGTTTCTAATCTTTAACATAGCGGTGTATGTTGGCATCACATATAGGGTTTGGCCATCTGGTAAGCTATCTAAAGATTCGTCAATAACCTTTTCTTCTTCTTTGATAATTTTAACAAAGGACATATTAAGACCTGCATATTTTAACCTTAATGCCATATCCTGTGCCCTGATGCCACCGACAAATATACGGCCGGTTCTGTTTTTTAACAACTCCAATTCACTATCCCATATCCAGGAGACGTCAGTACCGTCAGCAAAGTTATCGTTTAACAAGATAGCTACAGTTTTCTTTGTATCATCTGAGGTGATACTTCGTAACACTTGGTTAAAACCGGTGGGGTTTTTAACCAGAAGGATCAACATATGCTTTTTGCCAATGGTAATTTTCTCCATCCGTCCAAAAGCGGCTTGGAAAGCATTTATTGATTCACTAATTATTTTCTTATCAACCCCTAACCAGTGAGTTAGCGAAGCAGCAGCTAGAACGTTGTAGACATTGAATAAACCTGGCAGATTTATCGATACACCAATAGCATCGCTATGTAATCTCAATTGCATAAAGGTAGCCTCAGGGCTAAGACTGATGTTGAAAGCAATATTTTTTGGTTTAGGGCGAGCAAAACCGCAATTTGGACAACTATATATACCGCTATGACCGAAATATCGTTGTTTAAAAACCAGTTCTGCTCCGCATCTAAGGCAATCCTTTGAATCCATAGCCGCTTCAGACGTAGCTACAATGTTTGAGTCATCTAAACCATAATAGCTGGCATTAACATCTTGGCCCATACTGGCCACTAATGGGTCATCTGCATTTAGAATAATTTGGGTCTTATTTGCGTCACTAAATGAATCCTTGATGATTTTTGCCGTTTTATCGAGTTCGCCGTACCTATCTAACTGGTCACGAAAGAGATTGGTTACTAGTATGGCTTTGGGCTTAATTTTTTTAACGGCATAGGCCATAGTAGCCTCATCAATCTCAAAAACCCCTATATCACCATCTATCTTAGTCCCCATCCAGGAACTTTTCTCAATCAAGGAAGATGCTACTCCCCTGGTCATATTGGAGCCTGCCCGGTTAGAAACAACTTCGTACCCAGCTTTGGTTAGAATATCGCTAATCATCTTAGAGGTAGTGGTCTTGCCATTAGTACCGGTTATGATGATGCTTCCGTACTTTAGTTTAGAAGATAGCTTAGTTATAATTTGGGGATCGATTTTTTCTGCCAAAAGGCCCGGAAAAGTAGAGCCGCCTCCAACTTTAAACAGCCTAATTATGCTGACAGATGTTTTTGCCTTCAAGACGGCTAGAAACTTTCTCATGAAGAATATTATAAAGCTTTTGGGGGGTTATTTTTTACCTTTTTTATCGTCTTGATTGGTTTCGCTTTCTTGCGAACTCTTAAAAGCCTTAATGCCTTTTCCTAAAGCTGAGCCGATTTCTGGTAGCTTTTTGGCACCAAACAATAGCAAGACAATAAATAAGATTATTATTAGTTCTACTGGTCCTAAACTTGGCATAATTAATTCCTCCTATCTAATAGCTTACATCCATTAGCTCTATTTTAAAAGAACCTAGCCAAAATAATTCCTAAGAAATAAAGGACGAAGGCCGGAGCTGCTACCAGCATCATTGTAACCGGGCTCCAATCAGGGGTAATAAAAGCGGCAATAAAAAGGATAGATACTAGGGCTATTCTCCAATTCCTTAGTAAGGTTTTATGAGTAACGATATTTAGTTTCGAGAGCATCCAGACTATCACCGGAGTCTCAAAAGTCAGGCCGAAGCTTAATAAGAAAAGGAGACTAAATGAAATATAGTTGCTCACGGTTAGGTTTTGTTTTAAATGCGGCCCGCTTTGGGCTAGTAGCCACTTAATACCTACCGGCAACACAACGTAGTAGCCAAATACCGCCCCACAGGTAAATAAAGGCACTATTAGCAGCACGGAGAAGAATAGATACTTCTTTTCCCTTCTATCTAGCCCTGGAGCTAAAAAAGCTAGTACTTGATAGATGATTATGGGTAAACATACTACTAGAGCTGCCATGAAACCTAGCTTGAAGCGGGCAATAAAGGGCTCGGTTACTGTTAGATACACTAACTTTTGGTTGCCTAGGGGTATGAGGATGATTTTAAGTAATTCATCAAAGAAAGCGTAGCAAACACTGGCCGCAATAATTAGGGCCAGAACTATCTTTATTATTCTAAGCCTTAGTTCTTCTAAGTGCCCCATTAAGGACATGTCTTTAGCCATTACTTCTTGTCCTTCTTGTCTTTGGTGATTTCATCGATGTCTATTTGGCTAGTGATGTTGTCTAACTCTTGTCTTAATTTGCGCATAGTAGAAAATACCGATTTTATGACTTCCGGTAGTTTTGAAGGGCCGAAAATCATTAGCACTACTAGTAGAATTACGACTATTTCCTGCGGTCCTAAGGATAACATGGTAGTTGGGATTTTACTTAAGATGACTTTTATAGTCAATTATTAGGCGTTATGGTATTGGAGATTGGTGTATTATTTCTCCAAGCCGCAGTCATTTCCCAGCGTGAAATGCTGCTTAATCTCGGACAGCTACTCGCCTATGGCGAGACCATGCTAGCTGTCCTGCGAATGCTTTACAAAACAATACTCCAATCTCTGTTGCTGGCTCAGTAAAATCCCAACTTGGGGAGGGAGGGGTGGGTAAGAAGAAACCCACTTGCGATAGAACAAGAAAGCGTATTAGTAGTTTGATACTTGAAACCAGATACTTTCGTAATTAGGTTTATGTCCCCAGTTTTAGGTTTTCTTGCCAATAGTAAAAGAACCGCTACTTGGGCTATATAACATTAACTTATCAATACCAGCAACATCAGCTATATTATTTATTATTGATTTTATATCCTCTACAGCTTCCTCAGACTCTTTTTGATCATTGCATAATCTCTCCCATTTTGCTTCAACTAATTTTTCACCTTTTTGATATGTTGAAGTTTTTCTATAGCCTTCATTCTTAACCCATATGGTTTTACCATGAACCATAAAATTTCTTAATTTGTTTATCTTCTTTACTGTTTGAATCGGCCTCTTTGAACTATCAAAATCTAAACCCATGTAATGGTAGATGATACGTAACTTTGACAATGGGTTAATTGTCTCAATATCTTCCCAAAATTCTATCTTTCGCTCACCAATATGATTCATGAATGCCTCTAGGGCAAAAGCAGAAAATAAAAGTGCAGATAATCTCTGATAAAAACTACCTTCTTCGATTTGCCTAGCTTTCTCTAAAGAATCATAACTAGCCATAATTAAGTAAGCATAGGTCCGTATTTCTTTTTGTGCTTTTAAGACATAAGTTTCATCCATAATTAGTGTGGGCGTTAGAGGATTTGAACCTCTGACATCTTCCACGTCAAGGAAGCACTCTACCCCTGAGCTAAACGCCCGGCCTGGGGGTATGTTCTAACAACAAGCTCAACTCTCTTGCATATAGTCTGTTACTATCATAATGATCTTTTGTATTGTTTCATTACAATTTTTAAAACTTATTTTGTCCAATATCTCATAACCATATTTTCTTATTAAATCGCTAATTAAGGCATGGATAAACGACTGGGTTGCTGCTTCAACATTTGTAAAATCAAGAACAATGTCTTCCCCTTTATCAAGAGCAGGTATAATCTCTTTGATTCTCAAATCTCTTGCTATATCTTTGTTTTCTGCAAATGAACCTGTTTGCCCAAATAATTTAATAGTAATCATATAAATTTAGGTTTCCTGTACCTTGCCTTTTTTCTTTCTTTAACCGACCGTGCATAAACCCCTCTAATAAGACTTAGTATTCCAGAAAATTCCTTCGTTTCGTCAAGAGAGATATCAATACCAACCACGGTGCCATTAAATAATGGCAAATCCTCTGCTTGTGAATGCCTGTCTCTAAGGGGATCAGAATATAATTTATTAGTTGTGCTTTTTAATAATTTATAGAGGGCGTTTCCCGTATAAACCATAAACAAATCACTATTTACTTTAGCAATCGTTTTAATAAAGAATAGCCCGGCCCCGGCATTAAGTTCAGTCCCACCCTCTCTATTCGTTGTACCGGTAATGCCAGGTGTTAACGCTAACTGAATAGCTTTCATAGATGTTTCTGCGGGATACGATTGGTTAATAGTCTTTTTAATCCCTACGCCCGTATCAACAATTCCAATAGCAATTCGGTTACTTTTTGCATAATACTGGGCACATACTATTGCTCCATCTCTAGAATCAGCGTGCTCTATTACATTTCTTACTAATTCACTAACCACATAACGAATTGGCTCAGCTTGCTTTGGTTCCAAGTGTAATAAGGGAATCATGTCTTCAATAAAACGAGATAATTCTTTTGAATTTTTTATTTGTGTAAGAGGAATAAATCGACCTGCTGGTTCGTGCTTGGTAATGTTTATTCCAGACCTAACACCCAAAAATTTAAATAAACCCATCCTTTCTAGATAATGAATCGATTTTGCTTCAAGAGAATCGCACTTAATCTCTTTCGGGTTGGCTTTAAGGCCTAGAGCTGCGACTAATGATAAAACCACAGGATGTATGGAAATCCAGCTTTTATTTGTTGTAATTTCTAATGTATCAGAGTTTGACAAGTCCAGCGCTCTTAAAAATGGATCTATGTTTCCAATAAATGCACTATTTGGCAGAAATATTTTCATAAGTGTATTTTACCGGGATTCCCGGTAATTTGCAACAACACCGGGAATCCCGGTAATTAATACAATTATTGTTTTCTTTGTCCTAAAGTGTTCGAGTGATAAGCATTGCTCTATATTTGGCTTGCCAAGCGAAGCTCCAAAGGAGCGAAGTTTGGTGGGCGTTAGAGGATTTGAACCTCTGACATCTTCCACGTCAAGGAAGCACTCTACCCCTGAGCTAAACGCCCCATTTAGTTATTAGAGTCTAGAGGCTAGAGGCGAGTTCTTATTTGGATATTAATAACAACCGAATAAATGGTTAAGAATCCAATTGGCCACTAATCTCTAAACCCTAACCTCTAATCTCTAGCTGGAGGCGCGGAGCGGACTTGCACCGCTGTACGAGGTTTTGCAGACCTCTGCCTAACTCCTCGGCCACCGCGCCAAAAACAACTTGTATATTTTAACATACAGCGAATAATTATTTTCTAAATTTATTTGAGATTGCCACGGCGGCCTTCGGTCTCCCTGCAATGACGCGAAGGTTTTTGGCCTCTACTGCCTTTGCCGCCTTTGCTGCCTCTGATATCATGTACACATGGCCTGCTATGTTAGACACTTAGATGAAGTGCTTGATGCATTGGGAATTGAGAATACCAAAGAGGGACGCAAGAAACTCGACCTCTTAATAAAAGAAAAGCTAAACATGCAAGAGGCCCATTGTCCTGAAGTATGGAATAAAATTAAAGAGATTAGCAATAGTGGCGCTGATATGCTGAAATTAGTTGACTTATTAAAGGATTGAGATTGCCACGTCGGCCTATGGCCTCCACGCAATGACGGAGAGGGTTTTACCTGCCCTTCTTCCACTTATCAAGCATCTTGTATGCATCTTCTTTACTCTTAATTTTCTCATCCAACCTTGCTTCAAGCAGTATATTCATTATCTCCCCTAGTTTAGGGCCGGGTTTCATCTTCAAATATTCCATCACTTCATTCCCGTCTACAGGTGGCCTGATTTTTGCTGATTCTTCCTCTTCCTCAAGTATATTGATGCGTTTTTCTAAGTCTCTTATAAGCTCCAAGTTCTTCTTGGCTTTTCCGGGAATCCGGGTAGTGCAGTCTGCAATAGCTAAAGCATTAAGCTTATATAATAAGTCACCGGCATCACGAGCATAGCGCCTGACAGCGCTATCAGTCCAACCCATATAGTAAGTATACGGCCTTAAGTGCAGACGGATGAGTTTACTTACATCCTCAATAACCTTCTTAGGAAACCGCAATTCAAACAACCTTTTTCTAGCCATCCTGGCGCCCAGTACATCATGACCGTAAAAATGCACTTCTCCTTTAATCAACCTCCTGGTATCAGGTTTGCCGATGTCATGAAGTAAGGCAGCTAGCTTAGTAACTAAGTCTTGGGGCACAGAATTAACCACTCTGTAAGTATGCTCCAGTACATCTTTATGGTAAAACTGGGGCTGGATTTCCATTTTTAATTTAGGCACTTCCGGTACAATATATTCGGATAACCCAGTTTCTACCATCAAACGCAAACCCTTAACCACATCTTTGGCTAAAAGCATTTTTGATAACTCATCGCGTATTCGCTCCTTAGATATTATCTCTAACCGTTCCTTTAACTTTACCAGAGCACTAACTAGTTCCTTATCAACACCTAAGTCAAAGGTAGCTACAAAACGGCAAGCCCTAAGCATCCTAAGGGGGTCATCGCTAAAACTATTCATGGGATTAGATGGAGTCTTAAGCACCCCTTTGGCTAAATCCCTAAAGCCAAAGCTGGGGTCGACTAAATCTCCCTCGGGCAGCTTGATAGCCATGGCGTTGATACTAAAATCCCGCCGGAATAAATCTTCGTCAATGGTTTTAGAAAAAGTGACCTTGGGATTGCGGCTTTCTTTTTCATAAACCTCTGAGCGATAGGTGGTAATTTCTACTTTGAGCCCACCTTTTTCCAGCCCTATTGTGCCAAACTTAGCTCCAATATCCCAAAATTCGTCAGCATAAGGCTTGACGATTTTAAGTATATCTTTTGGTAAAGCATTAGTAGTAAAATCAAGATCGTCATGCTCGATGCCTAAAACAGCATCTCTGACACTGCCCCCTACAATATAAAGCTCTTTGCCAGCGTCAGTAAAAAGCCCACTTAGCTGAGTTACAATCGGTTTTTTAAGCAGTTTATTTATGTTTTCCTGCTGAGACTTAAAAAGCTTGGACATGGAGATATTATACAGTTTGTTAATAGCTAGGGATATTCTTTCTCCAAGCCGCGGTCATTTACCCAGCGGTAAATGCCGCTTAACCTCGGACAGCTACTCGCCTTCGGCGAGACCTTGCTAGCTGTCCTGCGAATACTTTGCAAAAGAATATTCCTAGCTGTAATAAATAATGTGCGATTGGTAGCGCGGAAGAAGGCTCCCGGCGCGCGCAAGATACATCTGAGCACGACGGGATACTGTAGCGACAGGACCCCGAGCGATATTAGGATTCTGCTGGACGCAGTTTGCCAGGAACGCGGGCTCCCAGTTTTTTCTTAACAGGCTTTTTAAGAGAGGCCTCTTTTTCTTCTCTAAACCTCTCGATAGGCTCACCATTCAAGAGATTAATCAACTCTTCTTTCTCGATAGTCTCAAACTCCATCAGAGACTTAGCAATAGTGTCTAATTGCACTTTATTTTCTTGTAAGATCTGCTTAGCTTTATCCCAGCCCTCATCTACAATACGCCTAATCTCTTTATCAATCTCGTAGGCTATTTCCTGGCTATAATCAGGATTAGATGCTAAATCACGTCCTAAAAAGACCTGATCTTGCTTCTGGCCTAGTGTAAGCGGCCCTAATTGCTCACTCATTCCGTATTCGCAAACCATCTTCCGGGCCAGTTTAGTTGCCCTATCCAAGTCGTCTTGAGCACCTGTGGTAGCATCATGGAAAATTATCTCCTCAGCTACCCGGCCGCCTAAGAGCATAGCCAACTGGTCTAGTAGTTCAGATTTAGATATTAAATAACGGTCTTCAGCCGGCAAGGTAAGAGTGTACCCCAATGAACGTCCGCGAGGAATTATTGATATTTTGTGCACAGGGTCTGTGTTGGGTAATGTATGGGCTACTAAAGCATGGCCAGATTCATGATAAGCAATTACCTCTTTTTCTTTGTCGCTTATAAGCCTCGTCTTTTTCTCAGGGCCGGCCACTACTCTGTCGATTGCCTCTTCTAACTCTTTCATATCGATTTTTTTCTTTCTGTGCCTGGCAGTAAGCAGTGCTGATTCATTCATTAAATTAGCTAAATCTGCACCGGTAAACCCGGGTGTACGCCTGGCTAGCACTTCCAAATCCACTTCTTTAGCTAGCGGCTTATTACGGGAATGAACATCTAGTATTTTAATGCGGCCTTTAAGATCGGGCCTATCTACCACAATTTGCCTGTCAAAACGGCCAGGCCTAAGCAAAGCCGGGTCTAATATGTCTGGACGGTTGGTAGCGGCAATTAAGATAACGTTATCTTTGATATCAAAACCATCCATCTCCACCAATAACTGGTTAAGTGTTTGTTCCCTTTCGTCGTGACCACCGCCTAGTCCTGCTCCGCGCTGACGCCCGACAGCATCTATTTCGTCCATGAATACAATCGAGGGGGCATGCATTTTTGCTTGCTCAAATAAATCCCTTACCCTGGAAGCACCAACGCCAACAAACATCTCAACAAAATCCGAGCCGCTTATCGAGAAGAACGGCACTCCTGCTTCTCCAGCCACCGCCCTAGCCAAAAGGGTTTTACCGGAACCCGGAGGCCCATATAGTAATACCCCTTTTGGTATTTTAGCCCCGAGAGCTAAAAACTTACCCGGCGAGGATAAAAAATCTTTTATTTCCTCTAACTCCTCAACAGCTTCGTCAACCCCTGCAACATCTTTAAAGGTAGTTTTAGGATGGTCTTGGCTTAATTTCTTAGCTTTGGCTTTGCCAAATGACATAACTTTATTGCCACCGCCCTGGACTTGCTGGAGCATAAACATAAAAAGAAATATTAGTATTCCGCCAAGTAGTAGATAAGGAAATACGTCTGTCCAATTAATGCTGGGAGCCGAAGTATCAAAATCGTACTTAATTCCGTTAGCTTTTAATATTTTTATAGGTTGCTCAATATCGCCATAGTTAACGTCAAACGGACGCTTACCAATACTTCCCTGCACTTCAAAGCGCTGGTTGTAAATTATTACGTCGCTTATTTTTTTCTCTTCTGCTAGTTTTTCGAATTGAGAATATTTCAGATGCATAGGCTGGGGGGTATTAAATATATAGCCTATTGCGGTGATAGATACGACAATTATTAAAAAATAAAAAACGCCACTTTTTAACAGCTTTTTAAACAATTAAAACACCTCAAATTAAAAGTAGACTATATCTTAGCACTTCAACTTAACTACTTCAAACTCGCTGAACTAAATAATTTGCTGCCCGAAACCATGGAGAATACAAGATTCCAGTTGCCTAAAATAATATTTTCGAATAAATCTTTTGTCTTATCCATGTCTTTAAAACTTATGGCGATGATATCTGCGTATTTTCCTGTTTCGATAGAGCCGGTAATGTTTCGCAGCCCTAATGCTTTGGCTCCGTTAATTGTTAGGGTTTTTACTAGGTGTTCACAGCTAAAACTAGGCAATTCTTCTTTTATCAATGCCGCTTCAGCTACCACATTTAAGCTGGTATTACTGCCCAGGCCATCAGTACCTAGTGCAAAATCTGGAAAAACTCTTCTAAATAGATTTAGCTTAGGAAGGCCGTTTCCTAAAAACAGATTGCTTCTAGGTGATAAAACAACCTGGCAACAGTTTTGCTTTAGCAGTTCAAGATCGGTTTGATTTACCTTTACTGCATGAACAGCACAAAAATTACTTCCCAGTAGACGCATTTGCTTCAGATAAGCTACCGGGCTAGGCGAGGGCGGTTTAATCTCAATAGGCAGTCGAAAATAATTCTTAAATATATCTACAATGGGGCCTGAACCTGTCTTGAGATACTTTACCTCATAAGAAGACTCTGCAACATGCATGCACAAATCTAAGTTAAGTTTTCTTGCTAAAGCAGCCAGCTTTCTTAACGATTTTTGTTCAACGGTATATATAGTATGAGGAGATATCCCGATTTCCACACGTGTTTTT
>QZJE01000011.1 GCA_003599235.1 Actinomycetota bacterium | reverse complement strand
AGAAATATTGGTTGGTTATTCAAAACCAGTCACCTATCCGGCAGTTGAGGGAATTGAATATGAAGTTCCAGCTCCAACTAAGATAAATGTGAAAGGAATAGACAAAGAGGTTGTAGGACAAGTGGCTGCCAACATTCGCAAGATTAGAAAGCCTGAGCCTTACAAAGGCAAGGGGATTAAATATGTTGATGAACAAATCAGACGTAAAGCTGGAAAAACAGCTAAGACAGGAGCAGGGGCCTAAGTGAAAGCGCCAAAAGTTAAAGCTAGATTGAAAAGAAAAACCAGAGTGCGCCAGAGAATATTTGGCGAGGCTAAATGTCCCAGACTAACTGTTTATAGGAGTAATACTAATATTTATGCCCAGTTAGTCGATGATACCAAAGGGCAAGTGCTAGCTAGTGCTTCTACTCTTAATCTTAAAGGCAAAGTAAAAAATGCCTCAAATATAGAAGCTGCAAAACAGGTTGGAGAGCTTATTGCTGATAAAGCAAAAGCCATAGGGGTTAAAAAGGTTGTTTTTGATCGTTCCGGTTTTCTGTTTCACGGACGGGTTAAGGCTTTAGCAGATTCTGCTAGAGAAAAGGGACTTAAGTTTTAGGAGGATATGTGCCCAAAATCGATGCTAATCAGCTCGAACTTGAAGAAAAAGTAGTTCATATAAATAGAGTCGCCAAAGTAGTTAAAGGCGGGCGCAGATTTAGTTTAGCGGCTATGGTAGTGGTAGGAGATTACCAAGGCCATGTCGGCATTGGTCTTGGTAAAGGCCATGAAGTGCCGGTTGCAATAAATAAAGCTGCTCAAAGCGCTAAAAAGAACTTAATTAAAGTGCCTTTGTCGGGCCAAACGATAACCCATCAAATAGTTGGAGCTTATGGAGCAGGCAGGGTTTTATTAAAACCAGCTGCTCCTGGTACTGGAATTATTGCCGGTGGTCCCGTTCGGGCGGTAATGGAGCTAGCCGGAGTTAAAGATGTTTTAGCTAAATCTTTAGGATCTGAGAACTCAATAAACATGGTTAAAGCAACAATAGAGGGCCTTAAGAATCTTCTTGACCAAGAAACTGTTGAGAAAAATAGAGGCGTTAAGGTGCATGTCTATAAGCAGGCTATAAAGCAGGAAACAGGAGTCAGCAAACAGGCTGCAGAGAAGAAAGAACTTAAAGGCGAAGAACTGAAGACTGAAGCAAAAGAGGTACCAAAGGCTAAAAAGGAAACTAAGAAAGAAGAGTCAAAGAAAGTAGAAACTAAAGAGAAAAAAGAAACTGTGAAAGCTGCAGAAAAGAAGGAAGAAAAGCCAAAAGTAGAAAAAGCATCCGACTCTGCTTCCACTGACGCTAAAGCTATGGTGGACAAGGAAGCTACGCCGGACAAGGAGCCGAAGGAAAAGAAGGAAGAAGATAAAAAATAATGGCAAAGTTGAAGATAAAACAGGTTAAAAGCATAATCGGGCGGCCACAAAAGCAAAAAAAGACTGTTAGGGCCCTAGGTCTTAAGCGAATCAATCATGTTGTTGAGCACAATGACAGTTCCGAGATAAGAGGAATGGTAAATAAAGTAAACCATTTAGTAGAAATTTTGGAGACTAAGTAAATGAGGTTGCACGAATTAAAGCCGGCTAAGGCTAGTCAAAAAAATAGAAAAAGAATAGGAAGAGGAAATGCTTCAGGTCATGGAACTACAGCTGGCAAGGGAACAAAGGGCCAACTATCTCGTTCCGGCGGAGGTAAAGGGCCTGGTTTTGCCGGTGGACAGATTCCTTTACAAAGGCACCTTCCCAGATTGCCGGGTTTTAAAAACCCTTTTAAAAAACAATTCCAGCTGGTAAGTTTAGATAGTCTAAATAAGTT
Organism: Actinomycetota bacterium; assembly: GCA_003599235.1. Lineage (GTDB taxonomy): Bacteria > Actinomycetota > Aquicultoria > SURF-47 > SURF-47 > SURF-47. The sequence goes on along the minus strand of QZJE01000011.1, from coordinate 83,704 downwards.
TTCAGCTAACACAGAGGTTAATCCAGAAAAACTTTTTGAACAAAAGATAATAAAAGATAAAAATGGGTTAGTTAAGGTGCTGGCAAACGGACAAGTAAATAAGGTCTTAACTGTTAAGGCTCACAAGTTTTCTGATAAAGCTGCCAGTATTATAAAAAAAGCTGGCGGTAAAGCTGAGGTAATCTAGTGTTAGATCCAATCAAGGGTTTTTGGAAATTACCAGACTTAAGAAAAAAGATTATTTTTACAGTTGCCATTATCCTTATTTACCGTCTTGGGGCGGTAATTCCTGTTCCTGGCGTTGATCCTACGGTAGTATCAAATGTTTTATCTAAGGGCTCAATATTTGGGTTTCTAGATCTAGTTACCGGCGGTGCTTTTGCCAGAGCGGCTATTTTCTCACTGGGGATTATGCCCTATATTACTGCTTCCATTATCATGCAGCTTTTAAGAGTAGTAATTCCTAAAATCGAACAATGGTCTAAAGAAGGAGAAATCGGCGAGAAAAAGATGACTCAATGGACCCGTTATCTTACCTTGGGTTTAGCTGTTTTAGAGTCAACAGGCTCTATTTTAGTTGTCCAGGCTGCCCTTCGCCAAGCCGGCCAGCCTCCCTTTAGTTTAGCTACCAAGATATTGATGATTGGCACCATGGTTACCGGAACTGTATTAGTAATGTGGCTGGGAGAACTTATTACCCAGCGGGGGATAGGAAACGGCATGTCAATTATTATCACTATTAATATTTTAGCTAGATTTCCTGTAATAATTGGCCAACTAATAGCATCTAATCCGGCCGTACTGGCTTTATTTATTGCAATTTTTCTAACGATGATAGTAGCGGTTGTATATATGGAGCTTGGACAGCGAAAAGTTCCGGTTCAGTATGCAAAACGAATTGTTGGGCGCAAGATGTATGGCGGGGCAGCTACTTTTATTCCCCTAAAAGTCAACTCATCGGGGGTCATTCCTATTATTTTTGCTAGCGCTATTCTAAATTTCCCATTTCTTATGGTTCAAAATTATTTCAGTAAAAGTACTTTTGGGACAACAGTGATTCGTTATTTAGGTCCGGGGACACCTCTTAATCTAACTCTTGAAGTATTATTAATCGTTTTCTTTGCTTATTTTTATACCGCTATTATCTTTAACCCTAAAGATACGGCTGATAATCTTAAAAAATATGGCGGTTTTATTCCCGGGGTGCGCCCAGGGGGAGCTACTGCTGAGTATATCAACAATATTCTTACTCGTCTTACCTTGCCAGGAGCTATTTTTTTGGGATTTTTAGCTATTCTGCCAACCATAATTTTTTCCGGTGTTGGCGGAGGAAATGTTGTTATCAACTCATTTAGCGGTATCTCGATTTTAATTATCGTTGGTGTTTCCTTAGAGACTGTACGACAGCTTGAATCCCAGCTTGTTATGAGGCACTACGAAGGATTCTTAAAATAATGAACCTTGTTCTACTAGGTCCGCCAGGCTCAGGTAAAGGAACTCAAGCTACTTTTATTGCAGAAGAACTAGAAATCCCCCATATCTCAACGGGCGATATGCTACGCGAAGCTGTTTCAAAACAAACCGAACTTGGAATAAAAGCCAAAAGTTATATGGATAAAGGGGAACTTGTTCCTGATGAGGTAGTTATCGGTATTGCTATAGAGCGTCTTAAGTCTGCTGATTGTCAAAAAGGGTTTTTGCTTGATGGTTTTCCGCGTACTGTTCGGCAAGCAGAAGCGCTTGATAAAGCCTTAAGCGAAAGCGGACATAAACTTGATGCGGTACTTAATATCGAAGTGGCAGATGAAGAGATTATTAATCGTTTAACTGGACGCCGTAGCTGTGTTGATTGCAAACGTGTTTATCATCTTGTTTTTGAGCCCCCTCAAAATCCTAATTTTTGTGATGCTTGCGGGGGAAAGTTAGTTCATAGAAGCGACGATACTATTGAGACGGTTACAAACCGCCTAAAAGTATACAAAGAGCAAACAGAGCCTTTGATTAGTTACTATAAAAGACAAAATCTTCTAAAGTCGGTTGATGGCCAGCAATCAATAGATGCGGTTTTTTACGATATCCTCACTGTTTTAAAAGGTGATTACGCTTGATTGTTTGTAAGTCAACTGCTGAGCTTGATCAGATGAGGCTGGCTGGCAAAATAGTGGCTTCTGTATTAGAGGTACTAGAAAGCAGGATATCTCCGGGGATTACCACTAAAAAACTTGATGAGATTGCATCTAAAGAGATTTATGCCAGAGGAGGCCGCTCTGCATTTTTAGGATATCGCGGATACCCCGCCTCTATTTGTACTTCTGTTAATGAAGAAGTGGTGCACGGGGTACCTGGTAATAGAGTACTTGAAGAGGGCGATATAATAAGCATTGATGTAGGGGTGGAAAAAGATGGCTATTACGGTGATGCTGCTATTACCCTGCCGGTTGGCAACATTGGTAGGCAAGCTCAGGAATTAATTGATATTTCCAAACAAGCTCTAAATATGGCTATTAAGCAATGCAAGCCGGCAAATAGACTGTATGATATTTCGGCCTCAATACAAAATATTGCAGAAAAAGCTGGTTATAACGTGGTAAGAGAGTTTGTAGGTCATGGAATCGGCCAACAAATGCATGAGGATCCGCAAATCCCTAACTTCGGTATGCCAGGAACAGGGCCCTTATTAAAACAAGGGATGGTTTTAGCTTTAGAGCCTATGGTTAATATGGGCGTATCCGAGGTAGTTATAGGTAAGGATAACTGGACGGTGACTACTTTTGACAAAAAACTTTCCGCCCATTTTGAGCATACTGTGGCCATTACTAATGACGGGCCACAAATACTAACACAGCTTTAAGCCGTAAGACGTAAGTTTTAAAAATTTTTTGGCTTAGAGCTTATAACTTACAGCTTAAGCTGTAGACACCAAGCAACAATTTTGTTATGATTAACGTTTGTGATTTGTAAAGCGAGGATAAACCTTGGCTGAAAAAGAAAAAGCTATCGAGGTAGAGGGTACTGTTTTAGAAGCTCTGCCAAATGCGATGTTTAAAGTAGAGCTAGAAAATAAACATGTTGTACTAGCTCATATTTCTGGTAAAATGCGAATGCATTATATTCGGATATTGCCCGGGGATAAAGTTAAGCTGGAAATGTCACCATATGACTTGACCAGGGCAAGAATAGTTTATAGACACAAATGAAAGTGCAACCATCTGTAAAGAAGATATGTGAAAAGTGTAAAATAATCCGGCGTCGGGGCCGGGTAATGGTGATATGCCAAAATCCTAGACATAAGCAGAAGCAAGGAAAATAATGGCTCGTATAGCAGGAGTAGATTTACCCAGAGAAAAAAGAATAGAAGCAGCTCTTACTTATATTTTTGGTGTAGGTCAGCCAACAGCTGACAAAATTTTAGCTCAAACCCAAGTTAGCCCGGATACAAGAGTTAAAAACTTAACCGAAGACGAGGTTGTAAAACTTAGAAATTATATAGATAAGAACTTAAAAACCGAAGGCGACCTGCGTCGTGATATCTCTCAGAATATCAAAAGATTAATGGAAATTGGTTGCTACCGAGGCATGAGACATAGACGAGGGCTTCCTGTTCACGGGCAAAGAACTCATACCAACGCCCGCACTAGAAAAGGTCCCAGGCATTCGGTTGGAGCTAAAAAGAAAGGGAAAGAATAAATGCCTCCTAAAAAAGGTGCTAAGAAAGCTAAAAGAAAAGAAAAAAAGAATATACCTCAGGCAATAGCTAATATTAAATCAACTTTTAACAATACAATTATTAGTATTTGTGACCGTGAAGGCAATGCAATAGCTTGGGCTAGCTCAGGAACGATAGGTTTTAAAGGCTCTCGTAAAGGTACTCCTTTCGCCGCACAAATTGCAGCTGAGACTGTTGCAAAAAAGGCAAAAGAACACGGTGTTAAAAAAGTAGATGTTTTAATGAAGGGTCCAGGACCGGGTCGTGATACTGCTGTAAAATCCCTGCAAGCCAATGGGATTGAAGTAGGCTATATCCAAGACAGGACTCCTGTGCCTCACAACGGGCCTCGTCCCAAAAAGAGAAGAAGAATGTAATGGCAAGATATACTGAATCGGTTTGTAAGTTATGCAGAAGAGAAAACCTTAAGCTTTTCTTAAAAGGCGAAAAGTGTCTAACCGAGAAATGTCCGGAGGAAAAGCGACCGTATGCTCCCGGTGAGCACGGACGGCGCCGTCGCGGCAAAGAAAGCCAGTATGCTTTACAACTACGTGAAAAGCAGAAAGCGAAAAGACTCTATGGGGTGTTAGAAAAGCAGTTCCGCGGGTATTATCAAGAAGCTAGCCGCAGAAAAGGAATTACCGGCGAAAATTTATTACAACTATTAGAAGCAAGGCTAGACAATATTATTTACAGGCTGGGTTATGGTGCTTCCAGGGCGGCTTCAAGGCAATTAATAAGGCACGGTCATGTGCTGGTAAATAATAGAAAGGTAAATATTCCATCGTTTTTAGTAAAAGAAAACGATGTAGTTGCTATTAATCCAAAAAGTTCTGCATCGCAGGCAATTAAAGTTTTTGTTAAATCGCCGAATAGAGCTGAAGTTCCTAGCTGGATTAGAGCAGATGATAAAAATCTTAAGAGCACAATTATTCATATTCCAGAAAGAGAAGAAATACAAGTTCCTTTGCAGGAGCAGTTAATCGTCGAGTTATACTCGAAATAATGGCTAAAGTCGATGATCAGGTAGCATAACCGACTACCTGGACGATAGACTATTAGCCGATCAATAGGAGGTTATTATGATTCAAATTCTTAAACCAAGTGTTTCAAAGCAAAAAGAAGGTGACTTTTCAACTAGTTTTATCTTCGAACCCCTAGAGCGAGGATTCGGCTATACTTTTGGCAATTCTCTAAGGCGGGTGCTGATGTCTTCTTTGCCGGGAGCAGCGGTGACTTCGGTTAAAATTGAAGGTGTTCAGCATGAGTTTTCTACCATTAAAGGCGTAAAAGAAGATGTAGTAGATATTTTGTTAAACATCAAGAACTTAGTTCTTAAGTCGCATTCTGAAGAGCCGGTTACAATTAAACTTAGTGCTAAAGGCCCCAAGGAAGTAACAGCAGCTGATATCAAAGCCCCGGCTGATGTTGAAATAGTTAACCCCAGCTTATATATATGCAGCATTAATAAAACTGGTAGTATCAATATGGAGATGACAGTAGAGAAGGGTCGCGGATATTCCACTGCTGAGAAAAACAAAACTCCTAATATGCCCATTGGCACAATTACCGTCGATTCGGTATTTTCACCTGTTAAGAAAGCAAGCTATAAGGTAGAAAATACCCGCGTTGGACAGAGAACTGATTTTAATAAAATGACTCTGACTTTAGAGACAAATGGCTCTATGGCTCCAGAAGATGCTTTATCTCAAGCTGCCAATATTATTAATGAACATTTAGAGCTATTAATTGAAGAGGCAACTGCCACCGAGCAATCGATTTTTGTTGCTGCTGAGACTCCTTCTACCCAGATGCTAAATCAACCGATAGAAGACCTTGATTTATCGGTGCGTTCTTATAACTGTTTAAAAAAAGCAGGTGTTGATACATTAGGGCAGTTGACTCAAACTAAAAAAGAAGACTTAATGTCAATTAGGAATTTTGGCCAGAAGTCAATCGATGAGATAGAGGATAAGCTTAAAGAACTTGGGCTTGAACTTGGAGGAAATGCTTAAGTGAGACACAGAAAAAAGGAACGTAAATTAGCTACTGATTCTGCTCATTATAAAGCCTTGATGAATAATCTGGCGGCCCAGCTTTTTGAGTATGAAAAAATTAACACTACGCACAGAAAAGCAAAAGAGCTAAGATCGCATGCTGAAAAAATAATTACGTTAGCAAAAAAAGGTGATGTTGCATCAAGACGTGAAGTTTTAAAGAAAATTTCCGACAAGGATTTGGTCCATAAGATTTTTGCAGAAGTTGCTCCAAAGTATGCTGATACAAATGGCGGCTATACCAGAATAATAAAAACTGGTTCCAGAAAGGGCGACAATGCGCCCATGGCTATCATTGAACTAGTCTAATCTGCTATTCTTACTCTATGATAGAGCTAAAAAATGTTTCTCACACCTACAAGTCTTCTAAAACGACTGCCCTAAGAGATATTGAATTAAAGGTTAAGGTAGGAGAGTTTGTAGCTATTATTGGGCCTAATGGTAGTGGTAAGTCTACTTTAGCTAAGATGATAAACGGTCTTCTAATTCCCTCCAAAGGCCAAGTATTTGTTGATAATTCACCTACATCTGAGCCTAATTCACTTTGGAAAGTAAGGCAGAAAGTTGGTTTTTTATTTCAAAATCCAGAGGCTCAAATCATCTCCTCGATAGTTGAAGAAGATATTGCTTTTGGCCCGCAGAACCTAGGGTTAAGTAGAAAGGAAATCGAAAAAAGAATTATGCAGTCTCTAAAAGCGGTATCCATGACTGATTTCCGCTATGAAGAGCCGCACAATTTATCTTCTGGCCAAAAACAAAAAATAGCAATAGCTTCCGTATTGGCTTTGGCTCCCAGGTATTTGGTACTTGATGAACCTACCAGCTTCCTAGATCCTAAATCAAGAGAAGAGATAATTGATTTAGTTATGAAATTAAATAAGGAGCAAAAAGTAGGCGTTGTATTAATCACTCACTTCATCGATGAAGCCATTGATGCCGATCGGATAATAGTTTTACATGATGGAGCAATTGCTCTGGATTGTCCGCCAAAAGATTTATTTTTCGATATAGAAAAGATGCGTCAACTAGAACTACCTATACCTAAATGGGCTTTACTAAACTACTTGCTAAAAAAAGAAGGCCTAGATATTGAACAAGATGAACTTGGAATTAAAGGATTGGTGAGCTGTCTTTGCTCCTTAATCTAAGGAATGTTTCCTACAGCTACAATGCTAATACCGCTATTGCCAAAATGGCTTTAAAAAATATTTCTTTGGAGTTAAGCGAGGGTGATGCGGTATCGATAATTGGTCCCATAGGTTCTGGAAAGTCTACTTTAGCTCAAGTTATAGCCGGTCTTATTATTCCAAGCGCAGGCGAGGCTTACATCGACGGCAAGCTACTAGGGACAGCGGTTGTTGTAAAAGATATTTGGAAAAAAATCGGTATTGTTTTTCAAAACCCCGAAAATCAGCTTTTTGAAAAAACGGTCTATGACGATGTTGCTTTTGGCCCGACGAACCTGGGGATGGCAAAAATTGAAGTTAAAAAAAGAGTACAAGAAGCTCTTGAGCTAGTTGGCCTAAACTACCGGAAAATCAACCAAAGATCGCCTTTTTCGCTTTCCGGGGGAGAAAAAAGAAGAGTGGCTATTGCCGGCATTTTAGCAATTAAGCCTAAGATGCTAATTTTAGATGAACCAACTACCGGCTTAGATACTACTACCAGGGGAAGGTTGCTCACTTATCTTAAAAATCTTCAGCATGACCGCCGCACTACCTTGGTTTTGATAAGCCATGATTTAGAAGAAGTATCTTACCTTAGTCAAAACGTAATTGCTTTAAACAACGGCCAGGTAGCTTTTAAGGCTGGGGTGGAAGAGCTATTCCGCCAGCACGATTTGATTAACGAACTAGCTTTAAAGTTGCCAGAAGAGTGGCAAATTAAGCATCAGCTGGGGGTTTGCGGATATGAAATTAGCCAGAACATGCCTTTGTCAGCTGTTAAGAATGCGATAATAAGACAGGCCCTGCCTGCTAGCAGGCAGGGAAAAAAGTGAACTTGGCCAATTTAACCATCGGAACTTATTATCCCGGCAATTCTTTTATTCATAGGCTTGACGGCCGCATCAAAATCATTTGCGTTTTGTTATTTAGTCTAACGCTTTTTTTAGTAAGCAGTTTTTATGCTTTCATTTTTATTGCTCTTTTCTTTGTCTTTGTTTTTTACTTAAGCGATTTAACACTTTCCTGGCTATTTAAAGCTATCAGGCCGGTGTTATATATTCTTATCCTTTCCTTTATACTTCAAATATTTTTCAGCTCTGGCAGTCCAATAGGCAAAGGTATTTTACTTAGCAGAATTACATTAGAAGGTCTAAACCAAGGGATGTTAGTTGTTTGTAGAATAAGTTTACTGGTTTGCTTTGCCTCTATTATGACTTTTACTACTACCTCTGTTGCTATGGCTGATAGTTTTGAACTCTTATTATCTCCTTTAGCGATAATTCGTTTTCCATCTCATGAAATAGCCATGGTTATGACTATTGCCTTGCGCTATATACCAGAGCTACTTGTCCAAGCTCAAAAAATTATTAAAGCTCAAAAGGCCAGGGGGGCTGATTTTGAAAGCAAAAACATTTTTTTAAGAGCTAAATCTCTGTTGCCCATTGTTATTCCGTTATTTGTAATTGCCTATCAAAGAGCCGATGAACTAGGGATGGCCATGGAGGCTAGAGGTTATCGCGGGGGAGAAGGAAGGACGAGATATAAAGAGTCAGTATTAAAAACTAAAGACATTGCTTCTCTTGTAAGCGTTGTTTTAATATGTGGTCTTGCGTTGTTTATTAAATGATAATTGTAGGGGCACGGCGCGGCCGTGCCCCTACATAATTACCTAATATAAATCGTTCTATACAACGACTTACCGACCCCGGCAGCATTCCAGACGATTACCTTAAGAGTTCTTCTGCCTTTTTTTACCCTAGAAGGGCTTAAGGTGGCTTTTAGGTTTTTGTACATGGTTTTATATAGATTTTTGTCTAGGTAATAATCAACACGGTAAATACCGCTTTGTTTATCATAGGCCTTTACTTTCATTAAAAAGCCGCGCCTAAAAGTTTGTCTGTTTTTAATATTTATGCCTTTTAGTATGGGTTTGCTGGTATCGTTATTGCCCACTTTCTGAACGTAAAGACCGTTAGAGGCAGTTCCTCCGTTTCTAAAAAATATGGCTAGTAAACTTCCATACCCATCAGCAATAATATTAGATGAGTTATTTTGGCCTCCGTCATTTGTATATCCGCTTAAACCGGTAGCAATGGTTACCCCGCTTGCTCCCCAAGCAAGATTTCCGGAAGAATCAACTCGTTGAACAACTAAATCGTAGCTTGCATCATTTGTTTGATTCCAAGACAAAAGAGTTTTATTAACTTCGTCGCAAACATTGTAAAGTAGGTATTTATTGGCTGCAGATATAGAGGAAGTAATGTTTTTTCCGGCGGTGCCTTCGCTGAATACTAAGCTGCCGGCGGCATTAATTTGCCCACCAAGGATGTTTGAACTCCCGGCGGAAATATTATTATAGAAAGTCATAAAACCGCTTACTTGAGGAGTTAAGCCGTCCCTGTAGAGACCGGTAGCATCTAAGGCTTGGCTTATTTGAGTATCGTTTGTCCAAACCCTGTTTCCATTGCCCGGATTAAATCTTTGAGCATAAACGTAATATTTAGCATCAGTGTTTAGTTCGCTCCAACGAAGATAGATTTTTTTGTGTTTATCAATAGCTATATGGAAACTGGGGGTATTAGATGCTTCTTTAGCAGTTACTGCTGCAATACCGTTAGTTTGCCAATAGGGGTTTAAGTGATAGCTTACTCTTTGCATATATAGATCTCTATAATTAGAGCCTCTTCTTTCATCTACCCAGCTAATATAGGCGCCAGAAGAGCCATCAGTGCAAATCTCTGGACTATACTGGTCGTCAGTTGCGTTGGCAATAACTTTATTTGCATATCTAATATTTCCATTAGTGTTAACAGCGTTTGCATAAAGCTCTTTACTTCCTGCGCTTCCTGATGACCAAGTGAAAATAAGGCCTCCTTTTCCATCGGCAACAGCTCTTGGCCAATAATCTTCACTGGAGGCACTTACTGTCGTTCCTGCTCCCCACAGAGGGGTTCCAGCAATCGAATATTTTTGAAGGATGAAATCATCACCGGATGTTTTAGCTATTACGATGAAATTGCCTTTAAGGTCTGGTTTAACAATGGGGACGGTAGCAGACGCACTTACCAGTTTTCCGTTTTGCCCCCACTTATTTACTCCGTTTTTATCTACCCTTTGGATTCTTGCTCCTGCACCAATTGTGGCGTTGGTTTCTTCCCAAACAAAGATTGCCCCTCCACGCCCGTCTGGTTCAATATCTGGGATATTGCCTACGGTTGAGTTGGCAGAAGATAATTTCGCTGATGTTCCCCACAACAGGGATTTAGGATTTGCTGCCGAAGAGATTAATGGAAGAATTAAAACCATAAGGCTTAAAGCTACGACGATGGCGATTAGTTTTTTCATTTGACACTCCTTTTTTTGCTGCGAATATATATTTTTGTTATTAGTACTATCGCTACAATCTATAGTTTAATAGCAGGTAGTTGCATTTGTCAAACACCGGTAAGTTCTTTTTTAGCCTCTTTTGCTTTAGCAGAAGGTCTAAGAATAGTTTTGAGGATGCCGGTTATGCGAAAGTTATATGCTCTCTTAACCGGCCATTCTAGTTCTTTTTTCTCACAAACGGTTGAAATGGAAGAGCCTTTTACTTTTTCTTTAAGCTCTTTTAAAACTACTTCCCTGGTAGCGGTATCCTTAATAGCCATTATTTCATCGATGACACTCATTAATTCCATGGCTTGCTCAATTCTTTTTTCTGTTCTGTCGGCAATATCTTTTTTAATAACACCGCACTTTCTCTTTAAATCATTAAGACCTAAAGCGGCTTGGTATGTAGCTTCTACTAGCTGGTTTCTATCCATCCATTTGGTCTCATAGTTAAGAGTGTATTTCCAGCTCGGCTGAAGCAGAGATTGGCGGTGACTTTCTAAATCTTTAAAAAGTATTTTGTAACCGTGTTTTTCGGGATGCTCAAAAGCAGCACTTCCTGGGTCTAAGAAAGGGCCGACCGGGGAGATAAAGAAAAGGAGCCTTTTATCGTTATTAAATCTTTTATACATAAGGTCACAGTAATCAACTGTTTCAACTGCAGATTCCAGGGTTTGTTTGGGCAGTCCGGTTAAAAAGAAGACATCAAATCGTTCGCATCCGTTTGATAGGGCAGCGTCGATGGTTTCTTCAATTTCTTGGTTGTTATAATATTTACCGGATGCTTTCCTGACCTTCTCATCATGGCTTTCAATAGACATTTCGATACTATAGTGTTTAAAAGTCTCGTTTAACTTTTTAAAGTAATCTGGTCCAGCGGGCGTGAAGAGTTCGAAGGCCATTTGGTTTTTAATCTTCATGGGCTTGCATAGCTCTAATATTTTGTCGGCAAAATTGTCTCCTGCATGCCTTAAGTCACCCAAAACAAAAATCGGTCCCCTGGTTGTTTTAGCTATATTTTTAATGTCAGCGGCTACTTTTTCGGGACTTCTATAAGCGGTTTTCGGTCTATTGTAGAAATGCTTGAAGCTATATGCCGAGCCGCCACATATAACACAAGGATGATTACATCCCCTACAAGTCATAACAGCGGTTATGGGATACTCCATCCAATTAGCAAAGGGCAAATGACCTTCTAAATCCATATAACGGACAACGGCTTTAAATACTTGCCGGTAATCGATACAGATGTCATCAATATCAACTGGGACGTGACTAAAAGGGTTTTCTATCACCTGGCCGTCTTTTTGCCAAGTTAAGTTAGGTACATCTTTGGGTTCTTTATTTTGGGTGATGCAATCCATTAATTGTCTTAATGGCTCCTCGGTAGTATCTCCTCTAAGGACATAATCTACCTGGTTATATTGAACAAGGTCTCTATGAAAATAACTTGATGAAAGCCCACCAAAAATTACGGGGGTGTTGGGATGATATTTCTTTACTAGTTTAGCTATTTCCAGGCTGCCATGGCAATGCGGCAGCCAATGCAAATCTATCCCAAATGCCTTAGGGTTTAACTCGGCGATTAATTTTTCCGGGTTAAACTTTGGGTTTTTTAGCATCTTAAGGGCGATATTTATTATCCGAACCGAATAGCCGTATCGTTTAAGGTACTCTTGGATGGTAGTAAGCCCTATCGGATACATCTCAAAGATAGGACCCGATGGGACCAAATCGCTAACTGGGCCATAAAGTATGGAGTTTTCGCGGAAATCATATACGCTTGGTGCGTGAAAAAAAATTAAATCTGCTTGCGGTCTTAGGATTTTGCTGCCCTCCAGTTGTTCCTATTAACAACTTAGTATACCTTACTTACTGCCCAAAATCAACGGCTTATATTATATTAAATTAGTCAACAATTGCTATTGTACTAATTTTTGCCCGCAAAGATAAGCTTGGTCTAACATTTGCGGATGTTTTAGTATTGCTCCTTTTTCGTCTACTCCGCTTAAACTTAAACTTTGATGGCTATTGACGCTAATTGATCTGAAAAAAGCTTTAGCACACAAACCGACTGCTTGATATTCATCTTCCTGCTTCATTCCGCCCACTACAATGAACAGCCCTCTACGCTCGACCGGTTTTTGACTAAGAGGCTTGCCTAATAGATATTTTTGGCACCAAAAAGCCTGGCACCTATCAATCATCATTTTGGTTTGGGCAGAAAGGCCGGCAAAAAAGACCGGAGAGGCTAATATAAAATGATTATATTGCCTAATGGTGCTATATATTTGGTCCATATCGTCGTGATATTTGCATGTTCCGGTTTCCTCGCAGCCGCTGCAATCCTGGCAAGGCATAATCTTAAGCTCACAAAGATTATAGACTTTAACGTTATAGCCTTGGCTTTTAACTCCTTCTACGGCTTTATTCAGCAAAAGTTCGGTATTGCCTTGTTTTCTGGGGCTTCCTAAAAAAGCTGCTACTCTTATTTTTTTCATATTAGGAGTATAACATTTAGCTTTACTAGTGCTATAATTCGCTTTATGAAAAAAATGCTCGTTGTTTTAATAATTTTAGTGATTGCAGCTGGGTTTATCGGATGCAATTCTGGACAAGAACAGGAGAAAAAAGTGGAGAAAACATATGATAAAGCCCCAACAATGAAGATAGATACCAGTAAAACATACACCGCTAAAATGGAAACATCCTCAGGGATAATTGAAATCAAATTATTTGCTAAAGAAGCCCCAAAAACAGTTAATAATTTTGTATATTTATCTAAGGAAGGCTACTATGACGGGACTATTTTTCACCGGGTTATTAAGGATTTCATGATCCAGGGCGGTGATCCAAAAGGAACCGGAACAGGCGGTCCGGGATATGAGTTCGAAGACGAGATTAATAAAATCAAACTAACCCAGGGAAAGCTAGCAATGGCTAACAGGGGGAAAAACACTAACGGAAGCCAGTTCTTTATCGTTACCGCTAAAGAGACTCCCTGGTTAGATGGCAAACATACTGTTTTCGGTGAAGTAACTAAGGGGTTGGATGTTGTTTTGAAGATTGGAAAAGAAGAGGTCGGCCTAGGAGACAAGCCAGTAGTCGATGCCACCATTGAAAAAATAACTATCTCAGATTAAAGACTCTAAAGCTCAACCCTCTATATAATAGACCAATGACTGGAATAATTCTTGCTGGTGGCCAAAGTAGTCGTTTAAAAAATAAGTGTTTACTTAAGCTAGACGATAAAACCTTAATCGAAATTGCTGCCAACTCATTATCCTCGCTTTGTAGTGAAGTACTTATCGTTACTAAAAAGCCAAATGACTTTGACGCAATTCCTGGGGTTAGGCTAGTTAAAGAAGAAGAACAAAAACAAGGTCCGCTTCTTGGCTTAAGCAACGGATTAGCCAATGCTTCTAATGATTATAGTTTTGTTGTAGCTTGCGATATGCCTTTTTTAAATGCAGATGTTTTGCAACTAATAGCTAAAGAATCTTATGGATACGATGTTTGCGTTCCCCAAGTATGTGGGCGCTTGCAGCCTCTACACGCAGTTTATCACCGAAATTGTTTGGCGATGACAAATAAAGCGATTAAAAGAGGAGAGTATAAGGTAACATCTTTTTACAGTGAAGCTAAAGTTAATTATGTTAATGAGGACAAGGTAAACCAGCTAGATCCAGGGCTTTTATCTTTTTTTAACATTAATACAGTGAAAGATTTTCTAAAGGCTAAAACCTTATGGGCAAAGAAACAGAAAAGCTAAAAATAACTGAATACAACCAGGGAGTTCTAAGTTCTATGGATATTTTGGTGCCAAAAGAAAAACCGGTAACCATTATTCTAAACGATGAGGAGCTGGTTAGAATTATGATTACTCCCGATAAAATTAGGGAGTTTACCTTGGGTTTTCTATATGGACAAGGCATAATTAAAAGCCTTGATGACATAAAAACTGAGCTTATAGGCGAGAAAAAAGGTATTTTATATATCGAAACAAAAAAACAGATAGATGCTAAAAAATTGTTATCGAAAAGCTACCTAACGACTGGTTGTGGTGGTGGAGTTTCTTTTAGCCAATTTAACAACATTAAGCCACTTGAAGTTAAAACCAATAACTTTGCCTTGGAAAACATCCTTTTACTAGCTAAAGATTTTAGCCAAAAAGGTGAATTGTACCGCAGCTCCGGAGGTTTTCATGCAGGTGGATTGGCTGATAAAAACGGATTCCTATATTATGCTGAAGATGTTGGCCGCCATAATGCAGTTGATAAGGTAATCGGATATTGCCTGATAGATGATATTAAAACTAACGACAAGATGTTGTTTACTACCGGCAGGATTGCTTCTGAGATGATTCCTAAGGTAGCCAGAGCCAAAATCCCCTTAATAATCTCCCGCTCTACTCCTACTGATTTAGCAGTCTTATTAGCTCAAAAGCTTGGGTTGACTGTTATCGGATATGCCCGGGGCCAAAAAGCTAACGTTTATACTTCTTTTTGTTAACCATTTAGAACTTTTTGCCGATATTATTAGTAGAGGTTAAGAAGAAAAAATTATGAGAAATAAAAGCAATAAAGCGAAAGTTCATATTGCTCTTTTATGCATGCTGATTATTGCTGGGCTTGCTTTTATATACAGTAATTACTCATCTGCCACCACTTATACAGTAACATGGTCCAATAAGGGAGACTTTGAAAATAACAGGATAGTTGGTCCAGATTTTATTCCAGGAACCTCAGATGATAATACTGCAGGGTCGGCAACTACCAGAACAAGCTCTTTGGCAACCGGTTCCCAAGCTACCGATGACGCTGACATTGCTATACAAGATCCTTCGTTGCGGGTAATTGGTGCAATCAGTAGTTCAACAGGAGGACGGGGGGTTGCTGTTAATTCTATAACTAACAGGATATATGTGACCAGAAATGATTATTGGTACGGACCTGCTTTGCACGTAATAAACGGAAGCACAAACTCTCTTATTGCAACAGTGGAGCAGTTTGGAAGTGGCTCTGGCGGAGGCCTGGAGTACCTTGATGTTAGTGAAACATACAATGAGATATACATACCTGATAATGATGACGATTGTGTTTATGTTGTAGACGGGGCAACCAATAACAAAACCAATACGATTATTGTAGGAGATTATCCAAGGGCTGTTGTTGTTTGCGAAAGCCCTTATAAGATATATGTTGGTAATAACGGAAGTGATAATATCAGCGTAATTGATGGCTCAACAAAAACAGTTACTACAACAATTAGCGGATTTAATAATCCTTACAAGATGGCTGTTTATAATAACAAAGTTTATATTGTTGACCAAGGAAATAATCGTATTTCAGTACTAAATCCGGCAACTGATACAGTGGTAAATAATATTGCTCTTCCTTCGGGCTCATTACCCTATGACATTGCAGCTACTTCTGACAAATTGTTTGTCGCTAACTTTTGGACTCAAAAAGTGTCTGTAATAGATGGGGTAAGTGAACAGATAGTGGCTACAATTAACGGAAGCTGGTATACAAACTCAATTGATGCAAATCCTACTACGGACCAGGTATTTGTAAATAGATTTCTTGCCGATGGTCAAGTCGATGTATATAGCGCCTCCGATTATTCACACCAAACTACTTTGTCATCATCTGGTGTGTTAGATGTAGGTGTTAATCCGAGCACAAGTACCATATATATGTCTAGTAGCTCAGTTGACTATGCTTATAATGCTTATCCGGCAACTGCTACCGTTACCGGTCTTAAGGTAAATGCAAACCAAGCAGTGAAATGGAAGAACTTATCTTATAATACAACTACTCCATCTGGTACCTCAATTAGTTTTAGGGCAAGAAGCGCAGACACTGAAGCCGGTCTAAGTAGTGCTACTTGGAGAACTCCGTTAGGAACAGATAATCTAGAGAAAACTGTAGCTATAGCCAAATGGCTTGAAATCGAAGTTACTTTAACCTCTTCTTCTGATGGATTATTGGCGCCTAGTGTACAGGATATTACGGCTAGCTATGAGCCGGTTAGCGCATCTTCTTCTGATTGCTCTACTTGTCATAGCACTTATCCAACCGAACAGTTTGATCAGTATTTGGAAACCAATAATGTAATTTATGGCTCATGTCTTTGCCACAGCGGTATCGGCAGCCATTGGGGGTCTAGCTATTCAACGCCATATGGTAACTTTAAAGGGGCAAGCTCATTGACGTTAAGTAGCGCTAGTCTACATGCAAAACATTTGGATGAGCATTTGGACAATGATGCC
Source organism: Actinomycetota bacterium (assembly GCA_003599235.1). Taxonomy (GTDB): domain Bacteria; phylum Actinomycetota; class Aquicultoria; order SURF-47; family SURF-47; genus SURF-47. The sequence goes on along the minus strand of QZJE01000011.1, from coordinate 67,132 downwards.
GGTAATTGTGAATCTAACTGCCATCATCATTCTGTAACCCGGGATGAGGATTGTTCTCTTTGCCACGCAGCGAACAAAGAAAATTGTAAACGATGTCACTATTCAGCTAATTGCTCGAGTTGTCATACAGCCTCAATAAATCACAGTTCGCATGGGCCGGTAACTGCAAGGACTAGTAAAATATCTACAGGTACTGGTTATCAGACTGTTGATATTACTTGCACTAACTCTAATTGTCATACAGCTACATTCAATACCCCCCTACTAGATCAGCACGATAGCGGAGATGGTGCTTTAGTGCTTGCTCCTAACTGCTCTAATTGCCATTATCAAGACCAAAGTAATAGAACAACTACTACGATAACCAAATCAGGCCATGGCGATTTAAATGGCAAGCATCTCTCAACAATAAGTTCGGATTCAAATTCTTCAAATAATCTAAATAAATACTGTGCTAATTGTCACAACCAATATATCAATACAGAGCACACCAGCAGAACTACTAGTGCAACCGGGCAAACTATGACATGTGATAGCTGCCATCGTTTCAGTGAACTAAATGGGGATACCAGCGGCAATATTTCTTCTTCTGTTATTAGTAAGGAAGCGGTTAAAATCGCTATCAGGCAAAACAACTCAACTACTTGCCAGGCTTGCCATGTTGTCCACGATGAATCTGATAGTGCTCATACTTATAGCGGGTTAGATAGCAGTTGCCAGGATTGCCATAGCAAAGTAATATCTGAAAGTCATCTAACCAGGGGTCTGAATTGTCTAAGTTGCCATCAATATAGTGGTTCTGTTTTAAATACAACAGATGTATCAAATGCCATAACACAGAACAAAGTTAACTGCACTCAATGTCACTCAAATGCAAACGATCCTCATCCGGATGCTCAAAAGACTGCAAAACATGAAGATATTACCTTGGAGACAAATTGCAAAATATGCCATATTAAGAACTTAAGTACTGAACATCAAAACAAAGGGGTCCCTTGTACCAGCTGCCATCAAACAGATATCGCAATAAGTAAACCAACTACTTGTACTAGCTGTCATAGCACAACTCATAATTTCTCAAAATTACATGTTTCGAAATCTTTTTCAAAGAATTGTACTAAGTGCCATAGCTCTGATATACGTACCGAACACACTAATAGAGGGAAAACATGCACATCTTGCCATGAGACAATCTCAGGTTCAGCTTATACAACTAATGCAAAGGTGCCTAATAATGTTAAAAAAGCAGTTGAGAAGGGCCAGACTAATTGCAGTGCTTGTCATAGCGGACATTCATCAAATACAAATGATTGCTCCACTTGTCATAAAACCGATAAAAGTTGTACCAAATGTCATAAAGACTACCAAAAACATAAAGGACAGATAGATTGCACAACTTGCCATGCAAATGCTTTTGGAATCCATCACAACAACGAAGCCAATAAACCTAAGAGTTGCTATAGCTGCCACTACACTACGGACCATTCATCCGATAACGCTAATGCTACTTGCCTAACCTGCCATAATGGAGCAGAACATCATGAAAGTATTAGCTACCTAGCAGCTGTTGTTAAAAGAACAGACGATTCCGCCGTCGTATTCGATAGAAGCAAACTAAAGTCCTCAAAAACGATGCCATTTGGTATTGCTATACCGCAGATACCACCAGAGGAACCCAAGGGCCCGATAAGCAAAGAAACGTCTTTGGTTGTTATCGGAGGATTATTGCTCGCATCATTTTCTATTGGTCTGGCTGCCAAATTACTTGGCCGGCAATAAAAAAAGCTAATATTTGCGTCTTATGTTGCCGATAATATTAATAGAGAGATTAACAGGGATAGCTATGAAACGCATTAATAATTATCCGATTTGGGCCAATGTTATTGTGCTTATATTGATAATATTCTTAATATCTAACTTCTCAATCTCCTTTTTTCTTACCTCATCAAGTGCTTATAGCAGTCAATGGAATCAAGCAATTTTTAATGGGAGTAATGACGGTACTTATAATAATGTTTCAGCCAATGTTTCTAATAGCGGCGTAAACTTATCATTAGATGGAGCTCTGCCTGATAGCACTGTTGACAATGGTAATGGGACATACACTACCACTCTTCAGCCTGGTAGTAGCGGAATAGATGCTTATGTCAATTGGTGGGGGCCGGATACTAATTACGGAGACAACGGCTACATAACGGCTATTGGAGAGTATTCAAACGGGGTTCCATCGTTTATTAAATATGATTTGGGCTCTATTCCTGCATCAGCTTCTCTTAGCACAGCTCAAATAGGCCTTTATTTTGCGGGGTTTTATGAAAATAATATCCATCAAAGGTATATTCAAGCGCACAGAACTACTTCTAACTGGAGTGAGGATACGGTTACTTTTAATAGCAGGCCATCGATTAATCCAAGTTACACTAGTAGAGTTCTAACTGCTTCGGCAGGAGTCTGGCATAATTTTAACGTAACAGCTGATGTTGCTGCCTTTTTATCGGGAACCCCAAATTATGGGTGGGCAATCCAAGGCGGCTCAGGATATGCTTCTAACATCGGAAATCTTTATTGCAGCTCAGATTATTTAAGTAACGATTCACTGAGGCCCAAACTTGTTGTAACTTACAGTATGCCCTATAAAACCTCCGGTAGCTTTATATCAAGTGCTATTGCTCCAGAAGGAGTATATGGGGATTGGGGAGCAATATCTTTTAACAAAATAACTCCGGGCTCTACTTCAATAGCAGTTGACGTGCTAGATACAAATGACAATGTTATTTTAAGCAACGTTTCTAATGGAGCAAATCTTGGTATATCAACTTCTATCTATCCCTCAATTAAGCTTAAAGCTAATCTATCGACACCCAACTCTGCTCAAACACCTACGCTGTCGAATTGGTCTGTTGAATATAATTACGATAATGCTCCAGTTGGCCAAGAGCCTCCGAATAACGATTTTACAAGTCCACCAAATGGTAGCTATTTAATTGGAACCGTTATTTTAACCTCGAATGCAAGCGATAATGCAGGAATCGATAGTGTAAGTTATTATGATAATAATTTATCTAATCACATAGGTACTGCTACAACCTCGCCGTATACAGTTAGCTGGAATACTAAGGGAAAAGATGGAGCCCACACTCTTTATTCGATAGCAAAAAATATAAATGGTTTATCAACATCGGTTACCAAAACAGTATATGTTGACAATTATGCTCCCAGAATTTATCAAGCTCGCTTTACAAGAGTTAAGAAGGGGCGCTATGCCAAGCTATATTATAAGATAGTCGATCCTTATAGTGGCGGTAAGGCCTCAGTTATTATTAAGATTAAGAAAATAGCTAAAAAAATAATTAAGAAGAATGGCAAAAAGAAAGTAATAAAATACTGGAAAAACGTTAAGGCAATCAATTTGGGTCAAAGTGGGGTCGGTTTTCTAAGATATTATCGCCTAAGAGCTAATATGGCAAAAGGAAAATACCGGTTTTATGTATATGCTACCGACAGGGCTGGTAATAGGCAGTTTAATGTAGCTAGTAATCAACTTCATATCAAGTAAGTTGTTATTTACCCTGCTTTTTTATTGATATCTCGCTTCTTTTTTGGTATATTACGAGTTTGTGCATTAAGCAAGCTTATTGAGGTAAATGTATGTATGTTATTGTAAAAACAGGCGGAAAACAATATAGAGTTCAAGAAAATGATACTTTATTAATCGATAAAATTAACGCAGAACCTGGAAAAACGGTTAACTTGGCCGATGTATTATTTGTAGAACAAAATGGCGAAGTATTTGTAAAGGATTCTGTGAAAGACGCAGTTGTTAAAGCCAAGGTTATCGAGCAGGTAAGAGGTAAAAAAGTATTAGTTTTTAAATACCAAAAAAGGAAAAGACATCGTAAATTAACCGGTCACAGGCAGGATTATACGAAGATTCAAATCGAAAGTATTATCATAAAAGGCAAAAAGACAGTATCCGACTCCGCTAAAGCTTCGCCGGACAAACAGGCGAAAGAGGCAGCAAAGGCAGCAAAAAAAGAAACTAAGCCGAAAGCAAAAGCTGTTCCAAAGAAAGCTAAACCAGCAGCTAAAGCTAATAATAAGAAGTCAGATTCTGGAAGGAAATCCAGTAGTTAGTTATAATTAATCGAACAACGAACAACGAACAACGAACTACGAGGTTTTTTTATGGCTCATAAAAAAGGAATGGGTTCTACCCGAAATGGAAGAGACTCAAACAGCCAAAGGCTGGGAGTTAAGGTATTCGGCGGCACTGTGCCGGCAGGCTCTATTATCGTGCGCCAAAGGGGGACCAGGATTAAGCCCGGCGTTGGTGTAGGCCTGGGACGCGACCATACCCTTTTTGCCAAAACTACAGGCAAGGTTGTTTTTAACAAAACAAGCAAAGGCTCAAAAACTGTTAGTGTAATTGGTGACTAGTGCCTCGTTCCTCGAGATAGATTCCAAGTAGTTATAGCTTTTCTTTTATATAATATTCTTCTATTAACTTATTCATTACCTAGGCATTAGGTACAAGGACCAAACGAAAATGTTTATCGATCAAGCTAAAATCTACATAAAGGGTGGCGATGGGGGTCGTGGTGCCGTTAGTTTTTTAAGAGAAAAACATCGTCCAAAGGGTGGTCCTGATGGAGGAGATGGCGGAGATGGCGGAGATGTTGTCTTTGCGGTAGATGAAGGCTTAAAGACATTAATGGACTTTCACTATAAGCGCCATTTCAAAGCTCAGGCTGGAGTGGCCGGAGCTAGCCGCAATAAACATGGCAGAAATGGCGAGGATCTAATACTAAGACTCCCCCCCGGTACTTTGATTAAAGATGAAAATGGCAATATCCTCTTTGATTTAGTTAGTAAAAAAGATGTTTTTGTAGCTGCCAGAGGAGGCAGTGGAGGCAAGGGTAATGCTCATTTTGCTACTGCTAAATACAAAGCACCTCGTTTTGCCCAGAAGGGCGAGCCTGCAGAAGAATTGAGCGTCCAATTGGAATTAAAACTATTAGCTGATGTAGGGTTAGTCGGTCTTCCCAATGCGGGTAAATCAAGCCTAATAAGTACAATCTCGGCAGCTAAGCCCAAGATTGCCGATTACCCATTTACTACCATTATTCCCAATTTAGGTGTTGTTAGTGTTGATGAAAGCAGTTTTGTAGTAGCTGATATTCCGGGATTAATAAAAGGGGCTCACAAAGGGACGGGTTTAGGAGATGCTTTCTTAAGACACATTGATAGGGCTGGAATCCTAGCTCATGTTCTAGATCTTAGCAGGGAAAATCCCATACAGGATTATCAGACTATCAATTGCGAACTTAAAGCTTTTAGCCAAAGTCTGGCTAAGAGAAAGCAGGTAATAATTGGAAACAAGCTTGATTTAATAGCTGATGAATCTACTCTTGATGATTTGAAGAAGTATTTTGCTAAAGAAAAAAAAGAGCTATTTTTTGTTTCAGCCAAAACAAGACAGAATCTGAATCGATTAGTGTCATATTTAGCAAAAGAAGTCCAAGTTGAGAAACCGGAAGAGAAGGAATCCAACTTCGTTAGAGCTACGCTGGACAAAGAGGAAACGGTTAAAATATTTGCTTTTAAGCCAAAACAAAAACTTTCTGATTATACTATTGATAATCCAGAGCCACATATTTACAAGATTAAAGGCCAGGAAATTGAGCGCCTGGTTAAAATGACTGATATTGAAAATCCGGAAGCTCTACGCTATTTACAAAGACGGTTTAATTCTGTTGACCTGGATAAAAGGTTACTTAAAGCTGGAGCCAAAGAGAAGGATACAATTAGGATTGCCGGCTGGGAGTTTGAGTTCTTGCCCAACAACTGAAACTTTTATTCCGCTTAGCTCACGACTATGGCTTTCGCTTCACTTCGCAGGGCGAAATTGGAACTTGCAATTGGTTAAATCAACCAATTTGCTGCCACTGCTCATTGAAGCTACAGCTCATGTGGCTCGCAATGCGTCATAAAAGCCATCAGTTATTCGGTTGCCTAGTGTTTTCTTTGTTACAATACTAGATAAGATGAAACGCATAGTTATTAAAATAGGGACGAGTATAATAACGAAGGCTGATGGAAGGCTAGATAAGGTTGTAGTGGCGAGCTTAGCTAGTCAAATTGCTGCCTTAAAAAATAGTGGCAAAGAGATTATTTTGGTAACCTCGGGAGCTATTGCGGCTGGCTTAGAAACTTTGGGCCTTACCCAAAAGCCTTCTTCTATACCTAAATTGCAGGCTATTGCCTCTGTTGGCCAAAACTCTTTGATGGATATCTATGCAGCGGCTTTCTCTGTGCATGGGTTAAATATCGGCCAGATATTGCTGACATATGGGGATATGCTGCACCGGGAAAGCTATCTTAATGCAACTAACACCTTTAATTCACTTATCGAGCTTAAGGCAATTCCTGTGGTAAACGAAAACGACACAGTAGCAGTAAATGAGATTGTGGTAGGAGATAACGATACTCTAGCTGGTCTTGTCTGTAATATATGTGATGCAGATTCTTTGATTATTCTTTCAGATGTCGATGGTTTGTACGAACAGGATCCAAAAAAGGGTGGGCAACCCAAACTAATATCCAAAGTTAAAGAAATAACTAAAGAAATCGAGGGGCTTGCCGGAGGGGCTAGTAGTGGTATTAGTAAAGGTGGGATGGTCACCAAGCTCTGGGCGGCACGTATTGCTACTATGGGCCAAACAGGTGTATATATTGCTAACGGCCATAAAGAAAACATTTTGCTAGACGTTGTATTTGGTAAAGACGTTGGTACCTACTTTGAGCCATTGAAGAAAAAAGTGCAAAGCCGTAAACTCTGGATTGCTTTTGCAACGGTAGCTAAAGGAAAAATTACTATCGATGAAGGAGCTAAAAAAGCTATTGTAGAGGCCGGAAGTAGTCTTTTGCCGGTTGGTGTAACTGATATCGAAGGGGACTTTGAGGTAAATGATGCTATTGATATAGTAAGTGGATCAGATTTTTTAGCCAGAGGGCTTAGTAACTATAGTTCAAGGGAATTAAAAAACTTAAAGGATTTAAGCGAAGAAGCTGTTCATCGAGATAGCTTGGTGGTTATTAGGAGGTCTTAAATGGGCTTAGAAAATATGGCTCGGCAAGCCAAAGTCGCATCTATGCAGATGATGACAATATCAACGGCAATAAAAGACAATGCTCTAAAGGCGGCAGCTAAAGCATTAAGAGATAACTATCTTAAAATTGTCGAGGCTAACAAGAAGGATATGGAAGCGGCTGAAAAAGCAGGGACTTCTTCGGCTTTGTTAGACCGTTTGATGCTAAATAAGCAGCGGGTAGAAGAAATGGCAGTTTCTGCTGAAGAAATTGTAAGCCTTAAAGATCCCATAGGGGAAGTTGTTGGTGGGAGCAAGCTTGCTAACGGGTTAAAGCTTAGCCGGGTAAGGGTGCCTTTAGGGGTCATTGGGGTGATATATGAGGCTCGTCCTAATGTAACGGTGGAAGCAGCATCATTGTGCGTTAAAGCTGGTAACGCTGTTATCCTTCGAGGCGGCTCTTCTGCAAATCATTCAAATAAAATACTAGTTGAGCTTATATCTAACGCTTGTATCTCAGCCGGATTACCTCAAGGTGTTGTGCAAATGATTGAAGATACCTCTCATCAAACTGCTGATAAGTTTATGCAGCTTGATAAATATTTGGATGTCCTTGTTCCCCGCGGAGGAAACGAATTAATAAAAGCAGTGGTAGAAAAGGCCACTGTACCTGTGCTATGGGCGGCTGCCGGTAATTGCCATACGTATGTGGATAAGGACGCCAACCAAGATATGGCAATAGACATCGCAATTAACGCAAAGTGCCAGCGTCCGGGTGTTTGTAACGCTATGGAAACATTGCTGGTTCACAAAGATATTGCTAATGACTTTTTGCCTAAAGCAACCTCGGAAATGAAGGCCAACGGAGTGAAGATGTATGGCGACAAAAAGGCTCAAGCAATAGTTAGTGATTTAAGTAAGGCTACTGAAAAGGATTACTATACCGAATATCTATCATTAGAGTTGGCTATAAGAGTAGTCGATTCGCTTGATGAAGCTATTGCTCATATCAATAAATACGGAACCGGTCATTCAGAGGCCATAATAACTGATGATTATAGCTCAGCTCAAACCTTTACGGAAGGAGTAGATGCTGCTGCAGTTTATGTTAATGCTTCAACCCGTTTTACTGATGGCGGACAGTTCGGTATGGGGGCAGAAATCGGTATTAGCACTCAAAAACTGCATGTTAGAGGACCCATGGGCCTTGAGGCCTTAACCTCTACCAAGTATGTTATTTATGGCAGTGGTCAAACTCGGCAATGAAAAACTCCAGGCACGATGCACCAGGCACGAGGCACCTATTAAAGATTGGATTAATGGGTGGGACCTTTGACCCAATTCATTACGGACACTTGGTAACTGCGGAGCAAGCTTATCATACATTCGGACTGGATTCAGTTATTTTCATGCCGGCAGGCACTCCGGCTCTAAAACATCACCCGGAAATTCTCCCCAGGGAGCAACGCTTCATCATGACCGTAATTGCTACTTCTAATTCCAACCATTTTGAGGTATCAAGGTTGGAGATAGACAGACCGGGGCCTACATATACAGTGGATACCTTAATGGAATTAAAAGATATCTACAAAGATCAAGCAGAGTTTTATTTTATTACCGGAGCTGATGCTATACTAGATATTCTAGCTTGGAGGGATGCAAAAAAAGTAATTATGAATGCTAACATAATTGCAGCTACCCGCCCTGGTTATGATCTGGTGCATTTTGAGCAAGTTGAAAAAAAATTAAATATTAAGCCTAAAGTGCATTTTCTTGAAGTATCAGCTTTGGCTATATCATCAACCGATATCAGAAGACGTGTTAAACAAAAAAAGCCTATTCGATACTTGCTACCCGATGGTGTTTATCGTTATATAATGAAGAAGGGTTTTTATGTCTGATTACAATGTTGACAGGTCTCGTACTGTAAGAAGATTACAATCCAGACTGCAAAACAAAAGACGCAATAAATTAATATTAATCACCTCAATTGCAGCCGTAGTTTTGATTTTTGTCTCTAATTGGGCTGTTAGCCATTTTGGCTCTGGTGGTTCTAGCGAGGTTGCAGCTAAGCCGAAGCCACCGATTCCAAAAACAACTTTTATGGTGATGGGAATTGCACAAAAAGGCTATGAGCAGCGCATAAGCGGGCTTACATTGCTGGTTTATAATCCGGTAGACAAAAAGCTAAATGGCATAGATTTTAATGTAAATATCTCTGTCCAAGTGCCTGGTAGAGGGCTAGATTTACTAGGCAAGGCTATGTTTGCGGGGCTAAACCCCACCCTTCAAACAGTCTATAATTTAACAGGGATAGAGATTAAAAGCTATGCTTCTATGAGCGATACTGATTTTAGGCGACTGGTTAACCGCAGCCATATTGCCGATTTTTTGCCTCGAGTCGAGAAAACCAATATAGATAAGAAAACTCTGGTTTATCTGTCAAAAGATTTCAAGAAATTAAAAACAAAAGATATAAACATACTGCCCCTTCCTACAAAGCAGACTACAGTGGCAGGCAAGGTAGTTACGTCTCCTGACAAGCTTGAGCTTGCAAAAATGATTGATATTTTATGGGGCAAATCCTTCGTTAAAAAGCGTGTCAAAGTGGTCATCCTTAACGGCATTGGCAAACCCGGTCTTGCAACCAGCATATCATCGGATTTAATTAAATCCGATTTTGAGGTAGTCGATGTAACCAATGCTAACTCATTTAATTATAAGGAAACAGAAATAAGGGTTTACGATTATACTTATAAAGCTAAAGCACAGAAGATAAAATCGATTTTAAAGGTTGGTAAAATTACAGATTCTTCGACTCACGGATTAGCCGATATAACTATTATTCTTGGTAAGGATTTTGTTAAATAGGGGCCCATACATATAGAAATATGGTTGATAAATCATCTGAGACAATTGCGGAGAAAATAGCTAAAGCAGCAACTGATAAAAAAGGCCAAGATATCTCTATCTTAGACTTCAGAAACTTCAATACCATCACCGATTTCTTTATCATTGTAAGCGGGAACACTAAGCGTCAAGTAGATGTAATCGCTGATAATGTTATAAAAGAATTGAAGAAAGAACTAAAGCCCTTAGGCATAGAAGGCAAGTCAGGCGACTGGGTACTAATAGACTTCGGTGATATAATTGTCCATGTCATGACCCATGACATGCGTGAATATTATCAGATAGAAAGATTGTGGAAGGATATTCCGACTTTGGGGGTATAGCTCAGCTGGGAGAGCGCATGGCTGGCAGCCATGAGGTCAGGGGTTCAAGTCCCCTTACCTCCACAAAAAATAATACTTAAGTTAGTATTAAAGTTAACCGATGATTACTAATATACAATCAGGGAGGCAACATGGCAGAGTTACATGCAAATTTTCAACACGACAAGTATGATTTGCGCAGGAAAGTACTTAAATTGGTTGGTGGAGCTTTTACAATTAATGCTGCTGACGGAAGCTTAGCTTTTTATTCTAAAATGAAAGCATTTAAGCTTAAAGAAGATATCCGGCTCTATACCGATAAAGAGATGACCCAAGAGCTACTGACTATTCAGGCCAGGCAAATCCTTGATTTTCAAGCGGCTTACGATGTAGTAGATGCTGTTAGCGGGGAAAAGGTAGGAGCCCTTAAAAGGAAAGGTCTTAAGTCTTTAATCCAGGATGAATGGATTATTATGGATAAGGATGATAAAGAAATTGGCACCATCAGCGAAGACAGCACCCTAATGGCTTTGCTTAGGCGTTTCTTAAGCAACTTAATACCGCAAACTTATGATGTAAGTGTTGGTGGTCAAAAAGTAGCTGTCTTTAAAGGTAACTTTAATCCTTTTGTCTATAAATTAGCTCTGGATTTTTCAGGGGCTAACGGCCAGTTAGACAGAAGATTAGGTCTAGCCGCCGCTGTATTACTAGCCGCTATAGAAGGGAAACAGAATTAGATTATTTTTTTAATTTTGTTATCTCAGCTTTTAGTTTCTTTAGCTCGTCTTGTAAGCTTTGCAGTTCGTCGTTAGATACTATGCGCATATTCTGAACTTTTTCAACTTCTTTTTTAACTATCTTAGTTACTGCTTCTTTATCTTTCTTACCGCGCTCGATTAATTCCTCAGCTAGCTTTTTGCCTTCACCTTTGGATAGCTTGCCACGCTCAATTAAATCATCAATTACTTTCTCGATTTTCTCTTTGCTCCAGGAAGCCACTCCGATTCCTAACAGTAATGTTTTTTCTAATAAATCCATTTATATTCCTCCTCATTATAATGCTTGTTTTTAAACCGCAGAAAGTATATCAGAAATCAGACACCTGATGCCAGAAATAATTAAGGGATAACCAACTGCAGGTAAACGTGCTATAATAGAATAGTTAAGCATTGGGTGGTAATAAAAATGTCTCAAAAATCCAAGAAATCTACTACTGAGCAGTACCCACAGGAAGCTGCAGAGAGGTATGGAAAACTAGTCGAAAGTTCTCCTTACGCCATCGTCATCCATATCGACGGAAAAGTTATTTTTGCCAACAAAGCGGCCGCCAAGATGGTAGGAGTAAAAAATATCGAAAAGCACATAGGGCGCTCGATTTATGATTTTGTGCACCCGGATTCTGCTCAGCTAGTAAAAGATAGAATGGCTCTAATTCAAAAAGGGAAAACTCCTCCTACGGTTGAAGAGCGGTTTGTAAGACTTGATGGAAGCTCTATTTATGCTGAGGTAACCTCTATTCCTACCATCTATCATGGCGAGGCGGCTGTTCAGGTAATTATTAAAGATATTACTGAGCAAAAACTTGCCCGCCAAGCTCTTCAGGAAACTAACCAAGCCCTAAAAGCAATTTTTCAAGCCTCGCCGCAAGCCATAATCGCTTTAGACTTATCTGGAAAAGTTACAATGTGGAATAAGGCGGCAGAAAGGATTTTTGGCTGGTCTAGGGCACAGCGAGTAGGTAATGTTTTACCTATTGATCAAGGTAGATCAGAGATAAAACAATACTTATCTGCTACTGTTAAAGGTAAATCTTTTACAAACATCGAAACAAAAATGCGTAATAACAGAGGATTAGTTATTGATGTTAAATTTTCAACGGCACCCTTAACCGATAGCCAAGATAAGGTTAATGGGCTAGTAGCGGTCTTAGATGATATTACTGAGAGAAAAAAAGCTCAAAAAGCACTAGAAAAAAGTGAGAGCCGCTACCGCAGTCTTTTTGAAGATTCGCCTATTTCTTTATGGGAAGAGGATTTTTCTGACATCAAGACTTTTATTGATTGTCTTAAATCAGCAGGTATTAAGGATTTCAAAAAGTATTTTGATGAGCATCCTGAAGTAGTGTCAACTTATGCGAAGATGTTTAGCATTATTGACGTTAATAAGGCCACGCTTAAGTTATATAAAGCTAAAAGCAAAGAAGAGCTTTATGATAATTTACCTAAAATATTTGGCAGAGATTACGATAACTTCAAAAAAGAACTAGTAGCTATCGCTAAAGGCAAAAAGCAATTTGAAACCGAGTGCATTAACTATACAATAGAGGAAGAGCCTAGAAATATATACTTAAAATGGATAATCCCTAAGGGTTCAAAGGAGACAATGGCCAAAGTTTTAGTAGCAGTTATCGATCAGAGCGGGCAAAAAAAGTGACATATCCGTTTAAAGAAATCGAAAAAAAGTGGCAAAAGAACTGGCAAAATCAGGGTATTTATAAGAGCTACACTGATTCTAAACACAAAAAGCGCTATGTCCTAGAGATGTTTCCTTATCCTTCCGGTGATATCCATATGGGCCATGTTCGCAATTACTCTATCGGCGATGTTGTTGCCCGCTACTCTCGCATGCAGGGCTACAATGTTCTTTATCCAATGGGCTTTGATGCTTTCGGCTTGCCGGCGGAAAATGCTGCTATTAAGCACAATACCCAACCTAAAGAATGGACACTTAGTAATATTGAGCGGATGATAGTGCAGCTAAAAAGGTTGGGTTTAAGCTACGATTGGGACCGCCAAGTAGTTACTGCTTCACCTGATTATTATCGCTGGGGTCAATGGCTCTTCATAAAATTCTATGAAAAGGGGCTGGCTTACCGTAAAAAAGCCAAGGTCAATTGGTGCCCGTCTTGCCAGACAGTACTAGCTAACGAGCAGGTAGAAGCTGGTCTTTGCTGGAGATGCGAGTCCGAGGCTCAAAGCAAAGAATTAGAACAGTGGTTTTTAAAGACTACTGAATATGCCGATCAGTTACTTGAAGATTTAAATCAGCTAGAAGGTTGGCCTAACCGGGTTAAGGTAATGCAAGAGAACTGGATTGGCAAGAGCAAAGGCGCCTACGTTGATTTTACTTTAGCAGACACCGGCGAAAAAATAACTGTTTTTACTACTCGCCCAGATACCTTGTACGGAGCTACCTTCTTCCTTTTAGCTCCGGAGCATTCTTTAGTAGATAAAATCACTACCCCAGAACAAAAAGAAGAAGTTGATAAGTTTAGAGCTGACGTTGCTAAACAAAATGAGATTGACCGTACCTCGGCTGAGATTCCCAAGAGAGGTGTTTTTACCGGAAGCTTTGTCATTAATCCCTTAAATGGAGAGAGAATCCCTGTTTGGCTAGCTGATTATGTTTTGATGGAGTACGGTACAGGTGCTGTTATGGCTGTTCCTGCTCATGACCAACGGGACTTTGAGTTTGCCAGGAAATATGGCATTCCTGTAATTGTCGTTATTGAACCTCCTTCTGGTCATCCTGAGCAAAGCGAAGGATCTCCAGATTCTTCGGCTCGCCTTAAGAATGACGTTTTAGAGATGGAAGAAGCCTATGTCGGCGAAGGAGTGATGGTTAATTCCGGGCCTTTTAATGGCACGCCTAGCTTAGAGGGTATCGGCAAAGTCACCAAGTATTTAGAAGAAAAAAACATTGGCAAAGAAGCTATTAACTATCGTTTGCGTGATTGGTTGATATCAAGGCAGCGGTACTGGGGCACACCCATTCCCATAATATACTGTCCGGAGTGTGGCACGGTGCCGGTGCCAGATGAAGATCTACCGGTGCTACTGCCTGACGACATCAAGGTAAGTGGAGTTGCAGGCTCTCCCTTGGCTAAATCCCAAGAGTTTGTTGAGGTAACTTGCCCTAAATGCGGAGCACAAGACGCCAGACGGGAGACCGATACCATGGATACTTTTATCGATTCCTCCTGGTATTTTCTGCGTTATTGTTCGCCAAAGGATGATAAAGGGCCTTTTGATACTGATGACGTAAACTACTGGATGCCTGTTGACCAATATATTGGCGGTATTGAGCATGCCATTATGCATCTTATGTACGCTCGTTTTTTTACCAAGGTTATCAGAGATTTAGGTTTGCTTGATTTTGATGAGCCATTTACCAATCTACTAACTCAGGGAATGGTTATAAAAGACGGTGCCAAAATGAGTAAATCTAAAGGCAATGTAGTAGATCCTACTTTTATGATGGATAAATACGGTGCCGATGCTACCAGGCTTTTTATTCTATTTGCCTCGCCGCCACAAAAAGATCTTGATTGGTCCGATGCCGGAATTGAGGGCTCCTTTAGGTTCTTAAATAGGTTCTGGAGATTGGTTAGAAACAACATTGAGCTTATCAATATGGTAAAGGCTGAGGGTGCGAGTGGTCCCAAAGAGGGGACAGACATCTTTTCAGATAGGGATGCCCCGTCCCCGAAAACCAATAATTTACTTAGGATGATTCATCAAACAATTAAACGGGTTACAGATGACATAAACCGCTTTAATTTCAATACTGCTATTTCTGCTTTAATGGAATTAGTTAATGACATGGTTAAATATAATGAGCAAAGTGAACCTAACAAAAAAGTGCTTAATGAAGCTACACGGACACTACTTATCCTATCCTCTCCTTTTATCCCTCACTTAACCGAGGAGCTGTGGAGCAAGCTAGAAGAAAAAGAAAGTATCCATCGCCAAAGCTGGCCTGTTTATAAAAAAGAAATGGCTAAAGCCGAAGAGATTACCTTGATTGTCCAGGTAAACGGTAAAGTACGCGACCGCATAACAGTCCCTGAAGGAGTATCTGAAGAAGAGATGAAAGAAGCCGCCCTGGCTTCTGATAAAACTAAGAGTTTTCTTGAAGACAAAGAAGTAATAAAGACAATTGTTATTCCTAAGAAACTTGTCAATATTGTCGCAAAATAATAACCGCTAACTATTTCTATAAACTTCTTCTCTAAAAATAAAGGAATTTCTTCTCCTATTGCGAAATTAATTTATAGAAGCTTATTTTTGCTCGCAGCTAAACTACAAAGGAGAAAAAATGGACTTTAGTGGATTAAAGCAACGAATTGTAGATTGGTATATTAAATCGGATTTTAATATCACCAAGAGTCAAGCAATAGCTATTGTTGGAGTAGTGTTAATTATCTTAACTATAACCCTCTACTTAAGCTTTAGGCCTCAGAAAGAAATCGAAGTCAAAGATAACTCAACAGTAGTGGCTAGCCGTCAAGAAGAAGAGGCTATTGTGGTCTATGTCACTGGCCAAGTGAGGCGGCCTTCTGTATATAATCTAAAAGATGGCAGTCGGATAGTGGATGCCGTAAAAGCCGCTGGCGGTTTTAATAAATACGCTGACAAAGAAAGCTTAAATTTAGCGCAAAAAGTAAGCGATGGTGAAAAAATACTGGTACCTAAAAAAGGTAAAACAGGAAACCAAAGTGGCCAAAGTGCGAACGGCAAAATTAACATTAACACAGCTAGCGAAAAGGAATTAGAAGAGTTGCCGGGTGTTGGTCCTACTTTGGCTGAAAGAATAGTTGATTATAGGAAACAACAAGGGTCTATAAAAAGTATTGATGAGCTTTCTCAAATAGAAGGAATCGGTCCTAAAAAGTTCAGTAAAATAAAAGAAGAGGCCAGCCTTAATTGAGCCGGCAAGATAAAGTAGTCTACCTGCTTGCATTTCTTATAGTAGGAATATTAATCTCTGATTACTTACAAGTATCTCTGATAATAGCAGCAGTTTTGCTTGCAGTTAGTTTGCTCTTATTAATTATTTTTATAAATAAAAAGGGCTTAGTTTGGCTAATTAGTTTATTTGTTTTTTTTAGTTTGGGATTGTATCTTACCTCTTACCAGATCAATGATTTGAAGTCTAGCCAATTGTATAAATTAGCCAATAAAAAAGCTTTTGTTGCTGTTAAGGGATATGTTTGTTCCAAGATCACAAGCTCTTCTTTTGGCAATACTTTTACTGTCAAAACTTCCCGGATAAATTATTTAGGCAAGGATTACCCTAATTCGGAGCTAATTCTGGTCAGCTCAAAATCTAGCCCTGTCTATGGCCAGTCGGTGTTGTTAGAAGGTAGGGTTTTAGTAATTGAAGGAAAAGCAAAGAGTTATTATTATCGTCAAAAAGTCCAAGCAAAAATAACCCCCAGCCGTCTAACGTATCTTTTTAGCTCAAAGCTAAAAATTATCGGAAAGATTAGGCAAAATATTAAGCGTCATATATTGGTAAATAAAGATGCACCGAGAGCTTTAATGTTGGGAGCGCTAACAGGAGATATCTCTGCAATCAGCGATACCGACAAAGACAATCTTCGAAGTGCCGGTCTGGCTCATATGTGGTCGGTCTCTGGCCTCCATGTGGGAGTAATAGTTTTAGGATTGTTATTTATTTTGCGATTTTTAAAAAGCTCGCCTAGATTGCAGATAATCTTGGTGGCTTTAAGTCTTTTATTTTATAGCGCCCTATCAGGGTTTGCTCCGCCTGTTTTGCGTTCATCGGTTATGGCTATTATGCTTTTACTGGCCTGGATTAATGGGCGAAAGAAAAATATTCTAACTGCTCTAGCAGCGTCAATGTTTATTTTATTAATATACGATCCTTTTATGCTCTTTAGTTTAAGTTTTATTTTGTCTTGCCTGGCCATCTTTTTCTTAATATATTTAAGCCCAATAATATTTGATCTTCTTAAAGATCTCCCATCTAAGCTTAAAAATGCTTTAAGCGTATCCTTAGCAGCTCAAATAGGAGTTGCTCCTCTTATTGGACTGTGTTTTGGCCAACTTTCATTAAGTGCTGTGGTGGTTAATATTTTGGCGGTTCCAGCCCTTGGTCCTTTGATGTTTTTCACTGTCTTTTCTCCAACAATTGGGCGAGTTTTTGCCTTGTATATCTTAAAGATAGCTTATGTATTTGCCAACTTTTCGTTTTCCTGGGTTTATTTTCCAACTGTTCCCATCTGGCTAGTAGTTCTTTATTATCCGGCAATTATCTTCGTATTTAAGTATTTCAAACAAAGAGAGATTACCTTTAGGTTTAATCGTGTTTTGATAATTGTACTGGTCTTTGTATGCACAGTTTCTTTTTGGTCGCTTGGTCAAGCTAAGCCGGCTGGACTTAAGGTTACATTTATCAACGTTGGCCAAGGCGATAGTATCCTTATTCAAAACCAAGGCTACAATAGCTTAATAGATGGCGGGGCCGATAGGAGTCAAGTAAAAGACTACCTGCTTCACCGCGGGATTAAAACACTAGACCTAGTGGTTTTAACTCATGGTGATCATGATCATATAGGAGGTTTGTTGGCAACTGTTGACTCTATTAGAGTAAAGCTTTTAGTCTGCAATAGTTTTCCCTCCGATAGCTCGGAGCAATTATCCTTGATGCGGCTTGTAAAACATAAGAGCATAAAAAAGAAGATAGTTAACAAAGGCGACTTAATTAAGCTGGGTCAAGCTAGGTTTTATATATTAAGTCCAACATGTACCAATTTAGCCCAAACCGAAAATAATCATTCGGTTGTCATAAAGTTAACTTATGGCCAGGCTCGATTTCTTTTTACCGGCGATATCGATAGTGGTTTTGAGCAGGAGCTTCTGCCTAAAGCAGACCTTAGCTGTGATGTACTAAAAGTAGCTCATCACGGAAGCGGTCTAGGAACATCTAAAAATTTTTTACAAGAAGCCAGGCCTAAGCTGGCGGTTATCTCAGTGGGTCACAACGAATACGGTCATCCTAATAGATCACTATTAAGTCGGATTAAAGGTATCGGCTCTAAGATTTATCGCACAGACAAAGATGGTACAATTGTCTTTACCAGTAACGGTAGGATAATTTCGAGTAATTAATGAATATATCGCCCTTAAAAAAAGTATCTATATATATAGCCTCGGCCATAGTGGCTATTTTGCCGGTGTTGGTTCTTATAAGCCGGCCTTTTGTGGTGGGTAGCAGCGGCAACACTCATGTCCTGCTTAACTTTTTGCAGGTATTTACATTATTTTATTTTGTTGTTTTTATGCCCCTGGTTGCATTTATGTTGATTTTAGTGGTGCCTTTCTATGTTTTTCGCCTAAAGACAATCTCTCAGACCACCAGAGTATTTTTATTAGCGATGATTGTTGCAGCTATGATGATAATCGGTTTTTTGTTCCTGTGGCTAAATATCAATATCGACTTTATTAAACCTTTTTATAATATTACTAGTGTTTGGCTGCTAAGCTCTCTGATGCACGTGGGGGTAGTTATTTTAGTAGTTGCTCCTTTGATCACTAAAGAGCGCGAGCTTTTGGTCTATTTGATGGTTAGTCTTTTCAGTGTAATATTTTCGACAAACTATATAACTTTTCAGTTTATGACTTATTTAAATGGATTAAGGTAATGGCGGGCGAATATAAACCGGTTTACTATATCTATAGCAATCAGCCTTTTTTAGTCGAAGAGGCGCTAAGGCGTCTTAGGCAAAGCTTTGCTAAAGATAGCCAGGCTTGCCTTAATTGCACTCAATTCGAAGCGCCAACTCATAATGCGGACATGGTTTTGCAGGCGGCAGCTACCCGGGGTTTTACAACTGAGAAAAAGCTAATTATATTCCGCTATGTTGACAAACTTGCAATAGGTGACCAAAAGAAACTGGTAGCTTATCTAAAAAAACCTTGGCCGGATGTTATTTTAGTACTCGTTGCTTCTAAATTAGCGAAATCAAATGCACTAGAGGCAGAAGCTAAAAAAAGAAAGTATTTTTTTGAATACCTAAGCCCTAAAAAAGGACAATACGGCCCTTGGATTAAAAAGCGCTTTGCTACTCTGAATAAAAAAGTATCATTAGAAGCTAGCCACTACTTATACGAAGTAGTAGGTGATGATTTGGCTAATTTAAGCAATGAGATTGAAAAACTCAGCTTATATTACTTAGAAAAAGATGAAATGAGTCTCGATGATATTGCTTGTCTAACCAGCAATACGGCTAAAAAGGGCATTTTTGATTTAGTAGATTCCTTATCAGAAAAAAACCTATCGTTATCTTTAAACTACCTCCACTCTCTTTGGCATATCGAGGCTCCATTAAAGATTTTACATATGATAGCCAGGCATTTTAGACTACTAAATCAAACAAAAGTATTAGTAGAACAAGGTTATGCTCTAAGAGATATTTCTTCTAAAATTAAGCTTCCGCCGTTTGTTGCTAAGCGTTATATGGAGCAAAGCTACTCATTTGCGCCTAATGACTTGAAAAGGATTTTTTCCTTGTTAGTTGATAGTGATTATCAATTAAAGACAAGCAAAAACAAACCTGAGTTTGTTATGGAAAGATTGCTGGCAGGAATTTTTATTTCATCTTATTAAGCTTAACTGTTAGACTGGATTTTTTGCGAGCAGCTTGATTTTTGGCAATGATACCTTTTGACGATGCTTTATCTAAAGATTTAATTGTTTTAGCTAAAAGAGTGGCTGCCCCATCCTTTTTTTTAGCCTCTAGGGCTTGAGAGAATTTTTTTATATCGGTTTTTAAGCCGGATTTATAAGCTGTATTTCTTTTACCCGCGACTTCTGATTGCTTTATTCTTTTGATTTGTGATTTTATATTTGCCATATTTTCCTTTATCTTTATATAAGATGCAGGTTAATAAGCTACCATAATTGGTTGCTTTGTTCAAGTGCAGTAATTAAATCACGTGCCACAAGGGTACAATCAACAGATGAACGAATTAAGCCATAAAGATTTTACATTTTTTCGCCAAGCTGCAGATGTTTTGGAACAATTAAACATCGACTTTGTTGTTTTTGGGGGCATTGCTGTCTGGGCCTACGGGAGGCAGCGGGCCACAAAAGATATTGATTTTTTAATTTATCCCAAAGACGCCGACCGGGCTTTGGTTGCCTTGTTAAAATCTGGCTGGACGACTAAGCGTACTGATGGTACCTGGCTGTTCCAAGCGTCTAAAAACGGTGTTCAGGTGGATTTGATTTTTGCTGCTAAAGGAGAGTTTGCTCTTGATGAAGATATCCTCAACAGGGCCAATATCATACAAATTATGGGACACGAGTTCAAAGTAGTCTCTGCTGAGGATTTGATAATGATAAAAATACATGCTCTAAAGGAGACCCGTCCGGCGGATTGGTATGATGCAATTTCGGTGCTAAACGGAATTAATGGAGATCTCGACTGGAATTATTTAATTAAAAAATCTAGAAGATATCCTAAAAGAATACTAAGTTTTTTTCTATTTGCCCAAACCGAAATAGAAGCTAGCTATATACCGGACTGGTTTATTTCCCAGCTAATGGATGTTGCATTAGCTTGCAAAAGAGCGGCGTAGCTTGTAGGGAAAAGGGATGAGGGATAAGGGCTACTTTAGGGTGATAATTTGGTAGGGTTTCTTGATTAGGGGCAAGGCCACGTTTATCACCTTTACCCCACCGGGGGTTGTTCCCTGGGGTTTGCCAAAGTGACAGTGCCCATGAAAAACGATATCTGGTTTGTATTTATCAATTGGTTTAGCTAAAAGCGAGCTTCCTAGAAAAAAATAAATCTCTTTATTCTCTGTCCCTAACGTCGCCCGGGTAGGGCAGTAATGCAATACCACAACCCTATAATCAGTAGATAATTGTTTAAGGGATTTTTCTATTTTTCTGGTTTCATGTTTTAGTTCATCAACTAGACCTTTTAATGAAGGCTCTCCAAAGTTTGGGATTTGAGCTTTATCATATCCACCGCAAAAACCTTTACTTCCGGCAAAACCGATAGTACGTTTACCTATTTGAAAAGTAGCGGATTTTCCGTCTAGAATTATCACGTTATTTTCAATTAATAACTTTCTTATTTCGTTTTGCTTACCGTGATGATATTCGTGATTGCCTAAAACCGCCAAAATGGGAATGGTAACTTTTTTAAGCTCATCTATCAGGCAATATGCTTGGCTAAGGGTACCGGACCGAGTTAAATCTCCGGCTAAGACTAGAAAATCTGCTTTTTTGTTAATTTTTTCTAAAGCAGAAGTAATTATATTAATACCTCTTGGGCAGTGCAGGTCGCCCATAGCAGCAATTTTAATCATGATATTTTTGTCTTTGTTTTACCCGCGCAAAAGTTTGTTTAAAACCCCAGGACAGGGGGTAAAAGCGAAACCAGTTAAGGTAAATAGTGACGGAGGTGTTTTAATAATGGCTAAAGGAAAAATGACTGTACAGGAAGCAGGAAGAAAAGGCGGCCTAACCGTAAGCAAGAAGTATGGACACGAATTTTATGAGGAAATCGGTAAAAAAGGCGGGAAAAAAGGTGGCCTGGCAGTGCGTCAAAAATACGGTTCTCCTTTCTTTGAAGAAATAGGGCACAAAGGGGGACAAAAAGTTCGCAACCTAATAAAGAAGGCTAAGAAATCTTGACAGTGGTACTAGTCATTCCGATTCGCATAAAAAGGGTTGGAATGACCTTTTTCTTTAAGCAGGCGGTATGTATAAAATAGCTATAGTTACAAGTAACATAAGCAGGGATTATGACAGTGCCGATTTATTTGAATCTGGTGCTGATAGGGCGGTGGTGAGCTGGATAAATCCTTTGGATTTGTGTGGTTTTTCCTCAAATCAAAAAAACTTGATAACTATTGATAATCTAGCTGCCCAAGAATATGATGCCTTAATCTTGAGACGTCTCAACAAAGAAGGTGACTTAGATTTTCAGTTTGAATTACTTCAGCGTTACGAAGCTATTGGTAATATTGTTATCAATTCCACTTATGGTCTGCAAATCTCAGAGAGCAAGTTTTTGACTAATTTCAACTTGAGCCGTTTTGGACTGCCGGTTGTTCCCATGTTGGCCACTCAACGGTTATCTTTAGCGCTTGATTTTGCTTCTAGTTACCAAGAGATTGTGGCTAAACCGGCATATGCTGATTTGGGAAGTGGCGTCATCAGAATTAGCAATAAAGCGTCAGCTAAAAAAGCTCTAATAAAGCTAATAAATCACTATGGCTGTATTGTTCTGCAACCATATATCAAGTCTAATAAAGAAGACCTTCGTGTTTTTGTGGTAGGAGATAATGTTGTTGGAGCAATGAAGCGTTTTGCTGCCAAAGGTGATTGGCGAACAAATATTTTTCTTGGAGGAAGGTCTAAGCAGGTTCAGTTAAATCAGCAGCTTCGTGACTTGGCTGTTAAGGCAGTTCAAATAGTCGGGTTAGATTACGCTGGTGTTGATTTAATATGCGAAAACGAAAAATATTATGTTTTAGAGGTAAATGGTTCTCCTTCCTGGCAACAATTCCAGAAAACTACCGGGAAAAATGTGGCTTGGGAAATAATATCGATGGCATTAAGAAAAATTCGGCACAAATACTCCTGTCGCATTTTCACTGTTAGCTAACTAATGTTTATGGGAAAAAGAGCGTTAGAGAGTTAGAGCGTTAGGAGGACGCATATGTGGGCTATTATTTGGGCGGTGATTATTGCCTTAATAATTGGTGCTATTGCCAGAGCTATTATTCCAGAGGAGATGCCGGGGGGCATTATCGCTACCATAATTGTGGGTTTTATAGGGGCACTACTAGGAACAGCTTTATTTGGATTCGGACCTTCTTCCTGGAGTCAGCCTTTTAGCCAGCCGTTTGGTTTCCTAGCCGGTATTCTAGGTGCTACTATTGTAGTTTTCATTTGGACGTTAATAGCCCGGGCTTTAGTGACTAGATAGCGTAGTTTAAAAGCAATCTTAATTTAAGAAAATATTTAATCTTTTTCCTTAATTATCCGATATATAAAACGTAAGGATAATTGAGGGAACCATGTACAAAACAAAATGTCCGGGTTGCGGTTATACACATTGCATAGTTGGAGATTTAGGGATTAATTGGATTCTCTATGTATTTAAATGCGACCATTGCGGCTCCCAGGTTGCAATTAGACGGGTATCAACTAAAGATGACGAAGTAAAAAAATTCAAAGATAAACTGCGTAGCATCAAAACTGTCGACGACTTCCTAGATCTTTAAAAGTAGCGTATCTTATTGCCATGGATAACTACACTGAAGCAATTAAGACATTACTTGAAGATGTTAAGAATATTTCTTTTAAACAAGCTGCTAGAAGACTAAAAGCAAAATATAATTCTTCTGACGATTCCCTGGAAGTCAAAATGCTTCAAAAAAAATATCACATTACCAGAAAGGGTGTTTTTTTTGATGGCAAACTTACTTCTGGGCTAGTTAGTCTAATGTTGCTAAATGCTTTATTGTCGCCTGGTGATAAAGCAATGGACATTGCTTTTAAGCCTTACAAATCTTTTTTTGGTACCGGCGGTCATGTTGGTTATTTTGCTCATGCAAAAGAGGGATTTTTAGCTAAAAACTGGCAAAAAGTTCTTCAAAATCAGGATGATATATTGTCTAGGCTAGATGGCGCCCAATTCAGCGGGGAAACTTCTGCTGATATTGCTTTAGAGTTTGAGCCTTTTGCCAATATAAAATTAGCTTGTCTGATATATAAGCCTGATGAGGAGTTTGGTCCAAGTGCTAAGATTTTATTTTCGGCTAACGCCGATAAATATATGCCGGCCGAATGCCTAGAAGAGTTGACTAGAATGTTGGTAAGGGAAATGGTAGGCTAGATAGTAACCTTCCTACGATGTAGAACTGGTTAAAGATGAGTAACAACCCCATGGAAACCAGTAGTAATCCACTGATGACACTAATGGCTTTGTAATGCTTTTTGATAAAGGAAAAAGTAGTGGCCAGTTTTGCATATAGCAGGGCACTTAATAAAAAACAGGTTCCTAGACCGGCGCTGTAGGCAAGCAGTAATAATATTGCTGTAGTAAAAGTTTTCTCATTAGCTGCATAAATTAAGATAGATGACAAAATAAAACCGATACAAGGAGTCCAGCTTAGCGAAAAAGCCATCCCTAACAAAAAGTTGCTGCCCTGTTTTGCCGGTTTATTAAGGAAGCTTTTTTGTTTGTTAAGAATTGGTATTTTGAGTAATCCTGCAACTGACAGTCCTGCCATAATGATTATTACTCCTGAGATTTGAGACAGGATTATTCTGTTAGTGGCGATAAAGCTTCCCAAAAAGGTAGCCGAGGCCCCCAGGCTTACAAATATCACCGAAAATCCAAGTATAAAAGAACATACGGGGATAATGACTGCTTTATAGTTTGGCTTAGATGATGTTTGTCCTGTAATCCAAGATAAATATCCTGGTAGAAGGGGCAAAAAGCAGGGTGAAATAAACGATAATATTCCGCCGGTAAAAGCCATTAATATCGATACTTTATTCATGATTTAATGATATATTATTCTAAAGACAAAAGGTATAAAGATGTTGCCTAAGGTAAAAGAGAATTGTACTAAGAGATTAAACCGAATAGCCGGGCAAGTGACTGGTATCCAAAAGATGGTCGAGAAAGAAACATACTGCATCGACATCCTTGTCCAAATTGCCGCTGTCAGGGCTGCTCTAGATAAAGTAGGACTTTGCGTTCTCAAGGGGCATGTAGAAGATTGTGTAGTAAAAGCTAGCAAGGAAGGCCAACTAGAGCAATATCTAGATGAATTAGAAGATGCTCTTTCCAAGTTCTTAAAATGAGAGATCTTATTAAGACAGATGTATTGATAGTAGGTGCCGGTCCTGCCGGTTCAACAGCTGCTTGTTTTTTGGCTCATAATAAGATTGATCACCTACTGGTAGAAAAAGAAAAGTTCCCAAGAGATAAGATTTGCGGTGGAGGACTTACTGCTCATTCGGTAGAAGTTATTAATGAACTGGGACTTAAAGAAAAGATCGAATCTCTACCGCATTTTAAGTTCTACGGTTATAAAATCTATTCTAATAATGGCGTTGTTTACTCTCAGTTTCATGATAAAAATCAAGATTACGGTTATGTTATTAAACGATCGGATTTCGATGAAATGCTTCTAAATCACGCCAAAGATGCCGGTACCAAGCTATTAATGCCTGTTGGTGCAATCGAAATAGATGAAAACAAAGATGGTTCCTATCTTGTTAAGCTCTCTGATAACCAAGTTGTGCATGCCCAATTCATTATTGCTTCTGATGGTTCAGGAGGAAGTTTTAGCCGCAAGATAAACCCCAGTTATTCTAAAGCGGAAACTATAGCTACCAGAGCCTATTTTGAAAATGTAACCGGCATTGGTAAAGACCTGGAGTTTTTAATGGAGGATAGCGGCTATTATGGTTATGGTTGGATTTTCCCCCTAAGTCCAACTAGCGCCAATGTAGGAGCCGGAGCTGATATTAGCTATTTAAAGAAGTATAATCTGTCGGTTTTAGAGTTATATAAAAGGTTTCTTACTATGCCGCCACTAAATAAGATGTTAAAAGAGGCAAGGCAGGTGACAAAAGCTGAATCCTATCCTTTGAGAATGAATTATCCTCGAAAAACATTAGTTCATAACAGAGTGCTTTTTGTAGGTGATGCCGCCGATTTGATTTATCCTTTGTCCGGTGAAGGAATCTCTTATGCTATGAAAAGCGGCCAGGTAGCAGCCGAGGCTTTAACCAACGTTCTTAAAACCAAGCCATATAATTTTAAAGCTCTAAATGATTACAATAAGTTTATTAAGAAAGAGTATGGTGATTTTAAGCTGGCTCATAGGGTAAAAGCCTCACTAGCTTGGCCTCCGTTTCAAAGGTTCCTAGTAGGTACTGCTGTAAAAGATAAATATCTTGGGGATTTAGCAGTGAGCGTTTTAGAAAATACCGTCTCTTGTAAAAACCTTCTGCGCCCGAAAATCTGGCTGCGCTTGTTCCAAAAAGGCCTCTTTGAGAAAAAACTGCCGAAGAAGAAGTATATATAGCTACTTATCGACCTTTAAAAAGCTAATGAATGCTTCTTGGGGGAGTTCTACTTGGCCTAGCATCTTCATCCGTTTCTTACCGGCTTTTTGCTTCTCCAGCAGTTTTCTTTTTCTGGTTACGTCTCCGCCATAGAGTTTGGCGATTACGTCCTTTCTAAGAGGCTTTACCGTCTCCCGGCAGATGATTTTAGCTCCGATAGCAGCCTGAATAGGTACTTCAAAAAGCTGTCGGGGTATAGCTTCTTTTAGCTTCTCTACAATACGGCGCCCTCTGTAGTAAGCTTTATCCTTAGACATAACCGAGGATAAAGAATCCACTGCTTTTCCACCGATTAGTATATCTACCTTTACCAGCTCAGTTAGTTTATAGCCGATATGTTCGTAATCAAGGCTTGCATAGCCTTTGCTGTTAGATTTTAACTGGTCGAAGAAATCTATCAGTATCTCAGATAATGGCATTTCGTACTTAAGCTCTACTCTGCTCTGGCTTAGATAAATCATATTTAAAAATGTTCCGCGCCTGTCTTGGCACAGCTCCATAATGGCTCCAATGTAATCCGGTGGGGTAATGACGGTTACCAACACATAGGGCTCTTCCAGCTTGGCAATTTCATGACTGACTGGCATAGCTGAAGGGTTTTTTAGTTCTTGGACTTGGCCGTTAGTTTTAGTAATGCGATAAGCAACTGAAGGGGCAGTGGCAATTAACTCTAGTTGGTATTCCCGCTCAAGGCGCTCTTTTATGATTTCCATATGAAGCAGTCCCAAAAAACCACAGCGAAAACCAAAGCCTAACGCATTTGATGACTCTGGTTCGTATACAAAAGAAGGGTCGTTTAACCGAAGCTTTTCCAAGGCCGTTCTTAGTCCTTCGAATAACTCGCCATCAGCAGGGTAAAGGCCGGCAAAAACCATCGGTTTGGCTTCTTTATAACCCGGCAAAGGTTCTCTGGCTTGGTTATCGCTTAAGGTGATGGTGTCTCCCACCTTGGTTTCTTCTAAGTTTTTGATGCCGGCAATAATGTAGCCTACCTCACCGGCTACTAATTGTTTATTGGGCTTAGGGTCAGGCAGCAGATAACCTACTTCCTCAACTTCGTGAATGGTTTTAGTAGCCATTAATTTAATGCGATCGCCGGGTTTTACTTGTCCTTCAAACAGCCTAGTATAGATGATAACTCCCCGGTATTTATCAAAGACCGAATCAAAAATAAGGGATTTAAGCGGGGCTTTATTGTCATATTTAGGCTCAGGGATTTTCTCTATTATTTTTTTAAGCAACTCTTCTACTCCCTGGCCGGTTTTAGCAGATATATAGATGGCATCTACTTTGGGCAAGCTCAAGGCTTCTTCTACCTCGGAGGCCACTTTTTCGGGATCGGCGTTGGGCAGGTCGATTTTATTTATTACCGGAATTACTGTTAGGTTATTAGCCACTGCTAAATGGGCGTTAGCTACTGTTTGGGCTTCTACTCCTTGGCTTGCATCAACGACTAAAAGAACACCCTCACAAGCAGCTAGACTACGGGAGACTTCGTAAGTAAAATCGACGTGGCCAGGGGTGTCTATTAAGTTGAAAACATAGTTAATGCCGTCTTCTGAACGATATTTGATACGTACAGTTTGAGCCTTAATAGTAATTCCGCGCTCTCGCTCTAAGTCCATCCGGTCTAAGAACTGTTGTCTCATCTGGCGTTCCGGGATTGCGTGAGTTATCTCTAGAACTCTATCTGCAAGAGTAGATTTACCATGATCTATATGGGCTAATATGGCGAAGTTGCGAATATTTTCCATTGAGTGGAACTATACCAGAAAATGCTTTATAAAAAAAATCACTCTGAGTGCTCAAGTTTGCTTGTTTAGATGCCGATATAAATATTGTAGAAAGGATTTGGCACTATGCGACGTATCATTGTACTAACACTGATTATAGCTTTCATTTCGACTTTAGCTTTAGCCGAAAACCAATCGGCACCAGCTACTTCCAAGCCATCAGGATATTCTCTAGATGTTGCTAATTACAAGGTTGTAGTAGTTACTCCTCTAGATAAAAGCAAAGCTGTTCTTATCAGTTTCTTTGATAAAAGCTCTGGACGCCCAGTTCCTGCTTCAGCATATATGACCGAAGGAATCTTAGGATTAGCTGCCTCTCAGCTGGTTAAATTGATTGCCCAAAAACCTGATGGTAGCAAATTAGTTAAGCAATACACAGAAGAAATGACTAAAGCGCGGCAAAACGCTTTAGATATCAAAAGTAATAAAATAAAAGTTACACCCTAGTTTGACGTGGTATGTGCTAATTATCATCATTTCAACCCCTGGTGCAGATACCACGTCATTTTATAAGCATAGCATCCCCGAAGCTGAAAAACCGATACTTTTCCTTGATAGCTTGGCTGTAGGCTTCTTTGACGAATTGTGTTCCGGCAAAAGCAGATACCAGCATTAATAGAGACGAGCGCGGTAAATGAAAGTTGGTTAACAAGACATCAACTAGTTTAAACTTATAACCCGGGTAAATAAAAAGTTTTGTTGAACCTGATAGGCTTTTTCTGGAATCAATTTGGCAAGAAATAGTTTCTAAGACTCTAACCGAGGTTGTGCCTACCGCAATTATTCTGTTTCCGGTATTTTTTGCCTGACGGATTCTCTCAAGAGTTAATTTTGGCACAGCATAGCCTTCACTATGGATTTTGTGTTTTTCTACCTCTACCGCTGTTACTGGCCGAAATGTATCTAGGCCAACGTGCAATGTGACACTTGTAAAAAAGGCTCCTTTTTTTAAGATAGATTTCATCAACGTATCCGTAAGATGCAATCCGGCGGTTGGAGCTGCTTTCGAGTTAGCATTTTTAGAATAAATTGTTTGATAGCGTTCGCTATCATCTAGAGGAGTCTTTATGTAGGGAGGAAGAGGTACTTCTCCAATTTCTTCAATGATTTTTTTAACCGTCAGGGGCGTATTGCAATACGCCCCTATATTCAGGATGAAGCGTATTAGACGGCGGCCATCTTCTAAAACTTGTTCAACTATTCCGCTAAGTCCTTCCTCAAACTCAATTTGAGAGCCAATTTTAAGTCTTTTGGCTGGTTTTGCAAGTACTTCCCAGAGGTTATTTTTTACTTCCTTTAGTAAGAGTAGTTCTATCTTTGCGCCTGTATCCGTTTTTTTACCATACAATCTAGCCGGTAATACCCGAGTGTCATTAACAACCAACAAATCGCCGGGTTTTATATAATCGATCAGAGCGCTAAATCTCTTGTGCTCAACAGAATTATTCTGACGGTCAAGGACCATCAATCTGGAAGAATCTCTAGGTTCAACTGGCTTTTGAGCGATGAGGTTTTCTGGAAGCTTGTAATCAAAAAGACAAGTTTTCATAAGGACAGAATAGCATAATAGATTTAGAGAGTTAGTATTGGTATATGTGCACTCAATCCCTAATGCTCTAACGCTCTAGAGCTCTAATGATTTCCTCTCATCTAAATATAGGTTAGCTAATTTAGGATTTTCGTCTAGGCTGTAAATGCAGCCGCAGTATTTTTGGCGGTACATCCCCATCTCTTTAGATAAATAGACACTTTCCTTATACATCGGCCGGTAATCTTCATAATAGAAAGCGATGTTATATTGGCGTGCCGCTTTTGAAGCAATCTCTTGGATTAGTTCGTGCTTTTGATACGGGCTTGATAGCAAAGTGGTGGTAAAAGCATCAAAGCCTTGCATATCAGCTACCCGGGCTGTCTCAAAAAGGCGAAGTTCGTAGCATTTTTGACAGCGCTCTTCTAAATCGAAGGTTACTTTATCTAAGTAGGTAGTGGGATTGTATTCATATGAAAGTAAATCTAAGCCGTTTTGGGAGCAATATTTATCTACCCATTTATGTCTTTCTTTGAATTCCGGCAAAGGGTGAATGTTGGGATTATAAAAAAAGCAAGTCAGCTCATGCTCAGATAAACTTTTATGCGGCGATATTAAACATGGAGCACAACAAGTATGCAGCAATATTCTCATAACAATTATTGTATCGGAAAGTTATGAAAATAGTTTAGTTCTTCACTGCAGGTTTAACTTTGTGGCCGTCTTTAATCTTGTTGGTAATTCCTAAAGCTTGGCCGATACCTGAAAACACTCCTAGCTCCGAAGTGGTGTTATAGGGCAGGATTATGGTATTAGAATTGCCATTAGCTACTTTTTCCATGCTTTCCAGATATTTTATAGCGATGACTTTCTCATCAATAGCACTGCTCTTTATGGCCTTAAACATGTTATTATAAGCCTCTGATTGACCTTCGGCTTTTAGAATGGCGGCTTGTTTTTCGCCCTCAGCCATGGTCACATTAGCTTCTTTTTCTCCTTGAGCCTTAAGTATAGCTGCTTGTTTAGCCCCTTCAGCCTCTAGGATAGCGGCTCTTTTATCCCGCTCAGCACGCATCTGTTTTTCCATAGCAACACGCACGTCTTCTGGTGGCTCGATAGTTCTTATCTCAACACGGGTTACTTTTAAGCCCCATTTTTCTGTACACTCGTCAAGTACTCCGCGCAAGCGGGCATTAATTCGCTCGCGGCTGGTTAAGCAATCATCAAGAGTCATTTCCCCGATAATATCTCTTAGGGTTGTCATGGTAAGTATTTCTAGAGCCGCAACATAGTTTTCTACTTCATAAATACTCTTTTGGGGAGATACAATGTGGAAATATAGTACGGCATCGATCTTTACACCAACGTTATCGCTACTTATTACCGCTTGCGGTTCGTATTCATCTACCTGCTCTTTTAAGCTAACTAAACGCATGCTGCTAATAAATGGAGATAGCATTACCAAACCGGCATCAGCTGTTCTGACATACCTTCCTAGACGCTCTACTACTCCGGCGTAGCCTTGAGGGACAATCTTGACGCTACTTAGCACCATGATTAGTAAAAAGAAAAGTACTATTCCCCAGAAGATGATAATTAAGGCGGACATGATTATTCTCCTTTTTTAAGCCGGCTTAACTATTGCTGTTAAACCGGAAAAGCTGACTATTTCGACCTTTGTACCTGATTTTATGGTTATCGAATCCTCGATGCTCCTAGCATGCCAATGGGTGCCATATATTTTAATAGCCCCTGTTTTTTTATTGTTATCGATATCTTCGATTACCTCTTCTTGTCGCCCGATAAAGTTTTCTACGTTGGTTTTTGTTTTCTTTGGCTGAAGAGTTCTAACTACAATGGGGCGTCCGATATAAGCTAAACATAGTGAGGTTAAAAAGAAAGTTAAAGCTTGAACATTAAAGGAGTAATTACCGGAAATAGCGGCAGCTGCAACTGCTCCAATAGCAAACCAGAATAATATCCAGTGAGGATGAATTGCCTCAATGGCTAAAAAAATCATTCCTATTATGAGCCATCCAACCCATACGTAATTCATATTTCGATTGTAATCTTAATAGATACCTAAAGTAAATAAGAAAATAAAACTTTATTAATTTTGTCAACTTTTAAGCAAGGCAGGTTATTAGCTTCATCATATTAGCGGATGCTTGTTTTGGGCTATGACCTAAGGCTAGAAGCAAGGACATTAATACAACAGTTTTTTCTTGGCGGGCATCAGGTACTTCTTCTTGATAAGCTAGAGTGGCAACATCTTCGTCTTCACTGAAAAAATATATCCCCTTGGGGCGGTTAATTATTATTGCCGGGCACTTGGTTTGTTTAAAAATAGTACCAAATATTTTTTCAAGGCTAAGCTGGTTTATTATCTTGATCCCGGTTAATTTCTCTGCATTTTCTTGGGTTAATATCAAGCAACTTGCTTGGGGGGATTCAAGCAGTCTTATTGAGCAGTCAATAACTACCGGGATAGATAACGGCAAACAAACCTCTACCACTTTGTTTAAGGAGTTTTGACTAATCCCTCCCGCTGCGTAGTCGCTTATTATGACGGTACTGGCCTGAGGAATCATCTTCAAGCTCAAGTACTTAAGTTGCTCTTCTATTACCGGATTTTCAAAAGAATCACTGCTTAAGTTATCCGTAGTTCTTGTTTGTATTGCCGGGTTGATAACGATGTTATCTGTATCCACCTTGGTCTTTTGGAGCTCTTTAAGCAGTTTATCGCCTAATTTGTCATTGCCAAGCGTTCCAATTATTAAAACTTTGCTTTTAAAATTGGTAATTTTTTTAGCGCACAAAACAGCTCCGGCAGGCGCTGCTTTTTTGTCTGCCGCTACGATATCGCCGATTATTAAGGCTGTTTTTTTTGCAATTTGCTTATTGAAATTGTCGCAATTAAATGTTGTCATCGCATAAGAATAACATTTAGTCTACTATAATAAAGCATTATTATTACTTGGAGAAGAATTGAATCAAATAAATATTATTGCAATAATTATAGCTATTCCTTTAATTGTTTACTCGGTTATTTTGCATGAAATATCCCACGGTTTTGTAGCTTATTTAATGGGAGACATGACAGCTAAAGCCAGCGGTAGGCTGTCCCTTAATCCTGTCAGACACATCGATCCCTTTGGTACCATACTTTTGCCAATCTTATCCGTATTAGCGTTTGGCTTCGGCTTTGGTTACGCTAAGCCGGTGCCTATCGACCCTAGGAATTTTAGAGACGCAGAAACAGGCATGATGTTTACCGGAGCGGCTGGGCCTATCGCCAATATTTTAATCGGCACTTTTTTGGGTTTAGTGGTTAAGTTTGGTTTGGTCACAAAAGGGCTGTTCTTTCAGGTATTTTTTCTGTTAGTATTGGCAAATTTTTTGCTAGCAATATTTAACTTAATTCCCATCCCGCCGCTTGATGGCTCCAGAGTGTTAATTCATTTTTTGCCAGCTAGATTTAAGTACTTTTATTACCGCCTGGAGTCTTTTGGTTTTTTGCTGATATTTTTGCTAATATTCTTAGCAGGCAATACGTTCTTTGGGCTGTTATTTAAAGTATTATCGCCTATTTTGCGGTTTTTCGGATTTTGATAGGCTACAGGCGACAGCCAACAGGCTACAGGAGGACACTTGTGCAGGTAAAACGGGTAGTTAGCGGGCAGAGGCCAACCGGCAAGCTCCACTTAGGGCATCTGCACGGAACGCTAAATAATTGGATAGATTTACAAGCTAATAAGGAATATGATTGTTTTTTCTTCTGTGCTGACTGGCATGCTTTGACTACTAACTATGAAGATGTAGGCGACTTACAGCAAAATACCTATGATATGGTAACTGACTGGCTGGCTTTAGGGCTTGACCCTGATAAAAGCACTATTTATCGCCAGTCAGATGTGCCGGAAGTGGCACAACTTCATCTTTACCTTTCTATGGTTACTACTCTAGGCCAGCTTTACCGGGTTCCCACTTACAAAGAGCAGTTAAAAGAGATAAAGGGCAAAGAGATTCATACTTATGGATTCTTGGGTTACCCAGTATTGCAAACTGCCGATATTGTTTTGTTTGGCGGCCAGTGTGTTCCCGTAGGAGAAGACCAACTTCCTCATTTAGAGTTAGCCCGTGAGATTGTCAGACGCTTTAATAACTTATACGGCGATACTTTTTTCGAGCCCGCTGCTATTCTTTCTAAAGCTAAAAAGGTATTGGGAACAGACGGCCGCAAGATGAGCAAGAGTTATAACAATGCTATTTATCTTGCCGATGAACCGGAGGCAATTAGGAAAAAAGTAGCTCAGATGGTAACCGATCCCAAAAGAATCAAAAAAACCGACCCCGGGGATCCAGAGGCTTGTAGTGTATTTGACCTCCATAGAGTCTATAGTCAAGAAAATCTGGCTGATGTTGAAAAGCAATGTCGGGGAGCTATGCGTGGCTGTGTTGACTGCAAAAAATTATTAGCCGAAGAGGTAGCTGAGTCTCTTAATAATTTTCGCAAATTGCGGGCACCGATTGAAAAAGATCCAATGCTAGTAAAAGAAGTACTAAAAAAGGGTGCTGAAAAAGCTAAAGTAATTGCTGAAGAAAAGATAAAGGATGTAAGGAAAAAGATGAATATATGAATTTCCAAATAAAACTAGAGATGTTTGAGGGTCCTTTCGACCTATTACTCAATTTGATTTCTAAGCAGGAAATAGATATTTACCAGGTATCGATTTCAAAAATCACTCAGGAATACTTAGACTACATAAACAAAATCAAAGAATTGAATCTAGATTTAGCTAGCGAGTTTTTGCTTATTGCCGCCATTTTATTAGACCTTAAAGCCTCAAGGTTAATTCCTAAAGACAAGCAAGAGGTTATTGTAGAGTTATCTGCAGAAGAAGTGCGTAATAACTTGATTAATCGATTGATCGAGTATAAAAAATTCAAAGATTTAGCTGATGAATTAGAGACCAAAATAGATGAAAACCGCTGTTTTTATCCAAGATGTGCTGAACTAGAAGAAAGATTTGTTAAGTTTATTCCTGATTTTACCGGTAAGATTAAGCCGGATAAGATGGCCGCATCTTTTGTTGAGATTTTAAGATTAAAAGCTATTAACCTAATTGATGCCAGCCACATTACTCCAATACCAATAAGTGTCGACGACCAGATAAAATATGTTGTAAAGCGCTTAAGTGGCAAAAAGAAACAATCTTTTTATGAGTTAACCAAAGATTTTAAAACCAAACACGAAGTTATTGCTACTTTTCTAGCCTTGCTTGAGTTGTATAAACGCAAAATAATCATGGTGAGTCAAGCTGAAGTATTCGCAGAGATAGAAACGGAATTAGTGGCTAGTGATTGTCATGCCAAAGGAGTAAATTGATTGAACTTAAACAGTTAAAAAGCACAATTGAATCGATATTATTTGTAATAGATGAACCGGTTAGCTTAAGAAAACTTTCTGAAGTTACGGGTGCAGGCAAAGATGTTGTCAAAGATGTTTTAGATAGCTTGGGGCTTGAGTATGAAAATGATTATCGAGGGTTTTTGTTAAGGGAAGTAGCTGATGGCTATAGGTTGTACACTAATCCTGCTAATGCTTCTGTTGTCGAGTCTTTTATCAGCAGTTCAGATTGTAAGCGTCTAACCCAAGCTGCTCTAGAGACTTTAGCCATCATTGCTTATAAGCAGCCGGTTACAAGAAGCCAAATATCTGAAATCCGGGGAGTAAATGCTGAGGGATCCATTGCTACTCTTATGCAGAGAAAGCTGGTCGAAGAAACCGGCCGGTCCAACTCTGTCGGCAACCCTATTTTATACGGGACAACAAAAAAGTTTTTAGAGTCTGCAGGACTAAAGACCTTAAAAGGATTACCTAATCTAGAAGATTTTGCTCCCGATGAGCAAACAAAGGAACAAATCCGCAAGTCTTTAGATAATAAAGACGAAACAATCCCTCATCCCTCATCCCCTGTCCCTTCAACCGACTAACCATTATGAGGTTGAACAGTTTTCTAGCCAAAGCCGGAGTTGCGTCCAGGCGTAAAGCTGAAGATTATATTCTTGCCGGCAAAGTAAAAGTAAACGGTAAAATAACTAAAGAATTATCCACTATTGTTAATTCTCAAAAAGATGTTGTTGAGATAGATGGAAAAATACTGCAAGTTACTGCGCACTCTTACTATCTTTTTAACAAACCTAAAGGCTACATTACTGCTGCTAGTGACCAGCTAGATAAAAAATCCATTTTTCATCTTTTGGGTGGTATCAAAGAAAGGGTTTTCCCGGTGGGACGGCTCGATTTTGACAGTACCGGCCTTCTTATCTTAACTAATGACGGGGAGCTAGCTTACCGTCTAATTCATCCCAAATACAAAGTAGCTAAGACCTATGAAGTTGTTTTAGACAAAGTGCTCGAAGAAAAAGACAGAAAACAATTAGAAAAAGGAGTGGTCTTAGAAGACGGGCTAACAATGCCGGCTAAAGCTAGGTCTAGAGATAAGTCAGCCTTAATTACCATCACAGAAGGCCGAAAACGCCAAGTAAAAAGAATGTTTGCTTTTTTGGACTACCAGGTCAAGGAATTAAATAGGGTTTCCTTTGGTCCTCTTAAGCTTGATATTGGCAAAGGAAAACACAGAAAGTTAAAAAAAGTAGAAATTGAACAACTGAAAAGAGCAGCAAACCAGCTGTAAGCTTTAAGTCTTAAGAGGCTTACACCCTATATGTACAGCTACTATTCCACCTAAGAGATTAGTGTATTTAACCGGCTCAAGGCCACAGGCAGCCATTTTTTGCTTAAGCTCTTCTTGCTTGGGGAAGTTGCGGATGGAGTTTGGCAGGTAAAAATAACCCTTGGTTTTATCCTGGCTAATAAGAGTTCCAACTGGGGCAACAAAGGCGTAGGAATATAAGTCATACATTTTAGACCACAGCCAATTAGGGGGAGTGGAAAACTCCAGTATTACCGCCCGGCTTCCTGGCTTTATCACCCGGTACATCTCTCTTATGGCTTTGTCTAAATCAGTTACGTTTCTAACTCCAAAGCCAACGGTAGCGCCGTCAAAGCTATTGTTCTCAAAGGGGAGATCCATGGCATTTCCCTGGATGCCCTCAATATTATCTAGCTTGAGCTCTTTTATTTTCTTCTCGCCGACATCAAGCATTTGGCGGTTAAAGTCCAGAGCTACTACTTTGCCTTCTACGCCTACTTTTCTAGCTAGCTGGATAGCAATATCCATAGTGCCGGAGGCGATGTCGATTACCGTATCTCCTTCTTTGACATTTGCTTGATCAACAGTGAACTTCTTCCAACGATGATGCAGCCCCATACTAAGCAGGGTGTTTAGCAGGTCATAGCGCGGAGCAGTGGAGCTAAACATCTTGTTTACGTATTGTTCTTTTTCGCCGTTCGATACTGGTTCTTTCACAACGAATAGAGTAGCAGAAATAGGTAGTAGGTGGTAGGGAGTAGGGAGTAGTATCTGGTACAATTGACAATCATGCCTAAAGTAACTTTTTTACCGGACAATATTACAGTTGAAGTAGCCCAAGGAGAGAATCTTCTTCGGGCGGCTATGGCGGCTGAAGTCCATATCAGTGCGACTTGTGGTGGCCGGGGAGTTTGTGGCAAGTGCCGGGTAATAGTTGAAGACAGCGAGGGGTGGCGCGAAGGAGGGCTCCCATCGCGCGCAAACTCTAAAGTTGAGCACGATGGGAATCCGCAGCGACAGGACCCCGAGCTAGGATTAATAAGCAACTCCTATGGAAACTTGACTGAAGAGGAAATTCAAAAAGGTTACCGGCTGGCTTGTCTTTGTACTGTTGAAGGCGATGTTACGGTTAGGATTCCGGTAGAGGCCAGAAGAGGCGAGCGCGAAGTTTTAGAAAGGCTAAAAGAAGCGGCTGCCTATGGCGTGATGCTGACAGAGGAAGATGTAGCCTCCTTAGTTAAAGGCGTAACAGTTGATCCAGCAGTTAAAAAAGTTTACTTAGAAGTTGCCAAACCAGACCTAGCTAACAATGCTGACGATCTGACCCGCCTGCGCCAAGCGGCTAAAGCTGCCGGCTATAAAGAACTAGAAGTTGATTTTTTGACTCTGACTAATTTATCGGAGGTTCTCAGGGAACAAGATTTCAAAGTAACGGCAACCTTTTTAAAAGATCACCATAACCTGCATTTAGTAAGGGTAGAGCCTGGAGATACCACCAAATCTAACCTGGGCGTGGCTTTTGATATCGGCACTACCACTTTATTTGTCCAGCTATTAGATCTAAATACTGGCGAAGCCTTAAGTTCAGCTTCTGATTACAATCCTCAGATAAGTTTCGGCGAGGACGTTATCACCCGAATAATTTATTCATTAAAAGGTGACGGACTTAAGAAATTGCAAGAGACAGCTACTAAAGCTTTTATGAAATTAGCTACTGAGGCGCTAGAAAAAGCTAAAAGAAAGTCTGAGGAAATCTCTTTAGTATCAGCTGCCGGCAACACTACCATGGCTCATCTTTTTCTGGGAGTAAGTCCTAAGAACATCCGCCAAGAACCCTATATCCCGGTAGTCACTCACTGGCCCCATATTAGGCCCCAAGAAATCGGCATCAGTAATCTAGCTTCCGGCTCACAAGTATTTATGGTGCCGGGCAGGGCTAGTTATGTCGGAGGCGACATAACGGCGGGAGTGCTGGCCTCAGGCATGTACAACAGCGATAAACTCACTTTATATATAGATGTCGGAACCAACGGTGAGATTGTTTTAGGTAACAAAGAATGGCTGATGACTTGTGCTTGCTCAGCCGGCCCAGCCTTTGAGGGCGGCTCTATTAAGCATGGCATGCGGGCTACAATAGGGGCTATTGAGCAGGTTAGGATTAATTGGGAAGACCACGAGCCCATGATTTTAACTATCGGCAATAAGCCACCGGCCGGTTTGTGCGGCAGCGGTTTAATAGATAGTTTAGCCGAGCTTTTTTTAGCCAAGGTTATTGACCCGCGTGGTAAGTTTCATAAAAATTTAGAAACTAAACGGGTTAGAGAAGGCAAAAGCGGCTGGGAATACGTGCTGGCTGAAAAAGAGATGGCGGCTACCGATTACGACATCACTATCACTGAAGTTGATATTGATAATCTAATGAGAGCCAAAGCGGCTGTTTATGCCGGTATCACTACTTTGCTGGATAATGTAGGAGTAGGCGTTGATCAAGTAGAAGAGTTTTTTATTGCCGGCGGTTTTGGCCATTACTTAGAACTTGATAAGGCAATTATTATTGGCATGTTTCCTCAAATAGAAGGCAGTAAAGTTAAGTTTCTTGGTAACGGTTCTCTCATGGGAGCTAGGCTTGCTGCAATATCGGCAGAAATGGCTGATATCACTCATCAAATTGCCAATAAAATGACTTACTTAGAACTCTCTGTCGACCCTGCTTTTATGGAGCGCTACACAGCCGCCCTGTTCTTGCCTCATACGGAGGTCAGCAGATTTCCAATGGTTGAAAAATTAATGCTACAATCCTAATGCTATGTCATTTAAAATCGCTGTTGCCGGTAAGGGCGGAGTTGGAAAGAGCACTCTAGCTTCGCTGATAATTAGATATCTCATCAAGAACGGTCAGGCTCCAGTGCTGGCAGTCGACGCTGATGCTGACGCCAATTTAGCTGACTTGCTGGCTATAAAAGATTACGAAACAGTCGGCATCGTTAGAGAAGATGTTCTAGACTCCGTTAATAAAATTCCGGCCGGTGTAACTAAAGCTGATTTTGTCAGTTTAAGAATAGAAGATGTGTTAACTGAAAGCGAAGGTTTCGATTTGCTGGTTATGGGCCAGGGCGAGGGCAAAGGCTGCTATTGCTATGTCAACAATATTCTGCGAAAGTACATCGATGAATTAGCCGATAGTTATAAATATGTAGTAATGGATAATCAAGCCGGACTAGAGCATTTAAGCCGCCAGACTACTCAAAACGTAGATGTTTTATTAATAGTCTCCGATCCTTCAGTTAAAGGAATTGATACGGCAGCCAAAGTAAATGAGCTGGTAGATAAACTAAAGCTAAATGTTAAAGAGCGCTACTTAGTAGTAGGCCGGGCAGTAGTTAATCTACCAGAATCAATTGTTAAAAAAGCAACAGTCAAGCAGAAAAAATTACTTGCTTCTAACATGGCTCTTTATGTTCCTCAGGCATTAGTTAAAAGAGCTGAAGAGTGCGGCCTTAAGCTTGCTGGAATAGTCCCTTACGACCCCCAGATAGTTGATTTTGATTTGGCGGAAAAGTCAGTTATGGATTTGGGCGACGACTCTCTTGCTGTTAAGGCAGTTGATGAACTGATGAAGGCGATAATATAAATCTCGGGGTCCTGTCACCCCGGAAGTCTTTCGACGTGCTCATATTAAATTGCGCGCGTCCGAAAGCCACCGGCGCGCCACCCCTCGATTTATTACAATGTTGACCGATTTTTTTGATGACATTTTGTACTGCTTATGGCAAAATAATTAGACTATCGATTAACCAGTTAGTAACAGGAGGTTAAGCATGAGTGCTCAGATAATAGATGGCAAGAAAGTTAGCTCTGATATTAAAGCCGAATTGGCTGCTGAGGTGGCTGAACTTAAAAAAGGTGGTTTAGAACCATGCCTGGCTGTTGCTTTGGTGGGGGACGACCCTGCTTCTCATGTTTACGTTAGAAACAAAGAGGAAGCTTGTAAGCTAATCGGCATTAAATCAATTAAAGAACAGCTCCCGGCATCTACCACTCAGGAAGAATTGCTTGCTTTGGTAAAAAGCTGGAATGATGATCCTTCTGTACATGGTATTTTGGTTCAATCGCCGGTACCTAGCCAAATTAATGAGCATGAAGTTTTGCTGACTATTGATCCGGCAAAGGATGTTGACGGGTGGCACCCCTTTAATGTTGGCCAGTTAATGGTAGGGGAGTCGACCTTTGAATCTTGTACTCCAAGCGGTATTATTGAGCTTTTAAAAAGATATAATATCGAGATGGCCGGGGCTAAAGCGGTAATAGTGGGAAGAAGCAAT
The DNA here is from genome assembly GCA_003599235.1 of Actinomycetota bacterium. Lineage (GTDB taxonomy): Bacteria > Actinomycetota > Aquicultoria > SURF-47 > SURF-47 > SURF-47. The sequence goes on along the minus strand of QZJE01000011.1, from coordinate 26,555 downwards.
ATTGTTGGCAAGCCTGTTGCCTTATTACTTTTGCATAATGATGCTACTGTTGAAATATGCCATTCCAGGACGAAGGATTTGGCAGCTGAGACAAAAACCGCCGATATATTGGTAGCCGCTATCGGGAAGCCAAAGTTTATCACCGCTGATATGGTAAAACCAGGAGCAGCGGTAATAGATGTTGGCATGAATCGAACCGAAGAAGGACTTTGCGGAGATGTTGATTTTGAGGCGGTAAAAGAAGTAGCTGCAGCCATTACTCCTGTGCCCGGAGGGGTAGGGTTAATGACGGTAGCAATGCTTATGGGAAATACGGTTAAAGCAGCTAAACAACAAGCAGGAGTGGTTGAAAGATCAATTGTATAGTTTTTTAAGAGGCGAGCGATTAGAGGCGAGCCAAGTTTGGACAAAAGAGGTTATCTGGGAGTTGTTAACTAATAACTCGCCTCACACCTCTAATAACTATTCAGGAGGAAAATATGCCAGTTGAAACTGTTAAAGAAACTTATACCGGAAAAGTAAGGGAAGTGGTTTTAGGCTCAGGTGAGGGCGAGGTTAAAGTAGGCGGTCAAACCACTATGCCGTTCTATACCTTCGAAGGAGATATGCCCAATAAGCCTAAAATTGCTATGGAAGTCTACGATGAAACAGAAGAATGGTCTGATTGGGCCAAAGAACCCTTTGCTGATGTTATAGATGACCCGCCGTCTTGGGCTAAGAAGTGCCAGGATACTTATAAGACGGATATGGTAACCCTACAATTAAGAAGCACTGATCCCAATGGCTCGAATACTTCTGCTGATGATGCTGCTGAAACGACAAAAAAAGTGCTTGATGCCATAGATATTCCGCTGATTGTAATGGGTTCAGGAAATATCGAAAAAGACCAAGAAGTACTTAAAAAAGTAGCTGAGGTTGCTCACGGTAAAAACATTGCCATCGGACCCGCCCAAGAAGATAACTATAAAGCTATTGCCGCTGCGGCTATGGCTTATAACCATAAAGTAATTGCTCAGTCCCCTGTAGATATCAATATTGCTAAGCAGCTCAATATCTTAATAACCCAGCTGGGAGTAAGTGCTGACAATATCATCATGGATCCAACCACTGGTGCTTTGGGCTATGGCCTTGAGTATACCTATACTATTATGGAAAGATTGCGTTTAGCTGCATTGCAGCAAAACGATGATATGACTAATATGCCCATTATCTGCGATTTAGGTCTTGAAACCTGGAAAACCAAGGAAGCCAAAGTGGGAGTTGACGAGGAGCCAACCTGGGGCGATCCTAAAACCAGGGCTATTACCTGGGAAGCAGTTACTGCAAATAGTTTGATGATGGCTGGTGCCGATATCTTAGTAATGCGCCATCCCGAGGCTATTAAGCTGGTTAGAAACATAATCGATTCTCTATCATAATCGGTTGAACAATAAACGATTATAATGTAGGGGCACACCCCTGTGTGTGCCCTTTTTATTTGGGCAGACCAGGAGGTCTGCCCCTACAACATTAAAGAAATTCCAGCTAAATGACGATATTATAAGTGGAGAAACAGACATAATAAGTTATTTAGCAAATGACAGAGAAAAGTTTGCAGCACAAATTATTATTTATTTTAGTATTTGCACTGGTTGCGATATTTGTCCTTATTTTGACCTCACCAGGCATTTCTAAGTCTTCAAATAAACTACCTAAGAAGAATAATCCCAGCTTACAATTATCAAATACTGAATCTATTCTTGCTAAAGGCGGACGAAAAACCCTTCGTATATATTCTGAGCCAGTTCGCTATAAGGAAAATGGCAAGTGGGCCAATATTGATACCAAGCTAAAAAAACAGGGCCAAAAGATAATCCCCAAACAAGTACCATATCAGTTAAAACTGGATTCTTTTTCAGCCAAAACCGCATCCATGAGTTTTCAGAAATCAACAGTTAAGTTAGAGCTTGTGAGTGCAACAAAATCCAAAGCGCAGATAAAAGAAAACATAGCTCTTTATAGAAATGCTTATCGCCATACGGATGTAGAACGGATTGCTAGATCAACGGGTTTTAAGCAGAACTACATCTTAAAAGCCAAAGGTCATCCTAATATTTTTAAAGAAAAAATACGCACTTCTCTTAAAGTAAAACTTGATAAGAAAAAAGAGATTTATTATCTGAAGAGCGGCAAAAAAATATTTCATACGCCTAAGCCTATTTTCTATGACGCAGCCGGAAAACTAGGAATAGCAAGATACCGCTTAAAAGGTAAAGTGCTAAGCTTGATTTTGCCGTCGCTTAAGAGTTATAAATACCCGATTGTTTTGGACCCTACAATTGATGTTTATCCTGCAAGTGTTGATGATGATTTTGATGTCCAGAACCAAGGGGGCACTTATTCAATTAATGCTAACCAAACAACTATGCAAGTGAAAAAGACTGCTTCAAATTATGAGGGCCGGATGTATATTAAATTTCCGACCAGCAGCATTCCTGCAAATACCCCATCAGCTGTTTTTTATCTCTATAATAATTATTCAGGTCAAGGGGGCTCAGCTGGGCCTACAGTGTATCACTCGGATGCTTTTAGCGCTGGCAGTCCGTTTTTAATATGGACAACAGTAGGCGTATCAACTAATCTAGGACAGATACAAAATCCCTCACAGGCAAGCGGCTATAACAGTTTAGATGTTACTACTGATGTTATTGCCCAGAAATCTGCTGGCACAGCTTACTTTCAGCTGCGGGCTCCTGACATCTCATCTAATATTTATACTTACCAGTCGGCTGATTCAGCTAACAGGCCGTATCTGCAGGTAGAGCAGTCACCGCCTCCTACATATACGCCTACCGGTGTTGCAAGCTCTAGCCCGGGGGAAAACTCGATGCTGGTTAGCTGGACACCTGGCGATGATGACGATATCAACGGTTACAATGTCTATGCCGGAAGCCATCAAACCTCAGAGACAGAAGTGGGCACGGTATCGGGCAAAACAAGCTCATCTACAACAGCTAGTGGTTTAAGCGCAAATACCTCTTATCAATTTCATGTTCATGCCTATAATGACGGCGGCGACGGCCCGGCCTCGGATTTAAGTACGGCCAAATACACCTTAATTGAAGCGCCTGAGTTAACCCAAAGTGATTTAACCCCTTCAGCAACCGGTATGACTGTTGATTTATCGAGTCATACCTTAACCAATCTAACCACTCTCTTAAGCGGAGTTACCTATGAGAATGTAACCAATACCGAGAGCTTGTTTAGTCAGCTTAACTCTTGGACTACCTCAGTAGCTCTATCAAGCAATACAGAATATGGCTTCAGGATAACAACCCAGAATGCAGAAGCGGTGGCCAATTCTGCCTCAGCCACTTTTTACCGGCACACCCTAGCAAATGTTCCAACTATATCTAGCCTTACATCTCCTAGCTCTACCAGCCTTAATTTATCTTTTGGTGCAAATGGCAACGGAAGCGAAGTTACTTATAGCATTAAGAAAACCAATGGTACTACCCAATATGTTCAAGCCGACGGCACTTTAGGAGCAAGTGAAGTTAAACAGAGCTTTGCTGCCTGGAATAGCGGCTCTGTCAGCATTACCGGTTTAAGTGCCGGGGCCAGGTATGATATTCAAGTAATCTCATATAACAGCGATACTCCAGCAGATCCTAATCCATGTACGGCATCAACAAAATATACCTTGCCGGCAGCTCCATCAGCTCCTACTTTGTCAGCCTTATCTAACAGCAGCTTAGGCCTGGTAATCGATACTAATGGTAATGATAGCTCTGTAGTTTATCGCATAAAAGAAACTACCCTAAATCAGTATGTCCAAGCTGACGGTACTTTAGGAGTAGATGATACTGTTTGGCAAAGTTATGCTACTTGGGGAGGAGCATCTGGACAAACCATCAGCTCACTTACAGCCAATACTCAGTATACCTTTATGGTAACTGCTAAAAATAGTGATTTTGAAACAGCCGACGGGAGTACGGCTCAGCGCTGGACACTGCCTAATACGCCGGGAATTACTAGTTTAAGCTCAATCTCAAGTAGTTCTCTTAGGCTAACCATTGATCAAAACGATAACACTAGTCCTGCTGGAATAACCTATGAAATTAAAAAGGTAGATGAAGATAAATATGTTCAAGCTGACGGAACTTTGGGGACATCAGCTGTTGCCAGGACCTACGACGACTGGGGTGGCGCCGGCGGACAATTGATATCAGGATTAGGTACCAATACACAATATAGTTTTTACGTAAGAGCGCTAAGCTTGGATTCCGATAGAACTTCTTATGGTGACAGCAACGCCAAATACACTCAGGCATCTGTTCCAGATGCTCCGACGGTCTCGGGTGATTATGACGAAACATATGGTTATCATATCGACATTACAGTTAATCCGGCAACAAATCCGGCAGGTACCCAATATGCGGTATCAACCGATGGTACTAACTATGTTCAAGCTGATGGTACTTTAAGTAGCACTGCTTATTGGACAACGTCTTCATCTCTTACATATAGCTCAGGGGTAGCTGCTAACACTTTGTATTCTATCCAAGTAAAGGCTAAAAACGGGGATGGGGATAATACCTCTTTTTCAACAGCTGGAACAGATACAACGCCGCCGGCAGCTCCAACCGGTCTTAGTTACTCAGATTTAACATATAATTCAGCTAGGGCTACCTGGGGTGCATCAGATGCTGCTACCCAGTATCAGACATCTTTTGGTTTCGATACTGCAGCTACCAATATTGGTATTGATATAGCTACTGCTAATACCTACATCGATAAAACAGATTTGCGTTCTGGAACTACCTATTATTTCAAGGTCAGAGCAACCAATACTAACGGCACCGGAGCTTATTCATCTGTTGGCAACTTCACGGTATTAGGTCCTACCTCTCCAGCCGAGGCCAGCATATCTATATACCGCACGAATTTAAGTCCTATAACCCTGGGTTCATATATCAACGACAGTTCAATTAAGGTAAAGATTTCTTCCATGAGCTCTGTTTATGGAGATGCTGCTACTCACAGGCTAACACCACAAATAGAGATAAAAGAAGCAGGCTTGTCTTTTGATGGCTCAGCTTCTTCTGGCAGCCCAGTTAGTTTTAATACCGGCTCGCCGGTTGATGGTTGGGTTGATATTAGCGGACTTGCCAGTGGCAAATCATATCGCCTGCGAGCCAGAGTAAAAGACGAAGACTTAATTCCCGGTGGGGTTGAATCTTATTGGACTGACTATAACTCAGGCCAGAGTGTTTTTACGGTAGATACCACTGCTCCAAGCGTAAGCTTTGCTTCACCTACGGCCTCTGGGTACTACAGAGGAACAATATCTGTTTCAGCTAATATTGCTGATAATTTAGCAGTAGTTGGCACCTCCTATTATTGCAATAGCTTATCAAACCATATTCACAGCATAGGACAAGCACCATGGGTCTTTGGATATAACAGCGCCGGTATCAACGGAGCCATGACCATGTATGCCGTAGCCACTGACATTGCCGGTAATACGGCTTCTGGGCAAGTTGCATTTAATGTCGATAATTACCGGCCGGTTACTTCTGCTCCCAAGAGAGCAGCTGTGAGGCGAGGAAAAATCGCTAAGCTTTACTATAAAATCACCGATCCATATTCCGGAGGCAGAGTAAGAGCAAAGATAAAATTAGTGAAAAAGGTAAAAAAGAAGTATCGCTATCGCGGCCGTATTCGCTACAAATATGTTTGGAAAGTTTTTAAATGGATTAATCTTGGAATAAAAAAACCCGGTATTTTGCAATATTATCGATATAGGGTTAGATTAGCTAAGGGAAAATATAAGTTCTCTGTCTATGCTACCGACATTGTTGGCAACCCCCAAAGAAATGTAGCTACTAATTGGCTAGTGGTAAAGTAGTACCTGGTACTTTGTACTTGGTACTTAGAGTTCAATTAGAGGCTTTTTAACCATTCATCAACCAAGAACTAAGAACCAAGAACTCAGTCCAATTTTCTATTGCCTTTTACTGCATTTTTGCTACAATTAATCTTCTATATATAAATTTAGCTTTAGCTGTCTTATCCAGCGCTTAACCTTATATTCTATGGAGTTAGTAGTTATGGTAATCTGGACTAAGGCTATAAAGGCCTAAGGCGAAAAAGGCTAAAAGCAATGACCAAGTGGTTACTTTGTTGCCTTTTGAGGGAGGATTAATGTCCGATACCGATAAATATATTCAAAAGATGGTTGAAGATGCCAAAGAAAAAGGTATCAGTACTTCTTACGTGCGCCGGCAAGAAAACAAACAGTGCCCGATAGGAGCCCAAGGTATGTGTTGTAAGCACTGCAATATGGGCCCATGCCGTATAACTTCTAAGAATCCAACTGGTATTTGCGGAGCCGATGCAGATACAATTGCCGCTCGTAACTTTGCCAGGATGGTTGCTGCCGGAGCTTCGGCCCACTCAGATCATGCCAGAGAAGTAGCGCTGACACTTCTTCATGCTGCTAAAGGAAAAGCTCCTGATTACGGGATAAAGGACAAGGAAAAATTATTTGCTCTGGCCCGCGAACTAGAAATAAAAGTAAACGATCGCCCCGTAGAAGATATTGCTTTCGAAGTAGCCAATGTTTGTTTAGCTCAATTCGGACAGCAAGAAGGTGAAATTGTATTTACTAAAAGAGCGCCGGAAAAACGCTTAGAGCTATGGCGTAAGCTGGGGATTGTCCCCAGGGGGATAGACCGGGAGATCGTCGAGTTAATGCATAGAACCACTGTTGGCGTAGATCAAGACTATAAAAGTATTGTTACCGCTAGCCTAAGGACGGCTTTGGCTAACGGCTGGGGCGGCTCAATGATAGCCACTGAGCTGCAAGACATTTTATTTGGTACTCCCAAGCCATTACGCTCTAAAGTCAATCTTGGTGTTTTAAAAGACGACCAGGTAAATATCTTAATCCATGGTCATAACCCCTTGCTTTCAGATATGATAGCTCAAGTAGCTTTAGAGCCGGAAATGCTTAAAAAAGCCGAAGGCAAGAAAGCCAAAGGTATTAATTTAGCCGGTATTTGCTGTACTGCTAATGAAGTGCTGATGAGGCGCGGTGTTCCTATCGCCGGCCATTTTCAGCAACAAGAGCTGGCTTTAACAACCGGTGCTGTTGAGGCTATGGTAGTTGACGTACAATGCGTCTACAGTTCGCTGCCAACTATAGCTAAGTGCTATCACACAGATATTATTAGTACCTCAGCAGAAGCTCACATTCCTGGAGCTATTCATATCAATTTCGATGAACATAATGCTCTATCAGTTGCTCGCCAAATTGTTGAGAGGGCTATCAATAATTATCCAAACCGCAAAGAGGTAAATATTCCTAAAGAAAGCCAGGATCTAGTGGCCGGATTTAGTCATGAAGCTATTAACTATATGTTAGGCGGAAGTTTCAGGAGTTCATATCGTCCGCTTAACGACAATATTATGAATGGCCGCATTCGCGGTGTAGCCGGTGTTGTAGGATGCACGTTGCCAGGAGAGAACACTGATGAAACTCACCAAGAGCTGGTTAAAGAGCTTATTGCTAACGATGTTTTGGTTATCCAATCCGGTTGCTCGGCTATTACTTGCGCTAAGGCTGGATTGCTTAAGCCCGAGGCCGCGATGGAGTTTGCCGGAGCCGGACTTAAAGAGGTTTGTGAAACAGTGGGCATTCCGCCAGTATTGCATACGGGAGCTTGTGTTGATAACAGCCGAATCTTAATCGAGGCTACCAACGTGGTAAGAGAAGGTGGCTTGGGTGAGGATATAAGTGATGTTCCGGCCGCCGGTGCTTGTCCAGCCTGGATGAGTGAGAAGGCTATTGCTATCGGCCAGTACTTTGTGGCCTCCGGAGTATACACTATATTTGGTCCTAACCTACAAGTTGACGGCTCAGAAAATATGCAAAAGCTGCTTTACAGCGGCTTGGAGAAAATTACCGGCGGCATGTGGGATGTAGCTGATAATCCAAAAGATATGGCTGCTAAGATGATTGCCCATATAGACAAAAAGAGAAAAGCTTTAGGAATCGATAAAGCCAAAGAACGCGTCCTTTATGACATGGCGATGCGCAGAGAGCTGGAGGTTTAAGTGTCTAAACTAATTGCATCAGCTGCCATTAGGGGAGCTAAGAAACTAGTTAACCAAGCTGAAGTTTCATATAACAAAGCCTTAGAAAAGTTCGGAGCCGACCAAGTAGTTGAGTTTCCAAACACCGGCTACTTCTTGCCGGTAACATATGGCATGACCGGTATCAAAGTAGCTAAAATCGGTGATATTGCTGAAGTTTTGGAAAAAGCTAAAAGTTTGCTTCCGGTTGACCCAGCCGAAAATGTTTGGCTGCCTTATCTGGGACACGCCCTAGATGCCGGTATGGCAACTTTATTCGCCGATGAAATTATCGAGGTCTTGAAGTACTTAGAAGACCCGGTTCCCTATACTATGACGGTCAATCCCACCGATGATGGACTTTGGCTGGGAGCAGCTAATGACGTAATCATGCGTGAGAGAGGAATCGAGTTTGTTGACGGCAGTGCCCCGGGCTTTGCCGCTATTGTAGGAGCTGCTCCCGATAGCAAAACAGCCGCTAAGTTGGTCCAGGAACTGCAAGAGAAGAATCTATATATTTTCTTATCGTGTGACCATAAAGGAAACTCCGTTGCTGAACAGCTAAAAGAAGAAGGAGTGCAAATGGGTTGGGAGACCCGGATTGTGCCTTTTGGAAAAGACGTCACGGCCACTGTTTTTGCCCTAGGTTTTGCCACCCGTGCTGCTATGGCTTTTGGCGGGGTTCAACCAGGAGATTTTAGCCGAAACTTAAAATACAACAAAAACCGTATTTTTGCTTTCGTTTTAGCTTTAGGAGAGGTTACCGACGAACAATATGCTCAAGCTGCTGGCGCTATCAACTACGGTTTTCCGGTAATAGCTGATACTGATATTCCTCAGATACTACCTACCGGTGTTTGTACCTATGAGCATGTGGTTTCCAGTGTGCCTTATGATGAGATGGTTCAAAAAGCTATCGAGGTTAGAGGGCTTAAAATCAAAATCACCAAAGTGCCAATCCCAGTGCCTTTCGGCCCAGCCTTTGAGGGTGAGCGTATCAGAAAAGATGATATGTACGTCGAGGTCAGAGGGGATAAAATGCCCGGGTTTGAGCTTTTAAGAACCAAAGAAACCTCTGAAATAGAAGACGGTAAAGTTGAAATTATCGGCGAAGATATTGATAAGATGAAAATTGAGCCTGGTAAATCTATTATTTCACTAGGCATAATTGCTGAGGTAGCTGGCCGCAAAATGGAGAGCGATTTTGAGCCGGTTATTGAGCGCCAGTTCCACGACAACATGAATTATGCTTCCGGTATTTTCCATATGGGACAGCGTGATTTAATCCGTTTAAGAATTAGCAACTTAGCTTACGAGAAAGGCTTTCGCTTAGAGCATCTAGGCAAAATACTGCATGCAAAAATCCATGATGAGTTTGGCGCGATAGTGGACAAAGTCCAGGTAAAGATTATTACCGATCCCAAAGAAGCCGAGAAAGCAAGAGAGGAAGCCAGGCAAGTTTACAAGTTCCGTGACGACCGCATCAGAGGTTTAACTGACGAAGCAGTTGATACTTTTTATAGCTGTAAACTTTGCCAGTCTTTTGCACCTACTCACGTTTGTGTTATCACTCCGGAGCGTCCGGGTCTTTGCGGCTCTTTTAACTGGCTTGACGGTAAAGCCGCTTATGAAATTGACCCTTCTGGTGGCCATCAGCCAATCCCTAAAGGGGAGGCGGTGGATGCAACTGTCGGTCAGTGGAAAACGGCTAATGATTATGTAAAAGACGCCTCCCGCGGAGCAATTGAGCGCATGAGTGCTTACTCAATGATAGTAGATCCCATGACCTCTTGCGGTTGCTTTGAGTGTATCGCTGCTATTCTACCTATGACTAACGGGATTATGATAGTGGACCGTGATTTCCAAGATATGACTCCTTGCGGTATGAAGTTTTCCACCTTGGCAGGAACGGTTGGCGGCGGGGCTCAAAGCCCGGGTTTTATCGGACACAGCCGGCTATATGTAGTTTCAAAAAAGTTCATCTCTGCAGACGGCGGCTTAAAAAGGGTCGTTTGGATGCCTAAGCACTTAAAAGAACATTTAGGCGAGATGCTGGTAGAGAGGGTAAAAGATATCGGTGAGCCTGATTTGATTGATAAAATTGCTGATGAAACAGTTGCAACCACCGAAGAAGAAGTACTAAATTATATTACAAAAAAAGGCCATCCCGCTGTTGGGATGGATCCAATGTTATAAAAGCAGGTTATAGTAAGTAGTAAGTGGGGAGTAGTAAAAAAATAACTACCACCTACAACCTACCACCTACAACCTACCACCTACTTACTGGAACGACCGAAGGGAGTGTAGAAAATGGCTTTATCGGGTTTAGATATTTATAAAAAACTACCAAAGACTAATTGCGGAGATTGCGGGGTCCCAACTTGCTTAGCTTTTGCTATGAAATTAGCCCAAGGCCAAGCTGAGTTAGATACTTGTCCGCATGTTAGCGAGGAAGCTAAATCCGAGCTAATGGAGTCTTCTGCTCCCCCAATACGATCAGCTAGCATTGGCTTAGGTGAGCATGCTGTAAAAATAGGCGAAGAAACGGTAATGTACCGCCATGAAAAACGTTTTGAGAATCAAACTGCTTTAGCCTTGCTTTTAAGTGACGATATGGATGATGACGAAATAAACAAAAAGCTTGAAAACATAACTAAAATTGAGTTTGAACGAATCGGTTTAATGCTTTCAGCCGACTTAGTAGCTATTAGGGCTACCTCAGATGCCGCTAAGTTTAGTGCTTTGGTTGAAAAAGTCTCTAAGGCTACTGAAAAAGGCATAATTTTAGTCAGTGAAGATCCGGCCATTATGCAAGCCGGTCTTAAGGTTGTAGCTGATAAAAAACCTCTTATCTATGCTGCCACCATTGACAACTGGGAAAAAATGGCTGAATTAGCTAAGGCCAACAATTGCCCCCTGGCTATTAAGGGGGCTAATTTAGATGAAGCTGCTGATGTTTCGGCTAAGCTTACCGATGCCGGTTACAAAGAATTGGTAATTGATTCAGGAGCACGGGATATAAAAGGCATTTTAGCAGACCAGGTTAACAGCCGACGTCTGGCCTTAAAGAAAACCTTTAGGCCGCTTGGATATCCTACAATTGTATTTGCAAATGAGGTTTCTGATGATGTAGCTATGCAAAACATGGTTGCTTCTACCCTTATTGCTAAGTATGCCGGCATTGTTGTTTTATCAGAGCTTGATGCCGCTACCTTGTATCCATTAATGGTGGAGAGAATGAATATCTTTACCGATCCGCAGCGTCCGATGACTGTTGAAGAGGGAATATATGAGGTTAATAACCCCACAGCTGAATCACCGGTTTTAGTTACAACCAATTTCTCTTTAACATACTTTATTTTGTCATCTGAGGTAGAAGGAAGCCGGGTGCCTACTTGGATTTGTATTCATGATTCTGAGGGATTGTCAGTCTTGACTGCTTGGGCAGCCGGCAAGTTTGTGCCTGAAAATATTGCCCCTTTTCTAAAGAAAAGCGGCATTGCCGATAAAGTAAATCACAAAAAGCTTGTTATTCCAGGATACGTTGCCCAAATTAGCGGTGAACTAGAAGACGAAATGGGCGATTGGTCGGTTGTAGTAGGCCCCAGAGAAGCAGGAGATGTTCCCCAGTTCTTAAAAACTTGGAGTCCGGCAGGTGAAAAAGAAGAGTCAAAAGTCTAGCAAGGCAGTCTACCCTCCTTGCCAGGCAAATTGTCCTGTAAATACTGATGTTAGAGGCTATGTTGCCGCTATTGGCCGCGGTGACTACGCAGAAGCCTATCGCTTAATCACCGAGAAGAATTACTTTCCTTCCGTCTGCGGAAGAGTTTGTCCTCACCCTTGCCAAGATGATTGTAGAAGGGCTTGTATTGATAAAGGCATTAGCGTTGCCGGACTAAAAAGGTTCGTAAGCGATTATGTAAATCAGAATAAACTCTTCCTAGGCAAACCATCTAAGAAAAGCGGCAAGAAAGTAGCTGTTATTGGAGCAGGCCCTGCTGGTTTAACCGCAGCTGCTGATCTGGCAAAAGCCGGTCACAAAGTTACTATTTACGAAAAATCCAAAAAAGCCGGGGGCATGTTAGCCTACGGTGTTCCTAACTTCCGCTTGACCCAAAATACTTTAGATGAAGATATTTCTCGGATAATAAAATTAGGTGTTCAGTTAAAAACCGGTGTTGATATTGGCAAGACCACCAAGTTTGGTGACCTGGTTAAGAAATATGATGCTGTTTTAATAAGCGTAGGATTGGCTCTAAGCCGCTCTATCCCTATTCCCGGGGTTGATAACGCAGATGTTTTGATGGCTATTCCTTTTCTAAAAGCAGCCAATACTGGCAAACCTCTTAAAACAGGCAAAAGAGTAGTGGTAGTTGGTGGCGGTGACGTGGCTATGGATGTGGCCCGGGTGGCTAAGCGAACCGGCGGTAAAGAAGTAACGGTGCTGTGCTTAGAAAGCGACAAGGAGATGCCGGCTCATATTTGGGAGATAGAAGAGGCTAAAGAAGAGGGCATTAAGATATACCCGGCTTTTGGGCCTAAAGCTATCCAGGTCAAAGCTGGCAAGATAACGGCGATGGACTTTGTTAAATGTACTAGTGTCTTTGATAAAAACGGGGCTTTTGCTCCTAAGTTTAATGAGAAAGTAAAGAAGAGAGTGCCGGCTGATACTGTTATTATGGCTATCGGTCAAGGTTCTGACTTAAGCTTGCTAGATGGCTCTAACGTTAAATTAAACGAGCGTGGCCAACTGATAACTAATCCCAAGACTTTGCAAACCTCAAATCCAAAAGTATTCGGGGCAGGAGAAGTAGCCAAAGGCCCGGGAGCCGCTATTAACGCTATTGCCCATGCCCATCAAGTAGCCGAGTCGGTTGATAATTATCTAAGAAGCAAGAAAGCTGGTTTTAGCGTTTCTGAGTATGAAAAATTGGGGGGTTTGCCTGATAGGTTAAAAACCTTTATTGATCCTCAAGAGGTTGCCAAACCTAGTATGAGACCGGCTAAAGAACGGGTTAGAGATTACAAAGTATTCGAGGGAACTCTTAAAGAAAAAGAGGCAATAAGCGAGGCTCATCGTTGTTTAAGTTGCATGGATGGGGCGGTCGTTGATGCTGATAAATGTGCTGCTTGTATTACCTGCGTGCGGGTGTGTCCATATGAAGTGCCTGTGTTCAAGGACAACGTGGCCTACATTGATCCCCAAGAATGTCAGGCCTGCGGTTTTTGTGCGGCTGATTGCCCGGCAGAAGCTATTAAGATGAATGTGCTTTCTGCAACTGAGCTAAATGAGCGAATACAGCAAGCAGTTAAAGGCAAAAACATTCTAGCCTTAAGCTGCGAATATAGTTTTAATGGATTAAAACCTAAGCTAGATAAGAAAACTGCTCAAGTAACAGTGCCTTGCGTGGGACGTGTTAGTTATACCAATCTCATGAAGGCTTTTGAAGCTGGGTTTAAGAAAGTAAATATTGTGTGCCTTGACAATGAGTGTCGTCACAAAGACGGTTTGGAGTATATTAAGCGCCGGGCGGCTTACGTTAACGAGAGATTAAAAGAGCTGGGTTTTGACGATGACAGCGTAGTAGTAGAAGAGTAGAATGACAATATGATCAAAGCGCAAAGAAAGGGCCTAGAAGAAATCATAAAGATGATTGGAAGTAAGAAAAAGCTGCTTATTGCCGGCTGCGGTACTTGTGTAAGCATCTGTTTTGCCGGAGGAGATAAAGAAGTAAGCATGCTTTCCTCTGAGTTAAAGATGGCCTTAAAAAATAAAAAGATAACTATCAATCAAGTAGTACCTCAACGCCAATGTGAAAAAGAGTTTAACCAGGAAATAAAAGACCAAGTAGTTAAAGCCGATTTAGTTGTTTCCTTAGCTTGCGGGGTTGGAGTGCAAGTTCTAGCGGAGCAATTTCCCAAAGCTAAGGTTGTGCCGGGTTTAAACACCCTTTTTATGGGCCCGCCCAAAGAACAAGGTGTTTGGTTTGAGAATTGTGCCGGATGCGGCAATTGCGTGCTTGATTTAACCGGTGGTATTTGCCCGGTTGCCAGGTGTGCTAAAAATATTTTAAATGGCCCTTGTGGTGGCTCTCAAAATGGCAAATGCGAGGTTTCTAAAGATACCGACTGCGGCTGGCAGTTAATTGTGGACAAATTAAAATCCCAAGGAAGACTAAAAGATATAAACAAAGTCTGGGAAGCTAAAAACTGGCAGACAGCCAGAGACGGCGGACCACGGGAAATTAGAAGAGAGGACCTCTTATTAAAGCACCAAATAACAAATAAATAACAAGTACCAAGTACCAAATAACAAATTTTGGAATTTGGATATTGGGATTTATTTGTTATTTGTTATTTGGAATTTAAATGTTAGTAATGGAGAGTTATGGCAAGATTCAAAAGTGGAAGTAATTTAGAGAAAGTATTTTTGTCCGGTACCCTAGCAGTAACTGGCGAGTTGGGGCCGCCTAAAAGTGCTGATAGAAAGGTAATAGCTGAGAAAGCTGATATCTTAAAAGGCTACGTTGATGCGGTCAATATCACTGACTGCCAAACTGCTATTGTACGCACAAGCTCTATTGCTTCAGCGGCAATTCTTATGGAGCGGGGCTTAGAACCAATTGTACAGATGACTTGTAGGGACAGAAACCGCATTGCCATTCAAAGCGATATTCTAGGAGCTGCTGCTCTGGGAGTTAAGAACTTACTGTGTTTAACCGGCGATCATCAGTCTTTCGGCAATCATCCGGAAGCTAAGAATGTGTTTGATTTGGATTCGGTGCACTTGGTATCGTGCTTGAAGAACATGCGCGATAAAAAAATCTTTATCAACGGCGAGAAAATGGATGTTGCTCCCAAGATGTTTATCGGAGCCGTGGAGAATCCTTTTGCGGATCCTTTTGAGATTAGAGCACCAAGGGTTGGCAAAAAAGTAGCTGCCGGAGCCGACTTTTTCCAAACCCAAATCATCTACAATGTTCCTAAGTTTAAAAAGTGGATGAAGCAAGTACGTGACTTGGGACTGCATAAAAAAGCCTACATCATGGCAGGTGTTGCTCCCTTAAAATCAGCCGGCATGGCTAGGTATATGAAGAACTTTGTGCCCGGTATGGACGTGCCTGATGAATATATTGAGCGCATGGTAGAAGCCAAAGATCCCAAGGACGAGGGGATTAACGTCTGCGTTGATATTATTAACCAGGTTAAAAAGATTGAAGGTGTAGCCGGCGTTCATATTATGGCCATTGAATGGGAAGAGGCTGTTCCCGTAATCACCGAACGCGCCAAACTACTGCCACGTCCTACTCTCTAGTTTTAGTAGACCTATATCTTTTTCCAAGCCGCAGTCATTTCCCCCAGCGTGGGAAATGCTGCTTAACTCTCGGCCTCGCTCTTCGCCTTCGGCGAAACCATGCCCGCTTAGCCTCCGAGATACCTTCCAAAAGATATAAGTCTACTTTGCTAGCATCCACCATCTAGCATCTGGTATCTTTATATCTATGAAACTAGCTATAAGTGGAAAAGGTGGGGTAGGTAAGACTACTATTGCAGGCGCTTTGGCCAGGCTTTATGCTGATGAGGGCTATAAGGTGTTAGCGGTGGATGCTGATCCGGATGCAAACTTAGCCTCGGCTATAGGTATAAGCAGCCAGGAAGCTTCAAAAATCACCCCCATCTCTCAACTAAAAAAATTAGTTAAAGAACGCACCGGGGCTAACCCGGGAGATATGGGCAGCTTCTTTACTCTCAACCCTAAAGTGGATGATATTCCTGATAAGTATTCGATAAGCTATGATGGTATCAAGCTACTGATAATGGGCTCGGTGGAATCCGGTGGTGCAGGGTGCGTTTGTCCGGAAAGTGCGCTACTTAGAAGTCTATTAAAAAATCTCTTACTGCAAAGAGACGAAGTAGTGATTATGGATATGGAGGCTGGAATTGAGCATCTTGGACGGTCGACAGCAGAGGCTGTGGACGCTTTAGTTATCGTAGTTGAGCCAGGCCAAAGAAGCATTCAAACCGCTAAGACGATAAAAAAGCTAGCCAGCGATATTGGAATTAAAAAAATATTTTTAGTCATGAACAAGGTTAAGGATAAAGTAGAGGTTGAGATTTTGATTAGGCAACTCGATGATTTTGCTTTTCTGGGGCACTTAAAAGAGAACAAGAAAATACGCCAATCGGATTTAGAAGGAATGTCAGCCTATGATTCTGACCAGGCATTTGTTAAAGAAATCAAAGAAATAAAGAAAAAATTAGAAAAGGTTTTAAATGTCTGAGACCAACAACCAACAACCAACAACTAACAACCAATTTAAACCCAAATGCATGGCCACCGCAATTGGCAGTTTGCCAAATAAAAATGCCGATGATGCATGCAAATTAGTATTAGCAAATCTAGTGGAAGCACCAATGTGGCCGCAGTTGCCGAAACTGAGTTACAAAGAAAATATGTATGTTCAATACAGCCAAGGCATGCCTTCTATGAAGTTGGTCGAGGCTAAGGAAACAGTAGTTGTTGTTGACGATCCCTCAAGCCTAGAAGAGTTCTACCAAAAATATTTAGAAGAAGACATCGATTACTTTGCTATCTCTAAAGAATATGCGGCCGGCTTGTATAAAATGCTGGAGTTAGCAAAAGAGGGAAATCTTAATCCACCTATTATTAAGGGCCAAATAACCGGCCCTATTAGTTTTGCTTTAACTATCAAAGAGGAGTCCACTGGCAAGTCAATATTATTTAACGAAACCTACGCCGATGCTATAACTAAATGTCTGGCGATGAAAGCCAAGTGGCAGGAGAAAGTGCTTAAAGAGTCTTTTCCTAACTCCAGGACTATGATTTTTGTTGATGAGCCTTATTTAGCATCTTTTGGCTCGGCTTTTATGCCGGTTAATGCGGAAACCGTTATCGAAAAACTAAACGACTGTTTTGATGCTATCTCTGGATTAAAAGGAATACACGTCTGCGGGGGTACTGACTGGTCGATGATAATGAAGACTAAAGCCGAAGTCATCCACTTTGACGCCTACGATTTTTTTGAGGGTTTTAGCGCTTATCCTCAAGAGCTTAATGCCTTCCTGGATAAGGGCGGCATGGTTGGTTTTGGAATAATCCCTAACAATAATCAGGTAGAGCAGTTAAACGCCTCTTTTATTCTTGAGCAATTTGAGTATAAAATAGATAAGTTGCGCCAGTTGGGTGTCGACGTAAAGCTTTTATTGGAAAAATCTTTTGTTGCACCAAATTGCGGTTGCGGTACAATGAGTGAGGATCAAGCAAGCAAAGCCTTGATTCTAACCCGTGAATTATCTGAACTCTTGAGAGCAAAATACTTCTGATACCATTCAATGACTTTGTTATAATTGTTATTTCAATGTTTCATTTTATTATTTGGGTTATCGAATAACGAACAACGAAGTACGAAGAACTGATTTTATTATGGAAATATGTATTAGTCATACTGATAAAATTTTAGATAAGTACAAAGGGACAAAGGGCTCAATTATCCCCATAATGCAGCAAGTGCAGA
This sequence comes from Actinomycetota bacterium, assembly GCA_003599235.1. Classification (GTDB taxonomy): domain Bacteria; phylum Actinomycetota; class Aquicultoria; order SURF-47; family SURF-47; genus SURF-47. The sequence goes on along the minus strand of QZJE01000011.1, from coordinate 8,901 downwards.
AAGCTTACGGCTTTTTGCCCGAAGAAGCCTTGCAGCGGGTATCAGATATTACCGGCACCAGGATGAGCCAGCTCTACGGCATTGCTACTTTTTACACTCAATTCCGTCTCAAACCACTTGGTAAATACACCATCCGGGTTTGTCACGGTACGGCCTGCCATGTAAGTGGTGCTGAGATGTTAACCGAAGCTATCGAGAATGAGTTGGGTGTTAAGACCGGAGATACTACGAAAGATTTGACCTTTAGCTTAGAAAGCGTGGCTTGCATCGGATGCTGCAGTTTAGCTCCGGCTATGACTATCGGCGAAGATACCTATGCTAGAAACACACCGGCTAAGGCGGTTAAAACCATTAAAAAAATAGCAAAAGGTGATAAAAACTAATGTCAAAGACGAAAGTTATCGTTGGTTTCGGCACTTGCGGATTGGCTGCCGGAGCCCAAGCTGTATATGACAAGTTCAAAGAAAACGAAAAAAACGGCTACGAGTTAGATATCACTAGCTGCATGGGCATGTGTTATCAAGAGCCGATGGTTGAGGTGCGACAGGGCGATAAAAGCTATGTGTACGGTAGTGTTAATGAAAAAGTTGTAAGCAAGATTATTGATGAGCATCTCGGACAAGGCCAGGTAGTCGAGAAAAATCTTGTTTTATCTCCTGATCAAGATACTGAACACAAGGCTTTTATAGAACACCAAACCCGTTTTGTACTAAGAAATTGCGGCAAAATAAATCCCGAGAGAATTGACGATTACATTGCAGTTGGCGGCTATGAGTCGGCTAAGAAATGCGTAACTTCTATGAAGCCGGAAGAAATCAGGCAAGAAATCCTTGATTCTAAATTAAGGGGACGTGGCGGGGCCGGTTTTCCGACTGGTGCTAAATGGAACTTTGTAGCCGATGCCGACCAAAAATATTTTATCTGTAATGCTGACGAGGGTGACCCCGGAGCTTTTATGGATAGAAGCGTTCTAGAAGGAGATCCTCATGCAGTCTTAGAGGGTATGATAATTGGCTCTTTTGCAATCGGGGCAACTGAGGGCTATATCTATTGCCGGGCCGAGTATCCGTTGGCAATTAAGCGGCTCAATATTGCTATTGCTAGAGCCAAGGAAAAAGGTTTTCTTGGCAAAAGTATTTTTGGAACTGGTTTCTCTTTAGAGATAAAGATAAAAGAAGGAGCCGGAGCCTTTGTTTGCGGCGAAGAAACAGCGCTCATGGCCTCAATTGAGGGCAAACGAGGCATGCCGATGATGCGTCCGCCATTTCCAGCGGTATCCGGTCTTTGGGGTAAACCTACTATTATCAATAATGTCGAGACCTTGGCTTCTGTGCCTAAGATAATCGAGATGGGGGCTAAGAAATACGCCGATATGGGTTTTGAAAAAAGCGGCGGCACTAAAGTATTTGCCGTTACCGGCAAAGTAAAAAGAAGCGGCTTGGTAGAGGTACCGATGGGTATCAGTATTAAAAAGCTGTTATTTGATATTGCCGGCGGAGTCTTAGACGATAAAGAGTTTAAGGCGGTTCAGTTAGGTGGCCCTACAGGCGGATGTTTGCCTATGGATATGTTGGATACCCCAGTTGATTATGAGTCTTTGATGGCTACAGGTGCTGTTGTTGGCTCTGGCGGAATGGTGGTAGCCGATCAGTCAACTTGCATGGTAGACATGGCTCGTTATTTTTTATCTTTTGCCCAAAATGAGAGTTGCGGAAAATGTACTCCTTGCCGCCTGGGAACAAAGAGGATGTTAGAGATTCTAGAGCGAATCACCGAAGGCAAGGGCAAGGAAGAAGATATCGATACTTTGCTTGCCATGGGAGACAAGGTTAAAAAATCCTCTCTTTGTGCTCTAGGAGGAACCGCTCCCAACCCGGTTTTAACTACCGTTCGATATTTTAAGGATGAATATCTGGCTCATATAAATGAAAAGAGATGTCCGGCCGGGGTTTGCAAAGAACTAATCACTATCACCATTGATTCTAAACTCTGTACCGGTTGCGAAATATGCGCTAAAGAATGTCCGCAAGATGCTATTAAGGGTGAGCGCAAACAACCACACGAAATAGACCAAGACAAATGCATCAAGTGCCGTATCTGTCTTGGCAGCTGTCCTTTTGGGGCTATTTCCTCAGAATAACTGGTAAGATATCTTATAAATTCAAAACAAAGGCTTTCTTGTTTTACAATTTAGATTTATAATTTTTAGATTGCAATACGAGGGGTGGCGCGAAAGAGGGCTCCCATCGCGCGCAAGATGTTTCTGAGCACGATGGGATACTGTAGCGACAGGACCCCGAGGTGATAGGAGGAAAAATTGGAAATTATTGGAGAAAAGATATCGGTTACCAGTTCCAGGGTAGCCAAAGCTATGAAGAACAGAGAAATCGGCCTTTTATTGGAGCTTGCAAAGAAGCAGGTGGAAGCTGGTATTACCTTTTTGGATTTAAACATCGGCCCGGCAACCAAAGACGGCCCTGAATTAATGGAATGGCTGGTTACCGAGATTCAAAAAGAAGTAGATGTACCGATTTCTTTGGATTGTACTAATCTAGCTGCAATTGAAGCCGGCCTTAAAGTTCACAAGGGCCAGGCTATTATCAACTCTGCTTCAGGGCAAACCGGCCGTAAAGAGCCGATGTTTGAGCTGGCGGGCAAGTATAATGCCAAATTAATCGGCCTTTGCATGACCGATGAAGGTATTCCCCGGGATGAAAATGAGCGTTGTGTAGTGGCTTTTGATTTAATTACTTTGGCTAACCAGTACGGTATCGCCAACGAAGATCTTTACCTGGATCCTTTAATTCTGCCTATCGGCATCCAACAAGACCAGGCTATTAAGTCTGTTAATTCCATCGCTATGTTTAAAGAACTGGCTGATCCGCCAACTAAAAGTACGGTTGGGCTCTCTAATGTCTATAACGGCTGCGAACCGGCAATTCATGCCTGGGTGGGAGGTACTTTTCTAGCTATGCTTCTTGAAGCAGGACTTACCACACCTATTGCTGATCCGAACTTTACTGAACTCTTAGAAGTGGCTGAAAAAGCTAAGCAGCTTTTAGCTGACCCAGCACTAGAGGACTCAGATGAGGATTTCAAAAAAATCGCTAAGACAATAAAGGTGATTCGCGGAGAAGTACTTTTTTCTAACGGATATCTTGATTGATTGTCATACTACCTAAAGCCAATAGGGTTTTTGGGTTTGCTAGGCGGAAGCATTAATTTCTTTATAGCAGCAAATATTGCGCTAATTTGATCATCATGCCGATCTGATTTTCTTTCTAGCTCTTCCAACTTAAGGGCCAACTCCTTGTTGGAAGCAATTAACTGGCGCATTTTCACAAAAGCTCGCATTATCTCGATGTTAACTTGCACTGCTCTTTTGCTTTTTAAAACACTCGAAAGCATAGCAACTCCTTGCTCAGTGAAAGCGTATGGGTAATAGCGTCTACCACCCTTAGTGTTTGAGGTCGCAAATTGCGACCTCAAACTTGAAGTCACAAATTGTGATTTCAAGATTTCTAATTCCTCTTCATTCAGCTGAAACATAAAATCAGCCGGAAATCTATCGATATTTCTCTTAACTGCTTCATTTAGTCTTTTTGTTTCTACGCCATATAATTCTGCCAAATCGGTATCTAGCATTACTTTCTGGCCCCTTAGTAACAATATTGATTTTTCTATGCGTTCAACTGGTATAACTGTAGACATAGTAACTCCTTTATGGTCACAATTTGTGACCACTTAATAAACCCTTCTACTAATAAATTTCGCAATAGGAGAGAAAAATCCTTTAAAAAAGAGTAGGCGAGTAGGCTAATGCTAAAAGAATACAGGTCATTTCCCCCGGCGAGGGAAATGCCTTCAACTCTCGGCCTCGCGTTTAAGCCATGCCGCTCGGCCTCCGAGACGCTTCTTTTAGCACAAGCCTACTCTTTTGAAGAGGTGGGGGATGGGGTGGGTGCTCAAGTCGCAATTAAACCTACTTGCATTGTGGAATCATCTAGAAAATTGTTTTGTAATAACCATGGAGCCTTTTTTGTATAGCTGAGAAAAGCATGGTTTATTGCTAATCGGTGTATAATTTGTCGAATGAAAGAAATAGACAATGGAATGATATCCAACAAAAGGTCAAATGAAAAAAACGGTGTTTATGTAATTGATATTAAATCTTGGAAAGAGTTTGAAAATATAGTTGATAAGTACAAAGATAAATGTTTTTGGCGTGGTCAGAGTTCAGAAAAACCACTTCGACCAACTATTTATCGTAAAAAAAATCTGGACGATAAGGTTGTTAAAGTGCTATTGAATAAGTTTAAAAATGAAATGCCTGAGGCAGAGTACCTAGAAAAATTTTTTAATCAGCAGAGAGACCTAGGGCAGAGGACAAAAGCGTTTGGTGATGCATTAGAAAAATATTTTAAAATGGTAGATCCGCATAAAATAAAAAATATAGATGACTGGTTTGATGACTTTATCGATTGCATATACTGGTCTATTGGCCAGCATCATGGATTAGAAACGCCAATCCTTGATTGGACAGAGGATCCTGACATTGCCCTTTTCTTTGCGCTTTGTAAAACAAAAGAGAAGGAAGAAGATGGCAAAAGAGTAGTTTTTGGGTTTAATAAAACAAGCAGACGTTTGTTGTGTAAAGCAAAAGAAGTAACACGTTATGTCGAATTGTTGACCAGCTTAGGTATTGAAAAAGAAAATTTTGATAAAAAATCTAGCCTTAGTGAAGCAAAAGCAATTGGTGCTATGTTTAAACGGATTAGAGCTCAAAGAGGACTTTTTACTAGAACTCGTAATAACATATCTATCGAAGATTTTTCTAATAAATGTTTTGATGATTTCAAAAGGAAAAAGAAACAAGAGATTGATTTTTTGATAAAAATACGCATACCAAATAAACTTCGATACAGTTTTTTAAAAAAACTCGAACAAAAGGGAATAACCTACAAGACTTTTTACCCAGATATGCAAGGGGCGGCTTTACACTGTAATTTAAAACAGGAAATAGCAAATCCTTGACTTCTTCTACACTCCAGCTTATCATTAAATCGAACATACGTTTGGTTGTACTTAAGCTTACTGCTTAAGGCTTACAGCTTATAGCTTAAAATGCTGGAGGAAATAAGTGTTTGAACCTAATGAGCCTATTAAGGTGCTGGCCTTGTTTAGCCATGGCAAACTTACGCCGAGGCGGTTTTGCTGGCAAGGCCGGTTTTACCAAATAGACAAAGTAAACGGAGCTTATAAAAGCCGCGAAGGGCTTTTTCCTATCTACAGTTTTTCAGTACAAAGCAATGGCAATATTTACGAGATCATCTTCAAGCCAGAGAAGATGGTCTGGAAGTTAACGCGAGTGTATCAAAATGACCAATAAGTTCTCATCCCTCATCTCTCATCCCTCATCCCAACGAACAATATTACACCTAGATATGGACTCCTATTTCGCCTCCATCGAGCAGCGAGATATTTCTGTTTACAAAGGTAAACCGCTGCTGGTTACTCACGGATGGCATCCTAACAGGAATTTAGGGATAGTAATGGCGGCCTCTTATGAAGCCAGGCCTTTTGGCATTAAAGCCGGCACCCCCATCTTTCAAGCTAAAAAGCTCTGCCCGAAGGCTAACTATGTAAAAGGCAACTTTGAAAAATATCTGCATAACACCCGAAAGATTGTCGGTATCAGCCGCAACTATTCCGACTTAGTGGAGGTTTATTCCATAGATGAGCTTTTCTTAGATATTACTAATAGCTCCCACCTTTTTGGCTCACCAGTTAATTTAGCCAAGAGGTTCTTTGATGAGATTAAAGATAAGTTAGGCTTAAGCTGCTCTATAGGAATTGGCCCTAATAAGTTGGTTGCTAAAATGGCCGGGGAGTTTAATAAACCGCGCGGCATTACTTATATTAGCGCCGACGAGTTGCCGGAAGCTTTTGCTCCTCTGCCAGCCAAAGACCTGTTAGGGGTGGGCTACCGCATGAAAAAGCATCTTCGGGCTTTAGGTATTGAAACGGTAGGGCAACTGCAAAATCTCTCGCCGGAGTATTTAAAGAAGCGTTGGGGGGTGATGGGGGTGGTATTGCATAATGCATCCTTAGGCATTGATAATTCACCGCTTATTCCCAGCCATCAAGGCCCCGGTCCAAAATCATTTGGTCACAGCTCGGCTTTAGGGGCTAAAGGCATAAAGGATTTAGATGTCGTAAAAAAGGTTTTGCTGGGGCTAACCGAAGGGGTTTGTAGAAGGATGCGCTCTGATAATTATTTGGCTAAAACTATTACTCTAAGAATGGGGCTAGCCGGCTTGATGTACTTTTCACGCGCCAGAAGCTTAGCAAACGCAACTGATATCACCAGCAAGATCTATAAAACAGCTCTTGATTTAATGGACGGGCAAGAGGAATTAGCTCGTCAGCATGGAGTTAGTTTGATAGCTATAAGCGCCGGTAATTTAAAAAAAGCCTCTGATGGCCGCCAACTGGATATCTTTGGCAATGAAAGGCTTAGCGATATTGATAAAGCAGTGGATAGGGTAAAAAACCGCTATGGGGAAAAGGCGATAATTAAAGCTTCTTTGTTAGGATTTAATAAGCGCTATCAGGGGGCTAGTAAGGTGGAGATTGCCGAGGTATCTAAAGGGCATAGTTCGTTTTGTAATCGATGGGTGTAGTGCCAGTTGGCTTATGTCTTTTCCAAGCAATTTTTTTGCAAATAGGTTTCTTGCTCCACTCACATCCTATGGCTTCGACTTCATTAAACGAGGCGAAATTGGAACTTACGAGTGGCTAATTCAACCAATTTGCCGCCGCCGCTTAATTTCAGCTCAGCTCATGGCTGCTCAAGTCGCAATTTAAACCTATTTGCGATAATTAAAAACCACATCGGTGGGAATGTTGATTTCAAAATCTTAAGGGTTTAAGATTAATGAACTTAGTTAAAGGAGAGTAAAGATGTTTATTATTCCGTTATTTTTTGGATTGATTGTAGTGGCTGTAGTGGCCGCAGTTGCCATCTATAACCGGTTGGTGGTGCTTAGAAATAGGACTAATAATGCCTGGTCGCAGGTAGACGTGCAGCTAAAAAGACGGCATGATTTAATTCCGAACTTAGTGGAAACCGTAAAAGGCTATGCTGCTCACGAAAAAGGTGTATTTGAAAAAGTTACTGAGGCCAGAGCCGGAGCGGTGCAAGCGGGAAACGTAGCCGACAAAGCTAAAGCAGAGAATATGCTAACTGACACTTTAAAATCATTATTTGCGGTAGCCGAGAATTATCCGGATTTAAAAGCTAACCAAAACTTCTTAATGTTGCAAGAAGAGCTAGCTGGTACAGAGAGCAAAATCGCTTATAGCCGGCAATTCTATAACGATATGGTGCTTAACTATAACAACGCCCGCGAGGTTTTCCCCACTAACATCGTGGCCTCTATGTTTAATTTCGCCGGTAAAGAATATTTCGAAATAGAGGAAGCAGAAAAAGAACCAGTAAAAGTAAAATTTTGATAAATGTACGAAGCAATTTCATCTAATAAAGTAAGAACAGTTATATTAATCTTTATTTTCATCGTCTTTATCTCTGCCTTGGGTTATGTCTTCGGGAAGGTGACCGGTTTTGGTTATTTCGGTCTGCCACTAGCTCTAATTATCTCTTTAACAATGGGTTTAAGTAGTTACCGATATGGTGACAAGATTATTTTATCGATGAGCAAGGCTCGTCCGGTGGAAAAACAAGAGTATCCGTATCTATATAATGTAGTTGAATCGATGGCTATTGCTGCCGGGCTTCCAACCCCTAAGGCCTACGTAATTGATGATCCGGCTCCTAATGCTTTTGCTACCGGCCGAGATCCGGAGCATGCCTCTATTGCCGTTACCACCGGACTGCTTGATAAAATGAACCGCCAGGAATTAGAAGGAGTAATTGCTCACGAGATGAGCCATGTAAAAGGCTATGACATCAGGCTGATGGCAGTTGTCTCTATCCTAGCCGGCATTGTGGTTTTATTAAGCGACTGGTTGATAAGAAGCTTCTTTTGGGGAGGTTTTAGAGATAGGGATGAAGATATGGGCCAACTTGGAATTGTTTTTGCTTTACTAGGATTAGTACTAGCCATTTTATCGCCCATTTTTGCCATGTTGATTCAAATGGCTGTATCTAGAAAAAGAGAGTTCTTAGCTGATGCCCAGGCAGCTATGCTAACCCGCTATCCGCCGGGGCTAGCTAGTGCGCTAAAGAAATTATCAGCAGATAAAGAGCAGTTAAAAGTGGCTAATAAAGCTACAGCCCATCTCTATATCGCTAATCCATTAAAAGGTTCTAAACTAAACAGATTATTTGATACCCATCCGCCAATAGAAGATAGAATTGCCAAGCTGGAGGCGATGTAGGTGCCGGAACTTCCTGAGGTAGAAACAATAAAAGAAGATTTAAAGAAAAAAATTGTCGGAAAGACAATTCTTAAAGCTTCAACCGATAACCCCAATACAATAAAAGAGCCTGCTCTTGAGGAGTTTATTGCCGAACTAAAGGGACGTAAGATTGTTGATGTATCCAGAAGAGCCAAGAATTTATTAATCCATTTGGATGGAAATTTAGTAATTGCGATTCATTTAAAGATGACAGGTCATCTACTGGTAAGCGATGGAATTGAAGTTAAAAACGGGCGCTGGGATACAGAAGATAAAGATAGCCCGCTTTCTTTTGGGGTTAACCAATTCGTTCACCTGGTTTTAAAGCTCACCAATAATAAGATTTTTGGCCTCTCTGATATGCGAAAATTCGCAACCGTTAGGTTGGTGACAAAAGAAAGATCAGATGAGCTGTTAAGCGATTTAGGCCCTGAGCCATTGGATAAATCATTTACTTTTGATGAGTTCTTAAGGATTATT
>QZJE01000020.1 GCA_003599235.1 Actinomycetota bacterium | reverse complement strand
AGTGCTCTACCGACTGAGCTACCTCGGCATTGATATAACTAAGATATTTTACCATTTTTCCCTGATTTAACCAGTTAAAATAAGCGTCAATTTGCTTAGCAATTCATAAATTATTATAATGTTAATATAAACTACAGTATCTGCAGCTTATTGACTTCAGTATTTAGCTCAAAAGCCCAAATAAATGGGGGATAAATGAAAAGATTTATAGTATGTTTTTTGTTATTCACGATGGTAGTTCTTTTTAGTAACCATGTATATGCTGCTAATGTTTATCTGCAAAGTCCTGCTAACGGAGAAACAGTTACTACAAACCAGCCTGTATTTCATTGGCATGACGATGACCATGCCAGTAAGATAAGAAGAGCTACTATTCAGCTATCAAGGAGCCCACAAACAGATAATTGCGATCCTAACGGAGGAGGGTTTTTTACTGGCGAACATATAACGGCTTATAGTGACAGTGCTGCTCAAGATATTAATAATATTACAGAAGTAACAGTAGATCTTAAAACAGCACAAGTTGACAACTCAAACCAGCCTGCTGTATTGAGTCCCGGAGTTTGGTATTGGCATGCCTGTAGTGGTTACGTCTATTATTGGCCGTACTATCACTGGGACCGTTCTTACTGGTCGGAGGTAAGGTCTCTTACTGTTTTGGCTCAGCCGACTAATAGTGTACCTCCTTCTACCGGAAGCTCTGTTAAGCAAAAGTCGACAATTAGTCTAAGTGCAAGGCCTAGAGTGATAAAAAAAGGCCAAAAAGTTCTATTGAAAGGCAGACTAAAAGCAGGTGGCAAGTATCTTAAAAAAGCACGTATAAGGATAATGCAAAAGACCAAGAAGTGGAGAACGGCAAAGATTATAAAAACAAACTCCAAGGGATTTTTTGTAAGCAAGCTCAGAGTTAAAAACACTTGTTACTTTAAAGCTATTTATGCTGGATCGTCTGTTTATGCTGTCAGCAGAAGCAGGGTAGTTAGGGTAAAAGTAAGGACGGCAAAATAAGCTGGATCAACTGCTGAAGTTTCAACCAGCCCAACATTAACTAGCTGGGATTTTTAGGATTGTTAAAGTTACTGTGCGATAATGGTGGGGGGAACAGGATTTGAACCTGTGTAGGCAACGCCAACGGGTTTACAGCCCGTCCCCTTTAACCACTCGGGCATCCCCCCATTCTAGAGACTAGAGTCTTGAGTTTAGAAACTAGTTTTTGAATGGATAAAACCGTTCAAATGGCACCTAGTTTCTAGACTATAGACACAAGTATCTATGTACTACATCTTCTGTGGTGCTGAAACTCCCAATAATTCTAACACATTTCGCAAAGTTATATGAGCGCAATTTAGAAGTGCTAATCTGGCTTGAGTTAGCTCTTTATCATCGGTAATAACTTTGCAGTGGGTATAGAATGAATGAAAAGCGGTAGCTAGTTTAGCAGAGTAGGTAGTTAGTATATGAGGTGTCAGGTTGGTAGCTGCTTCCTGTATTACTTCTTCAAATTGCTCGATATGCCTGATTAAGTTAAATTCTGTTTCTGCTTTTAGCAGAGAAAGGTTTGCTTTCTTAATGCCTTTGTAGCTCACTGCCTGCCCAGAGGCGTGTTTTAAAATACTGCATATTCTGGCATGAGCATACTGAACATAGTAAACAGGATTTTTGTTGGATTGTTCTTTGGCTAATTCGATATCAAAATCTAAAGTAGTATCAGTTGATTTTGTTAAAAAGATATAGCGAACAGCATCTTTTCCAACTTCTTCTAATAACTCATCAAAGGTGACCATCTCACCGGTACGTTTAGACATTTTTACTATCTCTTGGCCCCGATAAAGTCTTACTAGTTGGCCTAAGATAATTTTAAGCTTATTGGGATCCTGACCAAGCGCTTCTATGGAGGCTCTAACTCTAGCTATGTAACCATGATGGTCAGCTCCCCAAATATCAATTAATCTGCTGAACCCCTGGTCAATTTTGTCTTTGTGATAGGCGATGTCGGCTGCAAAATAAGTAGGTTCCCCGTTACTACGCATTATTACACGGTCTTTTTCGTCATCAAACTGACTTGTTTTAAGCCAGGTAGCTCCTTCTTTTTGATAGGTTAGCCCTTTATCTTCAAGTTCGAATATTGCTTGGGACACTTTATTGCTGGAATATAGCTCGGACTCCCTGGTCCAAACATCAAAAACAACTCTAAATTTTTTCAGGGTTGTCTCTATCTCTTCAAGCTGGCCATTGACCGCTTCTTTTTTTAGCTTTTCTGTGTCATAAAGAATCTCTTCTCCATGCTTATCAACTATTTTTCTTTTGTACTCCTCTATATAGTCGCCCTTATACCCGTCGTCGGGAACTTCGCCCACCCCCAAGGAAGCAGCAAAAAGGTCTATCTGGCGGCCAAAATCATTGACATAGAACTCTTTAGTAACTTCATATCCTGCTTTATTAAGAATGTTAGCTAGGCTGTCGCCAACAGCAGCCCATCGGCCATGACCGATGTGTAAGGGGCCAACAGGATTAGCGCTAACAAATTCGATGTTTACTGACTGATCTTTTCCTATACTTAGCTGGCCGTAGTCTTTATCAGCTTCCTCCACTTTATTAAGAACTTGATAAAACCACTCATTTGTTAAAAAAAAGTTAATAAAACCAGGACCGGCAATTTCCACATTCTTAATGTATTGGGATTCTGGCAGATTTCTAACGATTGCTTCCGCCAATTGGCGGGGAGCTTTTTTAGCTTCTTTGGAGGCAACCAAGGCTATATTTGTTGCCCAATCTCCATGAGTTTTTTCTTTAGGTCTTTCTAAGTCTATAGAATATTTTGAAATGCTTAGTCCTAAAGTTTCCTCTTTGTTAGCTTTTTTTAAGCCATCTTTGATAAGCGCTTGCAGTTGCTCAATAATCATATCTAATGGACAGGGGCTTTGCTGGTGTTAACTAAAGGAGTGGCCACCATTATCCTGTGCTTGCCTAATTTTTTAGCTTTCTGGGTAGCATCATCAACTGCTTTTATCAGTTGCTCTGTTTCTAGGGCATGGTATGGGAAGCCGGCAATACCAATACATATCGTAACTCCGGTCTCAGAAGTTATGTTTTCAGCTACCTTACCCATCAATCTTTTAGCCAGGATAACGGCTCCAGCCGGTTTAGTATCTTTACCTGCACTTTCTGCCTCTGCTGTGGTTTCTGGCAAAACAATACAGAATCTATCTGTTCCGAAGCGGCACAGAATATCAACGTCGTATGCAGAATCGCCTCGCTGGCGTCTAACGTTACTGGCTAGGGTATTGGCTAGTCTAATAATTATCTCGTTAGCTTCTGCTTCAGACTTATCGACACGATATTTATGAAAGTTATCTATGTCAATTAATAGCAAGCTTACCGGTCTTTGGTATCTTTTAGCTCTTTGTATTTCATTACCTAGAGCTTGGTTAAAGTAGTTAATGTTATAGGCTCCTGTAAGCTCATCTCTAATTTCTCTGGCTTGGGCAGCAGCAATTCTTTTACGCTGAAAATCAAGACTTACTAAAGCTATTGTGATGTTTAATAGGTGCACCCAACTCCAGATTATGGCGATATAGGGGAGGGAGTGAGTTAAGTTAGTGCTCATATACGGCATGCGGCCTACTTCTATTAATCCGTAGTATTCTGCTGCCAGGGTTAATGTATAGCAGGTCGAGCCGATAAATCCGATAATGAGTATTTCTTGTAAGTTGGGTAAAAGGTATGTTAGCTCAAGGGCAATCAACACATATAACGTCCAGAACCAGCTACCAACGCCGCCTGTAAAATGTATTAATGCCGTAGCAACTACTATATCGATCATTATTTGAATAATAGATATCTTTTTTAAGTTGCTTGACCAGAAAGTTGGCCAGCTGTACCAGGAATAGTGCAGAAAACCGTTAAAAGCTGCACATAGCATAAGCAAAACTGCGGGCACAGTTAAAAAATTGACCAAATCTTTTAGAGCGTAATAATCGGAATTTGATAAAGCGGCTATAAGAGCAAAAAGTAGAAGCAAACTAATAATAAACCACCTGGCTTTAATAGCCAGCAAGAACCTTGGCTCAGTTAACAATACGTTAGTTTTTTTGTTTTCATTAGCAGCCATAATTGTCCTTTGTTAATTCTTGGAAACGGTTTTTATTTTCGGGGCAACAGCAACAGAAATTCTATTTTTTCCAAGAGCCTTAGCTTGATAAAGAGCCTTATCAGCGGCTTCTATTAAATCCTGGGTGTCTTTTGCATGAGATGGATAAGTTGCCACTCCTATGCTAACGGTAATTCCTTTCCCGGCCATTTTTGTTTTTTCTACTTGAGTTCTTAGTTTTTCAGCTAAAATTACAGCCCCGCTTGTTTGGACCTCTTCTTTAAGTTTTTCGGCTTTTTTTAATACAGAGGCCTGGCCGGTCTCCGGTAAGATGATGGCAAATTCTTCGCCTCCATAACGGCAGGCTATATCAATATCGTAAGTCGGCTCCTCGGCTTGGCGACGGACGTTATCTCCAACGATGCTAGATACTATTCTTAGCAAATTATCTCCGGCTAAATGGCCGAAGGTATCGTTATATTTTTTAAAATCATCTAGGTCTAACATAAGTAAAGATAATGTGCGGTCGAAACGCTTTGCTCTCTCAACTTCACTATTAATGCTATGGTTAAAGAAACGGCGGTTATATAGATTAGTTAATCCATCACGGATTACTCGTTCCCTTATTTGTACATTTTCGAGTTTATGCATATACATGGTAACAAAAGCGGCCACTGTGTTTAAAAAGAAAACCCAAAACCAGACTATTAGTACATAAGTTAAATTAAACTGAAGGCCCTTAATCATAAAAGGCATAGTTACAGGCGAGATGATATTTAGATATTCAAGGAAAACAAGTGTGCTGTATAGCAAGACAGAAACAAGTCCAATGGCTATTATCTCCATCTTTACAGGGATTAAATAAGTAAGTTCAATTGTAAGAACTATATACAATGTCCAAAACCAACTGGCGACTCCACCTGTAAAATGAACCATAAGAGTTACAAATAGTGCATCTAAAATTACTTGTGTCCGGATAAAAAGCTTGATACGGTCCACCCACATCCATGGATAACGATACCAGCAAAAATGATAAAAGCAGTTGATTAGAGTAACAATACATAGGATGCTTGCCGGCCAGAATATTAGCTCTAGTATCTTATCGGGGGAGTAATTTCCATAGTACGAAAAGGCAGAAGCTGTGCCATAGAAAAATAACAAAGCTATTATAAACCAACGGGATTTTGTAACCAGCAGAAGCCTATGTTCGGATTGAAGCATCATTTCTTTATCCGAACGGTCACTCATCTCTCTCCTAATGGACTGAACTAAATCTTTTATCATTAATATCATTAAACCAATCTCTTAAATAAATGGCAATAAAATTAAACATTTTTAAGGTTATTCTTAGCTACCCTTAATAGGTTGACAACTACTGATGGATACTTTCCAAACCTGTCAATTAGTTCTTTCTTTATTTCGGCCAATTCAGCTAAAGACTTTAATGAAGCTAGGCGCTGGTAGAATTGGATTCTGGTAGTTTCATCGGATATGTAGTTTTTTGGGATGTAGGCTGATACTTTAGCCTCCCTTTCTTCTTTAGGAGGTTCAATCTTAACCCCTTGGATATCTGATATTGCTTCATTTAACAATGTTACATACATATCAAAACCAACTGCGTCTACCCCGCCGCTTTGCTCAGCTCCTAAGAGATTGCCGGCGCCGCGTATCTCTAAATCAGCTAAAGCAATTCTAAATCCTGAGCCTAACTCTGTGAACTCCGCTAAGCTCTGAAGCCTCTGGGCAGCAGCTCCGACTGGTTGCTTTCTAAAAAACAAGTATGCATAGGCTTTTTTTTCACTACGGCCTATCCGACCCCTTATCTGGTATAGTTGGGCTAACCCCAAGTTCTCAGCTTTATCGATTATTAAAGTATTAGCGGTAGGAATATCTAGTCCGGATTCAATGATTGTTGTAGATACCAGCACATCATATTTCTTATGCCAAAAATCAATCATCACCTCTTCAAGCTTTCGCTCGCTTAACCTTCCATGAGCAACAGCAATTTTGGCATCCGGTATCATAGTTGCTAAATCTCTAGCCACTATATCAATGGTCTTAATATCATTATGGACAAAAAATACTTGTCCTGCTCGGCTAATCTCAGAGATAATTGCTTCTTTGGCAAGCTTTTTATTAAACGGCCCCACATGGGTAGCAATGGGTTGGCGATTCTCTGGAGGGGTTGAAATCAAGCTGATGTCCTTAATGCCGGATAAAGCCATTTGTAGGGTACGGGGAATGGGAGTGGCTGTTAAAGTTAATACATCAACATTTGTTCTAAGTTCTTTAATTTTTTCTTTATGGCCAACACCAAAACGTTGTTCTTCGTCAATGATTAATAGGCCTAGATTTTTAGGAATTAGGTCTGGCTGCAAAATCCTGTGAGTGCCGATAAGCAAATCAACAACTCCTTTATTAAAATCATTAACTATAGATTTTTGCTCAGATTTTGTTTTGAAGCGGGAAAGCATAGCGATGCTTACAGGGTAGGGGTTAAGCCTTGCCCGGGCGGTGTTGTAATGCTGCTCGGCTAAAATAGTGGTAGGACATAGAAACATCACCTGTTTAGAATCTAAAATAGCCTTAAAGGCAGCTCTTAAGGCAATCTCTGTTTTGCCATAGCCGACATCAGCGCAAACTAGGCGGTCCATTGGTTTATCAGATTCCATATCTTGTTTAATTTTTATTATGGATTCTTGTTGACCGGCAGTTTCGTTAAAAGGAAAAGATTCCTCAAGTTGAGCTTGCCAGACAGTATCTTTTAAGAAGGCAAATCCCGAAGTTTTTTGTCTTTTAGAGTAAAGCTCCAATAGATTCAGAGCTAATTTTTCTACGCTTTTTTTAATCCTGGCCTTAGTTCGTGGCCAATCGATGCCACCTAGCCTGGTAATCTTAGGCTTTTTTTTGCCGGCACCAATGTATTTGCCAACCCTGTTAAGCTGCGTAGTGGGCACTAGCAACAAATCTTTGCTGGCGTAGGCAAGTAACATGTATTCTCTAGTGATTCCTTGGATGGTTTTTTGCGCTAAGCCTAGATAATTAGCGATGCCGTGAGTTATGTGGACGACATAGTCGCCTGGTTTAATCTCGGAAAAGCTCGATATTGGCCGGCTTAAGCCCCTTAGAGAAGTTTGTATTTTCTTACCATAGCTTACATATAAATCAGAATCTGTGATAAATACGAAACGGGCAGCCGGAAAGCTAAAACCACCAGTATAATTCGATGTCGTAAGAGCCCAAACAGGCGGAATAAGGTCTATTTTAGGCGTTAAGGGATAACCTTTGTAACCCCATTCTTTTAATATATCTGCGGTTCGCTCCAGACGGCCTTTATCAGATAGTGAAAAAAGCAGCATTAACCCTTCATCAGAGTAGTTTTTGAGCACTTTTTTAGTATTTTCAAGTTTTCCGGGAGCAATTTTTAAGGGTTTAAAATCAAAATAGAAGTCGATTTTTTTGGTTGCTAAATCCAATAGATCCATTTCTTGCTGCTTAAAATTAAAAAAACTTTGCCAATGTTCATTAAATTGTTTGGCCTCTTCTTTAACTTGCTCTCGTTCGCTAAATACAACCAGACCGTTCTTAGATAAATAATCAAAGACGCTTAAAGGTAATGCAGAGTCGCTCTCTTCTG
Organism: Actinomycetota bacterium; assembly: GCA_003599235.1. Lineage (GTDB taxonomy): Bacteria > Actinomycetota > Aquicultoria > SURF-47 > SURF-47 > SURF-47. The sequence continues at coordinate 105,940 of QZJE01000020.1, read as the reverse complement.
CTTTGCATGGATAAATAGTTGCTCTCTTTTTGTTTTCAACAGACTGCTGAGTCAACAACTCAAACGCTCGAATACTTTCTAAGCTGTCGCCAAAGAACTCTAGCCTTACGGGATGTTGAGCTTGGGGGGAGAAGATATCAATAATGTTGCCCCTAATGCTAAATTGGCCTCTGGCTTCAACTTGATACTCTCGGCCGTATCCGAGATCGGTTAATTCCTTAGAGATTTTTGCAAAATCGACAGTTTCGTTTGTTTTATAGGTTATGGGCATGCTTAGTTTTTTAAAGGACGGCAGTTTCTGCATGGCTGCGTTAATTGATCCTACTGTAATTATGTTTTCGTTTTGGCGCAGAGCATTAAGGCTTCTAATTCTTAATGGAACAGATGCTAAGTCGGAAGTATCAGTTTCTAAGAAAGGCAGAAACTGAGAATTTTTGGTTAGGGCCTTTATATTTCGGAAAACTCTTAAGGATTCCTTTTCGTTTGAGGTGATTACTAAAATTGGTTTACTGAGTCTCTCAGATAGGCCTACCACAAAATAAGGCCTGGCATTTTGTATACAGAAGCAATTAATCTTCTTTTTCTTAGATTTTACTTCTTTTACCAGGTCTTTAAAGAGAGGACTTTTAGTTAATACACAAATTGCTTTATTTAGATTCATAAATTGACGATACTTAACGCCTCTTCAGCAGCTTTTTCTATGGATAAATCGATTTCTTCGAGTTCGCTCTTTCTAAAATCCTCCAAGACAAAATCAGCCGGATCTTTTCTGCCGGGCGGTCTTCCAATCCCTATTTTTACCCGGTAAAAGTCGTTGGTACCCAAATGATTTATTATCGACTTTAAGCCGTTATGTCCGCCACTGCCTCCGCCTTCTTTTATCTTGACTTTGCCTAGCTCCATATCCAGGTCATCATGGATTACAATTAACTGCGACGGCTCGATTTTAAAGTGTTTCATAAGATTCTTTACAACTCTTCCGGCCTCGTTCATGAAAAGGGGTTGGTTATCAGCTAAAATAATGTTATCGGTTTTGGCGTAGTGCAGTTTTTGGCGTGTTAGGTTTATCCTTATATTATGCCAGCCTAATTCGACGCTTAATTTAGAAGCAATTGAGGCTAACGCCATAAAACCTAGGTTATGGCGGGTATTCTCATATTCTTTTCCCGGGTTTCCCAGGCCGACAATTAGATGCATAAGATGATTATAGAGGATGAAGGATGAAGGATGAAGTGCTAAACAGCGCGGCGATTAAGAAATATTTTCATTTGCCGATAAAATAAGAGAAAGATAAGTACACGTTAGGTCACTAAGAGTGGCTGAGATTATATATTAATAGTATAATGGTAGTGATAGCTATTAATAGCTTATTAGGGGCTTGATTATGACTATAAGCAAGGATTATATTAAGCAAAATAAGGGATTTTCGCTGGCTGAGGTAATGGTGGCCGGGGCTATTATGTTAACTTGTATCGCTTTATTCTTGTCAATTATTTCTAGCATGAATACCCAAAATGCGGTAGGTGTGAGGTCTCTGGCCATGACTTTAGCTGAAGAAAGACTCCGTCTTGAAATGCGGGAAGATACATTTGTCGAAACTCCAGCTGACTCTCCCGAGCTAGAAAATGTTAGATTTCAGAAGCATGATTTCTCGGTAACTACTGCTCGCAGGTACGTCAAGCTAGATGATGAGGGAAATGAAACTGAGAGTGAGGCTACTTCTAAAGATTTAAAAAGGATTATGATAAGGGTGCAGTGGTCAGAACGCAGGGGTAATCAAACACTCAATAAGAATATCCAAGTAAGTGATTTTTATAATAAATAATGGTTATTAAAAATGTCAGATAATAGATGTCAAAATAATAATTTAACTGGTTTCTCTTTGGCGGAGGTGTTAATAGCCTCAACAATATCTCTACTTTTATTGGCAGCTCTGCTTAGTGTTTATATGGGCGGGCTTAAAGCCTATAACAGAACAGAGCAAAGAATATCCTCTCAAAGAGATTCCAGGTATGCATTAAGAAGCTTGAGTAATGATTTAAAAACTGCAACCGATGTATTGACTCCAACGCTAGGTAATAGCGGTAATGTTTTAGAATTAAAAGGGGTAAATGTTCGCAGCAAACATATGACTCAAACAAGCTCATCTCCTGAGTCTGTTTGGCAAGCTGATCCAGGCAATGTAATTCCTTGGACTGATGCCAGAGTAGTTGTTTATTGGACGCATGATGATCCCTCTGTAACAGATGTAATTCCAGAAGATAAATACACGGTAAATAGACAAAATGGAAGTATTACTTTTAATACCTCAGAATACGATGGTTACGATGTAACTACTGATTTTACTTATGATTCTGTTATTCGATATAGCCGCCAAGCAGGCAATAATAAAATATTAAGCAGGACTATTCTTAAATCTACTGACGGAGGACTAACTTATACTTCTGAAGTAAAGAAATATGTTGTTACCAGCTATTTAAGCAATGATACAGAGTATCTTTTTAGGCAACCATATGAAGACCAAGCAACAATAGACTTATTGTTTAAAGAAGATGCAAGTAGTCCTGTAGCCGAGCAAGAGCTAGCAGCCACTTTTGATTTGGAGTCAAAACAAGTTGTTAGTATTATGCCAATTGTTACAGGGAACACTCTAAGATCGGTTTTTGCTATAAACAATAATGATGCCTGGGCAGTGGGAGATGGTACTACTACCTCTGATACAGCTTTTAGGTATGTAGATGGAAGCTGGCAGGACCAAGGCTGGCCGGCTTGGGGATGGGGGAACAGAAGAGACTGGAAGTCAGTCTGGTTTGCCGATGAACAAGCAGGATTTGTGGTGGGTGGGGTTACTGGTGGTACCAATATGACTTGGTTGCGAAATATGATTTACCCAAATTCCTGGTATGTTGACTCTGATGGACATGCTGCATCTACTGGCGTTTGGTCTGAAGATATAAATAACACATATGCTTGTACTATGGGAGGGGACATCCTCAGATATGATACGACGTACAATCCTTACGGATCAAAGCACTGGTTTTGTTCCAATGAAGCTATTGGAGCTTCTTTAAACTCTATCAGCGGAAGAAGCTCAACTGTTGTAACAGTTGGTAATTGGGGCAGAATTTTTCGAAGAGACAGTAGCGGTGCATTTGTTTTAGTCCCATATGAAAATATGCCAAGCGGTATGGATTCAGTAGAAAATTTATGGCAAATAAATTGCGTTTCTAATCAAGATTCATTCTATTTTTGGGTTGTAGGCACAACCTTAAATGGTAAGGGAACTATTATTAGGTCAATAGAAAGCGATCCAAATCATTGGGAGGACGCAGCTAACGGAGAAGTTCCTAATAATAGTTTGAATTCGGTTAATTTCTTTGATAATGAACACGGATTTATTGTGGGAAATAACGGTACTATTTTGCGTTATAGCTCAGATGATGATTTATGGGAACAAATTGCTTATCCGGGAACTGACCGCCCACATTTATACGGAGTTAGTTTGCATGCTCCCTCAAGCGGATGGGCTGTAGGACAGAATGGAACTATTTTAAGGATTGGAACTTTTTGATGCATAGAATGATGCGGGAACTAAAATCTAATAAAGGTTTCTCGATGATGACTGCTTTACTTACAGTAGCTATTACAGTTGTCCTGGCTACTGCCATGGTAGGATTAATTATCAATGAAATAAACTCTTCTGCTAGGGCAAATGCTAACACCCAAGCTTACTATATGGCCCGAAAGGGAGTAACAGCTATTCTAAACAGGCTTAATGAGACTACCGTGCTCATTGACAATCCTGCCGAAGTAGTCAATGTCAACCAAAATAATGCTTATAACGGGTTCGAGGCAAGCTATGATCCGGATACCCGGGTTCTAAGATCCAGAGGTTGGTATCGTGTAGCACAGAATATGAGAGAGCGTCACATCTCAGTTACTGTGAAGCAAGAAGATCAAACAACAAAATTTGAAGAAAGTTTTAGCACAACCAGATATAAAGACCCCAATCCTATGGGTCAGCCAACAGGAGCTGCCCAGTGGTCTGGTAATGGGTTGCTCAGTGCCAAGATAAGTTCAAGTGAGACGACTCGGTTTAATAACCGGGTGGTTGATTGCTGGTTTAACAGTATCGCACTTCTTGATATGTCGTTTTATGATGAAAAAAATGGCTGGTTTATAGGAGATACTGAATCCTGGCAAGATGCTGATCATGGGTGGGTCTATAAAACCTGGGAGAATGATGATGGGACATATGGCTTTGAACGTACATCGCTTTATTTAGGGGACACTTACCAATCTAATGGACGGCATATTCATTTTTTTGATGAAAATACAGGTATTGTAACTTGGGATCAGTACGGGATAATTGGAGGTACAGGGCATCATTTTAGGATATGGAGAACTAATGACAAAGGGCTTAGTTGGTCAAAGCCTTTTGACACCTTCGATCCCGACAATCCCGAATGGAATTATTATCGTACTTGCAGCAGCAGTTTCCCCTCTGACCGAGTTGGCTACATTGCAGTTGATAATATTCCTAGTTCCGATGGCTTTATTATTAAAACAACTGATGCCGGAGTGACTTGGACAAAATTAAGTGGATATGATTTGCCGGTTTTTAATGGCGACAAAAGAGGGATATTTAGAGGAGGCCTTTCTTTTGTAGACGAATTGCACGGCAAGATACTTTGTGCAATTTATGACGGTTCAAGTTCTTCCGATATTGTTTACTTGTACACAAATGATGGGGGAACTACTTGGGGTTTTGAGTATGTAAAAGAAAATGTACCCGGAGATCTTCGTAATAATCCAGGGAAGTACCTTTATGCAAAAGATGCTGCAGAAGTAAAAAATGAGTGGCAAATTGAAAAATTTAATGCTATTGCAGAAGGAGCAAGCCCATTATATACCCGAGTTAATTTAAGCGGAGTAGAAATTCCAGCTGCCAGACAAACCGACCCCAATACGATTACGGCCGTTGATTATAAGCTGCTTAATAACACATTCTACTATGTTGTTACTCAAGGTTCGTGGCAACCTAGTTTTTTGATGGTTGGTAGTAATGGTGGGCAAAATTGGAAGAAAGTAGAAGGCTTAGGCGACGGTGCAATTGTGGTAAGTGCAAATAATAATTCGCAAAAAGCCTGGGTTGCAACATGGATGGGGATATACAGGTATTCACCTCTAGCCTATGCTCCGGTTAGTTATGCTCAGTCTCTTTCCAAAACGGTTGGAGGAACAATCAGAAAGGTTAGGTTAAGGGTTGAAAGGACCGATACCGGTACCGATCCGGACAAACAATACGTTGTTTTTCATGTTTCTGCTCAAGGCAATACAGACAGTTCTTTTTGTGTTCTAGAATTAGGGGATGACCCAGAGCATCCAAATGACTATGTAGTTGATATTCCTGATGAATTAAGAGGGAATGATTTATGCTGGCGGGCTTATTTCTATACCGACGCTGGTGCTTTTTCTCCGATAATAAACAAATTGAAAATATATTACACACTAGGCGACATGTATACCGCTGACCGTTCTACCTGGCGAGTGGACTAGAGAGCAGGGTAATGGTCAGGGGTCAAAGGGTAACTTCGATTGGATATAGGGTAATATAGATTGGTTAAGGGTAATGCTGCTACAATTACTCCATGGACTGTTCGAAGGTAAACCGCCTAAAAGAAGATATAGTTAAAATATGTCAAAAAACCGATCGTTATCCTCAAGAAATAAGCATTGTTGCAGCTTCTAAATATGCAAATGCCAATCAGATATTAGAAGCTGCTGATTGTGGAATAGAGATTTTTGGAGAAAACAAAGTCCAGGACTTTCGTCAAAAGCAAAAAGTGGTTGGCAACAAAGTAAAATGGCATTTTATCGGACACCTACAAACAAATAAGGTTAAGTACGTTGTTGGCAAAGTTGATTTAATCCAATCGGTAGATACATTAAAGCTGGCTAATTCAATAAATAAACGAGCCCAAAAGATAGCCATTATCCAGCCCATATTACTCGAAGTCAACATAGGCGACGAAGAATCGAAATACGGTTTTTCTGTTAACGATTTTTCACAAAATATAACTGAGCTAAGCTATTTATCAAACATTAAGGTAGAAGGCTTGATGGCAATGGCGCCATATTTAGCTGATGTTGAAAAGACGAGGCCGTATTTTTGTAATCTAAAAAAAATATTTGATAAGCTTAAAACAGAGCTAAAATATGATAATATTGACTTGAAGATTCTTTCAATGGGCATGAGCAATGATTACAAAGTAGCCATAGAAGAGGGATCGAATATGGTGCGTATAGGAAGTGCAATTTTTAGAGAGCGTTAGAGAGTTAGAAAGAAGTAAAAAGGGAGTGACAAATGAAAGATTTGTGGCATAAATCATTAGTATATTTTGGATTTGCAGACGAAGAATACCCGCCAGAAACAGCCGAAGAAGAAGATGATGATGGGGCATTTTTGGAATCTGCTCCATCGGTTCGCAAAATCAATAGAAACTCAGATGTAGGAAGAAGCAACCGTGCAACACTAAGGCCTGTACAAGAAGTTCCTCAAGCAAAAGTACATGTTGTTGAGCCTAAAAGTTTCAACGATGCCCAAAGAGTAGCTGATAAGTTTAAAATCGATATCCCGGTAATTATGAATCTACAACAAGCAGACAAGGAATTATCAAAACGAGTTATCGATTTTGCATCAGGGCTAACCTACGCACTAGACGGCAGCCTTCAAAGGGTGGCTGAAAAGGTATTTTTATTAACTCCAAAAAATACAGCTGTAAGCGCAGAAGAAAAAAGAAGGCTTCAAGAAAAAGGCTTTTTTAATCAATCCTAAAATGGATAATCAACTCCAATCTGTAACACTTGGTTTTCTTGGTTGCGGAGCAATGGCCGAGGCCATTATCAAAGGAATAATAAGCCAAGGCGTATTTGAAACAAGCCAAATTATCGTAAGCGATAAAAATCCCCAAAGGATAAGTCATATTGTTAACTTGTTAGGTGTAAGAAATGCTAGCAATGTTGAGGTTGCTAAAAAAGCTGATATTTTACTGGTTGCTGTTAAGCCGCAAAATATTAAGGAGCTTTTAGAAGAAATAAAAGATAGTGTTGCAGGTAAGCTTATTATCTCTATTGCGGCAGGTATTCCCATAAGATACTTCGAAGAATATCTTAAGAGAGCCAAGATAATCCGGGTTATGCCTAATACTGCTGCTCTTGTTGCTAAATCAGTCTCGGTATTTTGTGTTTCCCCCCAAGTAAATATTGAAGAAAAAAGGGTAGCTGAAAAAATATTGGCTGCTATAGGGATTGTCATCGAACTGCCCGAAGTAAATATCAATGCGGTGACTGCTGTGTCTGGAAGCGGCCCGGCTTACTTCTTTTTATTAGTTGAAGAGCTTAAAAAAGCAGGTGTCGAGGCAGGATTATCAGAAGATGTTTCATATAAATTAGCAGCAGGGACTCTTGTCGGAGCGGGGGCTCTTTTAGAGCAAACTGGGTTGACGGCGAAGTGTTTAAGAGAAATGGTAACTTCTCCTGGGGGAACAACCGAAGCGGCCCTAAAAACTCTTGACGAAGCTGATATAAGTGCCATAATCAAAAAGGCTGTTTTATCAGCTAAAACTAAAGCGGGGGAATTAAGTTAGTGCCACTAGTTGTAATACGTTTAGTAGATGTAATTTTTAGAGCCTTAGAGCTAGTTTTGCTCGCCCATATCATTCTTTCCTGGGTCCATATGCTTGCCCCATCAGCTACATCTAATACTTTTGTTATTCAAATATCAAAAATAGTTGAAAGTATAATCGGGCCTTTACTGCGTCCTTTAAGGCAGATCGTTCCTACAGTTAACTTGGGTGGAATGGGTTTGGATTTAAGTGTTATCGTGCTTTTTGTAGTTATCCAAGTAGCAAGACAGCTGATAGTTGGTTTGTTGATAAATTTATAGGTTGTGATATTGTTAAAAACGCATGAGAGGGAATTATTGGAGGTTGTGTAAATGAAATTAACACCGCTTGATATTCATCACAAAGAATTTAAACGGGCTATCCGAGGCTATAGCGAAGAAGACGTGGATTTATTTTTAGACCAAGTAGCTTCAGAGTTCGAACGCATTTTTAAAGATAATGTAAACTTTAAAGAAGAAATAGAAAAGTTAAAAAGTAAAGTAGGACAATACGAAAATATAGAACAAACATTGCAAAATACGCTTTTAACCGCTCAAAAATCTGCAGAAGAAGTGCAATTAAATGCCAAGAAAGAAGCTGAGCTTATATTAAAAGATGCTGAACTGAAATCTAAACAAATGCTAGACGATTCATATTCTCAGAGAAGAACATTAACCAACACTCTAAATAATTTAACGGCAATAGAAGAAGAGTTTATTAATAGATTTGAAAGCCTAACTCAAAGCCTAAATAAAAAAGTGAAGGAAATAGCCAAAGAAAAAGATGAGCTTGCTAAAAGAGTTGAGGTAGAGACTAAGAAGTTACCTGAAAGCGAGCAAAAAAAAATTGAACCGGCAATAGCTAAAGTACAGATTCAGGAGACGGAAAACAATAAACAAGAAGATAAAAAAGAGCAAAAAACTAAAGGTAAAAAAGCTAAAAAGGATCAAAAAGCAGATTTAAAAAAAGAAACTAAAGCCGATACGAATGAAGATACCCAGGATATAGAGACTACTGACGAGGATAAGCAAAATACCGGAACCATAACAGCTACTAACGAGGAAATCGATACCTTTCTAAATCAAGATAATCCGGAAGAACAGACCGAGGAAGCTCCTAAAAAAGGCTTGCTTTCAAAATTAATGGGCAAGAACCGGGCAGAGAAAGAAGAGGCGGAAGAAGTAGAGGAGAAGGTTTAATTTCAATCTTTTGTCAAGAAGACGGCGGAGTTAGCTTTAAGATAATACTTCAGCCGAGATCCTCAATAACCCGGTTTTGCGGGGTGGTAGAGGATATAATTAAATTGCGTGTTAATGCCCCTCCGGTTGACAATAAAGCTAATCTGGAATGCACAAAGTTCTTATCTAAGGTTTTTAATGTTACCCAATCCAAAGTTAATATCATACAGGGTAAAAAGAGCAGACGAAAAACTATCCTCATTAAAGATCTCACCATTGAGCGAGCAAAACAAATTATCGAAGAACATCTATTAGATGAATAAACGCAAGGTTTTTAAGATTTAGAGCATTAGGGGGTTAGTATACCATTGATTTCAAATCCTCTATCGCTCTAATTCGCTAACGCTCTTATGCCAAACTACCTTCTGTTATCTTACTAACCGTGGTATAATATTAAGGTTATGAAAGCAGTAATACCGGCAGCAGGCTACGGAACCCGTCTATTGCCAGCTACTAAATCGCAACCCAAAGAGATGTTACCGGTAGTTGATAAACCGGCTATTCAATATGTAATAGAAGAAGCTGTAGCTTCTGGCATTAACGATATCCTCGTTATTACAGGACGTGGTAAAAGAGCAATTGAAGATCACTTCGACCGTTCCTTCGAACTCGAAAGTTCCTTAAAAGACAGCGAAAAACACGATTATTTTGAACAAATAAGAAGTATAGCCGACCTTGCCGATATTCATTATATCCGCCAAAAGGAATTAAACGGGTTAGGGCATGCAATATATACTGCCAAAAAGTATGTTGGCAGCGAGCCTTTTGTAATCCTCTTGGGCGATATTATTGTAAACAACGGCAACCCTTGCACCAAATCCCTGATAGATTTATTCAACAGCAATAAAGCTCCTGTGGTAGGGGTAGAGCGAGTTAGCATGGAAAAGGTAGACCGCTATGGGATAGTAGATGCTAAAAAGATAAACGAAACCACCTACAAAATTAAGGGCTTAATCGAAAAACCAAGTCCTAATGAGAGCCCTTCTAACTTAGCAATTTTTGGCCGGTACGTACTTACTCCGGATATTTTTGATTGCATAGAGCATACTACACCAGGCAAAAATGGCGAAATCCAACTAACTGATGCTCTGAATCTATACCTCAAAAAGACCGATCTCTATGCTTACGAAGTAAGCGGTGACCGCTATGATATTGGTAGCAAAATTGATTGGCTAAAGGCCAACATAGAAATTGCATTAAAAAGAGAAGATTTAGCCGAAGAACTTAGGCAGTACCTTGCGCTTTTAAACTTAGAACCTAAAGTTATTAACGATAAAGTGACTGTAAAAGAGCAGAAATAAACCTAATCTCGCGCCACTCTTGCTAACTATTCCCAATAGTCGTTCTATGTTATTCTAACGAAATGGAACTTAAGGAAACTCTTAATTTACCTAAAACTGACTTTCCCATGCGAGCTAATTTAGCTGCTAGAGAGCCTGAAATATTAAAATTCTGGCAAGATATAAATTTATACGGAAAACTTCTTGATAAGAGAAAAGACGATGAGCATTTTGTCTTGCATGATGGCCCTCCTTACGCTAATGGCGATATTCACGTTGGTCACACCTTAAATAAAGTACTAAAAGACATAATTGTTAGATTTAATTTTTTAAGCAAACGGCAAAGCCCATATATTCCTGGCTGGGATTGTCACGGCCAGCCAATCGAGCACAATGTTGAGAAGTCTTTAGGGACTAAGAGGGCAGAGATAAACCAGGCTGACTTAAGAAAATTGTGCCGGGATTATGCTCTTGAGTTTGTTGATAGGCAAAGAAATCAGTTTAAGCGCCTAGGGGTAATCGGTGACTGGGAAAACCCATATTTAACCCTAGATCATTCTTATGAAGCAACTAATATAGAGGTTTTCGGCAAGCTATACGAAAAAGGTATGGTTTATAAAGGGCGCAAACCCATTCACTGGTGTATCCGTTGTAAAACCGCTCTTGCCGAGGCTGAAATAGAGTATGAGGAAGAAACATCCCCTTCAATATATATGAAGTTTCCGGTTATAAGCGGGTCTAGCGAATTAGATTCGTACCCAGGCCCAAAATACTTTATGGTTTGGACAACTACCCCCTGGACATTGCCAGCCAACGTGGCTGTTGCCATTGATCCTGACGCTAGATACTCTTTGATAAAAGCTAACGGTGAGATTTATATACTACTAGCAGATATGGTAGAAAGTGTTATTGAAACAATAGGTATTAGCAAGCATGAAGAAGTTGGCCAAATTGAAGGAAAGAAGCTTGAGGGGACTAAGCTTACTCACCCCTTATTTGACGATAAAAGCTCAACAGTGGTACTGGCTGATTTTATATCACACGAACAAGGAACAGGCTGTGTTCATATTGCTCCCGGTCATGGCCAGGAAGACTATTTAGTTGGACTAAAATACAAGCTAGATATGCCGATGCCGGTTGATAAAAACGGTATTTTTACCAAAGAGGCAGGTAAATATGAAGGGCAAAATGTTAATGATGCCAATAAAGAAATCACCAAGGACCTAGAAGACAAGAAACTCTTATTAAAACTGGAGTATATCAAGCACTCTTACCCGCATTGCTGGCGATGCAAGAGCCCGGTGATTTTTAGAGCTACCAAACAGTGGTTTATCAGCATGGACAAGGGGATTGAGAGGCCAGAGGCCAGAGGCCAGAGGCCAGAGAAAAACAAAAAAACATTACGAAAGGAAGCTTTAGAAGAGATTAAGAAGGTTAAGTGGATACCTGGATATAGTCAAAAGCGTATAGAGGCTATGGTTTCTGAGCGGCCAGATTGGTGTATTTCTAGGCAGCGGGCATGGGGCGTTCCTATTCCTGCTTTTTATTGTAATCACTGTGAGGAGGTGTTAGTTACCAAAGAAAGCATAGCTTCGGTGGTAGAACTTTTTATTAATGAAGGGGCTGATGCTTGGTTTATCAAAGATGCCAACGATATCTTAGCACCTGATATTAAGTGCAGTTGCGGCGAGCGTGATTTTAGAAAAGAAAGCGATATTTTAGATGTTTGGTTTGAATCCGGTGTCTCATCAGATGCAGTTTTAAAGAAACGCCAAGGGCTTAATTGGCCTGCTGATTTATATTTAGAAGGAAGCGATCAACACAGAGGATGGTTTCAGTCTTCGCTTTTAACTTCAGTGGGAGCTAACGACCAGGCACCATATAAAGTGGTATTAACACATGGTTTTACAGTTGATGACCACGGGCGAAAAATGTCTAAATCGCTTGGAAATGTAATTGACCCATTAAAGGTAATCAAGAAATCCGGAGCAGATATTTTAAGATTATGGGTGGCTCATGCTGATTTCTCCGGGGATATCGCGATATCAGATGAGATATTGCAAAGGGTATCTGAGGCCTACAGACGTCTTAGAAATACCGCTCGTTTTATGCTCGGCAATCTATATGATTTTAATATCAGCCAGAAAGTGCTTTTTGAAGAACTAACCGAAATAGATCGCTGGGCATTGATGAAGCTTTCTTCTTTAATCGAAAAAGTAACTAAAGCATATCAACAATATCGTTTTTACCAGGTATATCACTTGATATATAACTTTAGCGTAGTAGATTTAAGTGCATTTTATTTAGACGTAATAAAAGACAGGCTCTATACAGATGCTAAGGATTCAAAAAGAAGGCGCTCGGCCCAGAGCGCTCTATATGAGATATTGATTGTTTTTGCTAAGTTGATAGCTCCTATTATGAGCTTTACAGCTGATGACATTTGGCGTCATATTGATAAGGGACTGAAAATTGAAGATAGTGTCCAATTATCTGATTGGCCAACCGCAGATAGCAGATATCAAGATAAGGAATTAGAGGAAAAGTTTGATAGATTTCATATTCTACGAGACGAAGTGCTAAAAGCGCTAGAGCAAGCCAGAATACAAAAAGTTATCGGCAATCCTTTGGAGGCAAAGGTTGTTTTATCGGCAAAAAATGATTGGCACGGATATATTAAAGTAAACTTAGATGATTTAGCGGAGATATTTATTGTTTCAGTTGTAGAATTAGTATCTAAAGCGGACCAAAAAGGGAAGATATATTATAAAAGTAATCAAATCGATGGCTTGGAGATAAATATCGAAAAAACAACGGCTCAAAAGTGTGAGCGTTGCTGGCGATATTTAGAAGAGGTTGGAACTGTTAAAGAAGCACCAAATCTTTGCATGAGGTGTGCTGATGCGGTGAAGGTAGCTGCTAGTGGCTAGTGACTGGTGGTCACATGGTAGGGACTGACCCCTATCCATTTGAAGGGGCCTGTCCCCGATGGAGAACTGTGGATAAAAAATTTATTGAGCAAATGAAAACGAAACTTATAAAAGAAAAAGAGCGTCTGGAGGCCGAACTAAAGCAAATGCAAGAGGCAAGCCAGAGCGCTACTATGTCGGAACAAGCCGGCGAAAATGATTATGAAGACAGCTTTGCCGATACAGGCTCCGCCACTTTTGAACGGGAAAGAGATGACTCTCTGGGATGGAATGTCAAAGATTTGCTTTATCAAGTTAAACAAGCACTTCACAGTATTGATGAAGGCACTTACGGTATCTGCAGTAATTGCCATGAACCGATAAAAAAGGCCAGGTTGCAAGCACTTCCATATACCGATACTTGTGTGAGTTGTAGGGAAAAACAAGAGAGGTAAACCTATCGTCATTGCAAGGAGGCCTGCACCCGACGTGGCAATCTTATGAAAAAACTTCTATTTTACTCAACTTTTACATTAATAATACTTTTTGACCAACTTACGAAGCTATTAATCCGATTAAAATTCCAGCTAGGTGAAAGCATTGCCCTAATTAAAGGAATATTTCATTTTACCTACGTTCAAAATACAGGGGTAGCTTTCGGTCTTTTTCAAGGTTATCAAATAATTTTTCAGCTTGTTTCGCTAATTGTTGTATTTGGAGTTATCAGCTACTATTTCTATACCAAGCCGCAGAACAACATGGTAGTTTTTTCATTGAGCTTGATATCAGCTGGGGCTATCAGCAATTTTATTGACAGACTTTATTTAGGTAAAGTAATCGATTTTTTAGATATTAGAGTATGGCCGGTTTTTAATATTGCTGATTCGGCGATTGTTATCGGGGTATTGCTGTTGGTGATTTCAAGTTTTGCAAAGGGCAATATAGCAAATGCCAGAGTTTAAATATCAATTAATTGAAATAAAGGCTAGCCAAGAAGATAACGGCAAACGGTTGGATTTATTCTTAGCTCAAAATAACGAGTTGCCTTCAAGAAGTTACGCCCAGAAGTTAATTGATAATAAACTAGTTCAGGTAAATGGATTTGTAGTACAAAAAAGCTATCACCTAAAACCCGGTGATATTGTAATTGCCCATATACCTCCGGTCGAAGAAGTTGAGGTAGAGCCGGAGAACTTACAGCTAAAAATAATATACGAAGATAACGATTTTGCCATTGTCAGCAAACCGGCCGGCATGGTTACTCACCCCGCAGTTGGCAACTGGAAAGGCACTCTTGTAAACGCGCTGCTTTTTCATCTAAAGAGCCTCTCAGGCATTGGCGGGGTTTTACGACCAGGCATTATTCACCGTTTAGACAAAGATACTTCAGGATTAGCAATAGTTGCAAAAAACGACTGGTCTCACCAGAAACTTAGCCAAATGTTTGCTAATAGAGAAATTAAAAAAACTTATCTTGCCTTAGTTCAAGGCGTTTTTGATTTTAAAGAAGGCAAGATTGATGCTCCAATCGGACGGCACCGCTCTAACAGGCAAAAAATGGCTGTTATTGAAGGTGGAAAAGAGGCGGTAACTAATTTTAAGGAAGTAGAAAAGTTTTACAAATATAGTTTAGTTGAAGCCTATCCCCAAACAGGCCGCACTCACCAAATCAGAGTCCATTTTGCCTACATCAACCATCCTATTGCAGGTGACGAGCTATATGGAAGTGCCCAAGAACTAAAGGGATTAAAACGCCAGTTTTTACATGCTTTTCGTCTAGAGTTTGATAATCCGCGCACAGGCGACACACTTATTTTTGAGGATCCTTTACCGCAGTGTTTATCTGAAGTACTCGAAAAGCTAAGGCTTAAATAACTAAATAATATACTCTATGAGTATTGTTAATACATCAGATTAGCTACAGCTGCTACTTGTTATCACTCCAGGTGCTTGACAGATGTCACTATTAGTGAGATAATATCAAACAATAACTTACTAGGTCAGTGGGGGGAGTATATGAAAAAATTAATTGTTATTTTATTAAGCTTTAGCATTGTTTGTTTAAGTACAAATATGGCTTTTGCTGATCCGTCATACTACAATCTTTCCGCGCATGCAGCTAAATCGAAAACAGGAGTATCTATCCATATAGCTAAGATGGCTAAATATGCAAAAAGTGCTAATTACAACTATAGAATTTTAAGAAAGTCATGGGGCGCTAGAGACTATAAGCTGTTTAGAACCCAGGTTTACATGCTTTTACAACACGCAGGTAAAAGACACATTAATAAGTCTTCTTTAAGTCATAAAGTTAGATACTACAGTAACCTTATTAATTCGGGCCGTTATTTTTCAATTGCAAAAACTAAAGCTATACAAGCCAAAAGATTAGTCTTGCACAGAAGACTTCCCAGCAGATCATTATTGGTTAGCTGCCACAGAAATGCAGCAGCATCTGCTAGAACAAGCAGAGCAAGAACGCTGGCTTCCAGGATAGGGGCTAAGATTAACTCAGCTATAAGAATACTTAATTCTAACTCAGCGACTACCACAAAAATAATTAAATTAACGCCTATAATGCTGACTTTATTGTTGGTCATGGCAGCTTTGGCGTTTGCTTAAAAAAATAAGATTAGGAGGTGTTACAATGCTTAGCAAAAAAATACTATCTCTATTAATGGCAGCAATCTGTATTAGTATGTCAGCCAATACAGCTTTTGCTGACTATAGGCTTAATCCAATATCGGTTCATCGGGCAAGAGGGGGAAAAACTAATCTTCAAGAGCATATATCAATGATAAAGAAATATACTAAGAAAAAAGTTAGTGGAATATTACGCAGAAACCCTACGCAAATTGTTTTATGCACAACAATTTTAGCAGATCAGATAAGAAAAGCTTACGACCATGCCAATAAGAACAGAGGACAAAGGCCATATGTTAGAAGGCAGGTTGCCTGGTCCAGAGGCTCTGTTTTAGCAGCTCAGAAAATAATGGCTGCTAGAGCAAAAAAATACGCATATAGTGCAAGATATCTTATATTACATGGTAGATATAGATCTGCAAAAACAGCTCTTACTAACTGCCACAAGTCATCTAGAGCAGCAGCTACTGCAAGCTCTAGAAGAGCTGCCCAGTTACTAAATTCTATTAAATCAAGAGTTAATTCGGCAATTAGGGTGTTAAGTAGCAGCCGTCCTTCGCCAGCTCAAAAAGCTGCAGCAATTTTTAACATTGGAGTGGCAATAATCCTAACGATTGCATTGGTTGCTTGCTTTGCTTAGAATATTTTTGTATGTATAGCTTTTGTTTATGATTTCTTTGTTTTCTTACAATAGAGGCTGTAGGATGTAGTTGTTTGGGCTATATCTTGCAGCTTCTTTTTTATTTTCTTATCTATATCGCTTTGTATTAACTCTTTAAGCAGCTTTTTATCAATAGTAAGCAGTTTATCCAATATCCCGGCTTCCTCTAGGATTTCTTTGAGCATGTCTTCATCATAATCGACTTTTTCTGTTTCTCTTCGTACTATCTCGTAAATCTCTGCGTAAAGCCGGTTTAGATTGTTTTCTTGGCAATACTCCTTAATATCAGCAGCTATGGCAGTTATTTTTTCTTTGAGTTCTTTTTCTTGGCTTTTAAGCTTACCGTACTCATCAACAACTTTTTTGATATCTATCATTTTCTCTTGGGGTAGATTGACTTTGGCAAACTTATGTTTAAAGAACGGGCAATGTTCTTGGAAGTCACACCAAGGGCATAAAGGATTTTCTTTAGGTTTAAATAAACCCTTATCGATGTTCTCGGCTGTTTTTAAAACAACAACAACTGCATTATCTACTTGCTCTTGACTTCTGGAAGTGCTTAACTTCTGGTTGGGGAGCAAGAAGTAAAGAGAAACCTTTTCGGGTTCAAACCCCCATATTTTCGTAACTGCTAAATGGTACAACGTTAGCTGGAGATTTTTTTCAACCTCAGCCAGAGGGGGCAACTTGCGGTTTGATTTGTAATCAATTACCTCGTAGGAGTTTTCATCTATCTTGTCTAATCTGTCGATTACACCGGTGAAATTAACTCCTTTAATATCGATGTTAAACATATGCTCGGTATTTACAGGGAGGACAAAGTTTTTAGTGTTGGTGTTGTAGTAGTTGGTTAAAACCTGTTTGCCATGTTCAAAATAGCTTTTTTCTTCTGCTTTGTCTGTATAGCCTTCACCTTTCCATTTATCTCTATAAGCCTGCAAGACATCTTCCAGGGATGGAGGAGTTGGTACTTTTACTTTGTACATAAACTCTAAAGCAGAATGCAGGCTGCTGCCGAAAGATAAGGCAGCTGAAGGTTTAGTGGGCAGTTTATCGATATACTGGAACTTATATTTAAGCGGACATGTTTGATATGTAGATACAGCCGAATAACTAAGTCTCATAATGGTAGTTTAGCACTTAGTTTTCGTATAGTCTCGGGGTTTTGTCGCGGTTGTTTCCCATCATACTCTGCAGCTTGTGCTTGCGCGTGATGGTAGGCCCTCAACCGCGCCACCCCCGGACACCTTCTTTCATCTAAGTCTCTTTTCTGTATAATAACTTAGGATGTCTATTATTAAGGTTGATGATCTATTAAAAAAATATGGTTCTTTGACTGCTGTTGATAAAATCTCATTTGAGGTCAAAAAAGGCGAGATTTTCGGTATTTTAGGGCCTAACGGGGCAGGTAAAACTACAACTCTTGAGATGATTGAGGGCTTGCGTCAGCCAGATGGCGGCAGTATTCAAATAGACAATAATGCAGTCTGGCCTAATCCTAAAAAAGTTAAGCGTATTATTGGAGTACAGCTTCAGTCAACTTCTCTTTTTGACTATTTAAGGGTAGCTGAAATTATTAAGCTGTTTGCTTCCTTTTATTCGATTAAGCTTTCAAAAGAAAAACTAAATCTGATTTTAGAAGATGTTAGCCTGACTAATAAAGCTAAGGCCTACGTAAATGAGCTTTCCGGGGGCCAGCAACAACGTTTATCAATTGCCTTAGCGCTTGTTAATGAACCTAAAGTTGTCTTTTTAGATGAGCCTACTACCGGACTTGACCCTCAGGCCAGAAGAAGCCTATGGGATGTTATAAAGAGAATAAATAAAGAAGGCAAAGCCGTTGTTTTAACAACTCATTATATGGAGGAAGCCCAAGTTCTTTGTAAACGCATTGCCATTATGGATAAGGCTAAGATAATTGACCTTGATACCCCAGCTAATTTAATAAAGAAGTTAGAGGCGGATTCTAAACTATCTTTTAGCTGTAAACCTAAGCTTGAAGAAGCAAAAATCAAGGGAATAAAAGGAGTAACTTCTGTTCAATCAGTAGACCATTCTTACATGGTTTACAGCAGTAACATTCAAAAAGCTGTTAGTGACATATTGAAATTAGCAAAAGAAAAGGATGCTGTTATTGAGGATATCCATATAAGCGGAGCTAATTTAGAGGACGTGTTTTTAAATATGACTGGGAGGGCTCTAAGAGATTGAGAAGGTTTGTAGATTTAGTAGTTGCTAATACGAAAATAACATTCAGAAATTGGCAAAGTTTATTCTGGATGCTGGCTTTTCCAATTATTATTATGACCATGCTGGGAATTGTCTTTGGCGGGGGAGGCACCACTAAGGTAAAACTTGGCTTGACGGATTATGATAGGTCCAAGGTCTCAGAATCGGTGGTAAATGCTTTTGAGAAAATTGATAGCTTTATTGTCTATCGGGGGGCAAGAAAAACAGAACTCAATAAGCTAAAAGACGGCAAACTAGATGCGGTAATTGTAATCGAAAAAGGATTCGGAAGCGCGGTATCCGGGCAACTTGAACGCAGACAAAAACAAATTATCAGCAAATTGCTAATAAGCCAAAACCCCCTATTAAAGGCAGATAATATAAAAGTCCAAAAAGCAAGGATCAAACTATATTATGATCCGGCGCAAACTTTTACTTCTCAGATGGTGCGCTCAACAATACGTTCGATAATCGCAGGAATGGAAAAACAAATGAGCCAGACTCCTAGCTTAATCGCTGTTACTGAAAAGCGACAAGCAGCAGCCGGCCTGGATTTCATAGATTTTTTACTACCCGGAATTATCGGAATGTCAATTATGTCTACAGGTATTTTTGGATTATCTACTGTAATGGTTTCTTACAGAGAGCAGGGTATTTTAAGAAGATTAAAGATTACTCCCTTGCCCCTATCGTATTTTATCGGCTCTCAAGTGGTAGTCTCAGTCATTAGGGCATTGATACAAACTGTTGTATTGATACTTTTTGCCAAAGTTTGTTTTGGTGTACAAATTATCGGTAATCTCTTTTACTTAGCTGTAACGGTAATGGTAGGGGCGATTTGTTTTATAACGATAGGTTTCTTGGTTGCCAGTTTCTCTAACAGGGTAGAAACTGCTGATACAATCGGAAATATAATTACCATGCCCATGATGTTTTTATCCGGCATTTTCTTTCCTATAGAAAATGCACCTAAGTGGATACAGCCGATTATTAAGATGTTACCTTTGAAGTTTTTAGCCGATGCTCTGCGCGATATTGCTGTTAAGGGAAAATCACTAGACCAGGTAGCCATTAATCTTTATATTTTGCTTGCTATTACAGCTGTTGTTTTTATCATGGTGTTGAAACTATTTAGGTGGGAAGTTAAAGCAAGTTGACGAAGTCAACAACCCACTGTATACTGTACTAGGCTATAAAACCCTTTAAGCTGGTCCAGAGAGGCCGGAAAGGAGAGTAAATTGAATAGTTTGACATGCTCTTTAAAATTAAATAAGAATATATATAGCTGCCTTCTAGTAGTTCTAGAAGGTTTTTTTATTGCCAGGAGTGCCTGTGTCTAAGTCCCTATTGCTAAATGAAGAACAACTCGACAGAGCTTTAACTAGAATCTCTCACGAGATTCTAGAGCGAAACAGCGGAGCTAAAAATATTGTTTTAATTGGCTTGCAAAGCCGCGGAGTATTTTTAGCTAAAAGATTAGCAAGTAAAATAATCAATATTGAAAAAATTGAAGTGCCTGTGGGTTCATTAGATATTGGTCTTTATCGCGACGATATCAGCACAGGCGGGGCTAAAGAGCTTAAAAAGACGGAGATAGGCTTCGATATTACTGATAAGAGTGTGGTTTTAGTAGACGATGTGTTATTTACCGGACGCACTATCAGGGCGGCAATGGATGCCTTAATTGATTACGGAAGGCCCTCACAAGTTCAATTAGCTGTTTTAGTAGACAGGGGCCATCGCGAACTCCCTATTAGACCCGACTACATTGGCAAAAATATCCCGACTTCACTGGCGCAAAAGGTTGAAGTAAAGCTTAAGGAAGAAAACAACGAAGACAGCGTTTACTTAGGAGAGGATGCTTAAATGCCTTTAGAAACTAAGCATCTGCTAGCAATAAAAAACTTATCTAGTCAAGACATTAATACTATTCTTGAGACAGCAGATTCTCTGCAGGAAGTTTCTACCCGCGATATTAAGAAAGTGCCGACTCTTAGGGGGCGCACAATTGTTAATTTATTCTTAGAGCCATCTACAAGAACCAGGACATCCTTTGAATTAGCCGCCAAACGGCTAAGCGCAGATACAGTCGGTATTTCTAAATCCAGCAGTGCGGTGATAAAAGGGGAGAGTTTAAAAGACACAGCCAAAACCTTAGGGGCCTACAATGTTGATGCGGTAGTAATTAGGCATCCGGCACCTGGGGCTGCTGCTTATTTAGCTGACTATATGGATGCCAGTATAATAAATGCAGGCGATGGTGCCCATGAGCATCCAACTCAAGCCCTTCTTGATTTGTTTACAGCTAACCAGCATCTAGGAAGCCTAAAGGGTAAAAAAATAGCAATTATTGGTGATATTTATCACAGCCGGGTAGCCCGCTCAAATATCTTGGCTTTCAGTAAAATGGGGGCAAAAGTATTGGTGGTGGGGCCCCCAGGCTTAATTCCAAAGGAAGTAGAAAAGATGGGAGCCCAAGTAAGCTATGATTTTGATGAAGTAATCCCCGAAGTAGATATTATATATATGTTAAGGATTCAGCTAGAGCGCCAGCAACAAAACCTATTTCTATCAGTAAGAGAATATGTAAAGCGCTATGGTCTTAATTCAAAAAGACTAGCAAGAGCTAAGGACTGCGTTGTGGTGATGCATCCTGGGCCCATGAATCGCGGCATTGAGATAAGTGCCGAGGTAGCCGATATGGCAAAAAACTTGGTTACAGACCAAGTTTCAAGCGGAGTAGCTGTTAGGATGGCTGTTTTATATCTGTTGGTAGGAGGTGTATCTGGCCTTGGCTAAAATGATTATTAAGGGCGGAAGATTAATTGATCCGTTAAATAAAATCGATAAAAAAGCAGATGTGCTGATTAATGAGGGTAGAGTTGAGAGGGTAGAGGATAGAGTAAATGCAAAAAACGCAGAAGTAATAGATGCCTCTGGGATGGTTGTCTGTCCGGGTTTGGTTGATATGCACGTACATTTACGGGAGCCTGGCAGGGAAGACGAAGAAACAATACAGACGGGTTGCAAAGCAGCTATTGCAGGAGGAATTACCTCAATTGCTTGTATGCCAAATACACAGCCGGTAAATGATCACGAATCGGTATGTAGTTCCATTATCGAAAAAGCTGCTGAGGTAGGCTTGGCTGACGTATATCCGATTGGAGCCATATCAAAGGGCTTAGAAGGAAAAAGCTTGTCAGAGATGGCCCATCTGGCTGAAGCTGGAGCGGTAGCCTTTAGCGATGATGGTAAAACCGTAATGGATTCAAATTTATTGAGGAGGGCATTTGAATATGCCAACTCCTTAGGCAAACCGCTGATAGTGCATTGTGAGGATGAAAACTTAAGTGATGCAGGCCAAATTAACGAAAGCTATATTTCAACGGTGTTAGGCTTAAAAGGGATTCCGGCTGAGGCAGAAGAGTTTATTATTGCTAGAGATATTTCACTGGCTAAACTTAGTGGGGCCAGGGTGCATATTGCTCATGTGAGCACCTCTGGCTCAGTTTCATTAATTAGAGAGGCAAAAAAGCATGATTTACCGGTAACAGCAGAGGTTACACCGCACCATCTATTTTTAGATGAAGAGATGCTAACAGACTATGACACAAACCTAAAAGTTAACCCGCCGCTAAGATCAAAGAAAGATACAGAGGCACTGGTAAAAGGATTAAGAGATGGCACAATAGATGCTATAGCAACAGATCATGCTCCACATGCGGCTTTTGAGAAAGAAAAAGAGTTTATTTATGCGCCTTTTGGAATGGTAGGATTGGAGACTATGTTGCCGCTGTGTATAACTAATTTAGATATGAATTTATCTACTTTGATAGAGAAATTAACCGTTAATCCGGCTAAGATACTAGATATCAAAGCCGGCAATTTGAGCCAAGGAAGCAGGGCAGATATACTTATCTTTAACAATAACGCTAAGGTAGAGGTTGATAGTTCAAACTTTTTCTCAATGAGTAAAAACACTCCCTATAATGGAATGAAATTAAAAGGTAAAATCGAAAGCGTAATCAAAAAAGGAAAAGTTGTTTTTAAGGAAGGGAAGTTTGTCGAATAGAAAGACTGCAAAATTAGCATTGGAAGACGGCACTGTTTTTGAAGGATATCTGTTTGGTTTTAACGGAGAAAAAACCGGTGAAGTTGTATTTAATACCTCAATGACCGGATATCAAGAAATATTAACAGATCCATCTTATGCAGGTCAGATAATCATTATGACCTATCCCCACATTGGAAACTACGGCATCAATTCAGAAGATATGGAATCAGTAAGGCCTTTTGTAAGTGGGTTTGTAGTGCGGGAAAATGCGCAAGTTTACAGCAATTGGCGAGCCGATAATTCTTTGGAGAGCTTTCTGATTGATAACAAAATAACTGGTATCGAAGGCATTGACACTCGAATGTTAGTTAAGCATATTCGCAGCCAAGGAGCAATGAAGGGGATTATTTCCAGCCTCGATTTAGACGATAAGAGCTTAGTTAAAAAAGCTCAAGACTCGCCTGGTTTAATTGGCCGCGACTTGGTCAAGGAAGTCACCACCAATAAACTATATACAATTAAAGCTACTCCCTACTGCCCACTCCCTACTACCTATAATGTAGTGGCCTACGACTTTGGCATCAAGCAGAACATTTTAAATTGTTTAAGCCAGGCAGGGTGCAAAGTTCATGTGGTACCGGCTGATACTTCTGCTAAAGAGGTTTTAGCCATGAAGCCAAACGGAGTGTTTTTATCAAACGGGCCAGGAGATCCGGCAGCCGTAAGATATGCTATCGATAACGTGGCTTATTTAGTTGGTAAAGTACCAATTTTTGGGATTTGTTTGGGTCATCAGATATTAGGGCTGTCATTAGGGGCTAAAACTTATAAGTTAAAATTCGGCCATCGTGGAGGAAATCAACCGGTTAAAAGATTAGAAAACGGACGAATCGAGATAACCTCGCAAAATCATGGTTTCGCCATTTCTGAAGAGACTCTTAAAGAAATAAGCGGCAATGGAGCAGGCAATGTAGAAGTTTCTTATCTTAATCTAAATGATGGAACCGTCGAAGGGCTGAATTGCCCTGATATTAAGGCGTTTTCTGTGCAATATCATCCGGAAGCCTCCCCCGGACCGCATGATTCACGTTATTTATTTGATAGGTTTGTTAAATTGATGGAAGGAGAAGAAAATTCTAAATTTTGATATTTGAGCATTTGAATTTGTTTGGAATTTAGGATTTAGTGCTTAGGATTTTAGTATGCCAAGACGTAAAGATATAAAGAAAATTCTTATAGTGGGCTCAGGGCCGATAATTATCGGCCAAGCTTGCGAGTTTGATTATTCGGGAACCCAGGCCTGCAAAGTTCTGCGCGAGGATGGTTATGAAGTAGTGCTCATTAACAGCAACCCGGCAACCATTATGACCGATCCTGAGTTTGCTGACCGGACATATATTGAGCCTATAACTCCGTCTTATTTGGAAAAAATTATTGCAATTGAGCGGCCTGATGCTCTACTGCCGACTATAGGGGGCCAAACAGGCTTAAATGCTGCTGTAGCAATAGCAGAAGCAGGTGTATTAGAGCGCTATGGGGTAGAGTTAATCGGAGCTCAGCTAGATGTTATTAAGAAAGCCGAAGACAGAAATCTTTTTAAAGATGCCATGAAAAATATCGGCTTAGAGGTGCCCGAAAGCGATTTTGCTTACAAAATGGATGATGCCTTGCGAATTGCCGGAAAGCTTGGTTTCCCCCTAGTTGCACGACCAAGTTTTACTTTGGGAGGAACCGGAGGAGGCATTGCTTATAATATGGAGGAGTATAAGGATATTATAAGCAGCGGTCTGATGTTAAGCCCCATAAGCGAGGTTTTAGTTGAAGAATCGGTTATAGGGTGGAAAGAATACGAGCTTGAGGTAATGCGGGATATAAATGATAATGTAGTCATTGTTTGCCCGATTGAAAACTTCGACGCCATGGGTATTCACACAGGGGACTCAATTACGGTGGCGCCGGCTCAAACCCTAACCGATAAGGAATACCAAAATCTAAGGAATGCCTCTATTGCTATTATGCGTGAGATAGGTGTTACAACCGGAGGCTCAAATATCCAGTTTGCGGTTTGTCCAGATACCGGCAAAGTTAGCGTAATTGAGATGAACCCCAGGGTTTCCAGGAGTTCAGCTCTGGCCTCTAAGGCAACCGGTTTTCCCATAGCTAAAATTGCTGCTAAATTAGCTGTCGGTTACACATTAGATGAAATTCCTAATGATATAACTAAAAAAACGCCGGCATCTTTCGAGCCCACCATTGATTACGTGGTAGTTAAGACCCCACGTTGGGCTTTTGAGAAGTTTGCTGAAGCCGATGCCACTCTGACGACCAAAATGAAATCTGTTGGAGAGGCTATGTCAATAGGGCGCACTTTTAAAGAAGCTTTACAAAAGGCTCTACGGTCATTAGAAATCGACCGCTATGGTTTTGGAGCCGACGGTAAAGACGAAATTGACGATGAATTAATTGAAGCCAAGCTTTCGGTTCCCAATGTTGACAGGATTTTTTATCTTAAAAGGGCTCTTGAAAAAAACTATTCGATAGAGAAGATATGCAAGCTTACCAAAATAGACCCGTGGTTTATTAATCAATTGAAGCAAATTATTCAATTAGAAAAAGAGATACAGCAGAGTGCAAACAAAAAACAGGATATTAAAAGATTACTAAAGAACGCTAAACAGTATGGTTTCTCTGATTACCAGTTAGCCCACTTAACAGGCTCAAGTGAAGAAAAAGTAAGAAAAGAGCGTAAAAAAACCGGTGTTGAGGCTACCTTTAAGATGGTTGATACTTGCGCTGCTGAGTTTGAATCAAAAACACCCTATTATTATTCCACATATGAAAGCGAAGACGAGGTATTGCCTACCAATAAAAAGAAAATAATGATTTTAGGAAGCGGGCCTAACCGCATCGGTCAGGGAATTGAGTTTGATTACTGCTGCGTGCATAGCTCTTTTGCTCTGCGCGAAGAGGGTTTCGAGACCATTATGGTTAATTGTAATCCAGAGACAGTCAGTACCGACTACGATACCTCTGACAGGCTATATTTTGAGCCTTTAACTTTTGAAGACGTGATGAACATAGTTGACAAAGAAAAACCAGTGGGAGTAATTGTTCAGTTTGGCGGGCAAACACCTCTTAAATTAGCACTTAGTTTAGAAAAAGCAGGTGTTCCGATTATAGGTACGTCACCGGACAGCATAGACCTAGCTGAAGACAGGAAAAGGTTCGGGGCGTTGCTAGACAAACTTAAAATACCTCAACCACCGAATGGAACCGCTTTTTCTTTTAAAGAGGCAGCAAAGATTGCTGATAGCATAGGGTATCCGGTTCTTGTAAGGCCTTCATATGTCTTAGGTGGCCGGGCGATGGAGATAGTCTATGGAGAAGATGCCTTAGAAGGATATATTCAAACTGCTGCCAAAGCATCACCAAAACATCCAATACTAATTGACAAGTTCTTAGAGAGGGCAACTGAAGTTGATGTTGATGCAATCTGTGATGGAGAAGGGGTATTCATTGGCGCCATTATGGAGCACATTGAAGAAGCCGGGGTTCATTCCGGGGATTCCAGCTGTTCGATCCCGCCATTTAGCTTATCTTCTAGACATATTGAAACGCTAAAGAAATACACAAAAAAGTTAGCCTTAAGCCTTAAAGTGATGGGGCTAATTAATATACAGTATGCGGTCCGTGGTTCAGAAATATTTGTGTTAGAGGTTAACCCAAGAGCTTCTCGTACTGTGCCTTACGTAAGCAAAGCAACCGGTCTCCCACTAGCTAAAATGGCTACCAAGGTCATGGTTGGTATGAAGATTAAAGATTTGGGATATAGCGAAAAGCATGATTTTAATTATTGTGCTGTTAAAGAAGTAGTTTTGCCTTTTAGCCGTTTTCCGGAAGTCGATGCTGTTTTAGGTCCGGAGATGAAGTCTACCGGCGAAGTTATGGGAATAGACAAGGATTTTGGCAGGGCTTTTGCTAAAGCACAGGCAGCCGCCGGAGCAGCCCTGCCGATAGAGGGAAACGTTTTTATAAGTGTAATAAGCAAGGACAAAAATTGTTTAGGCATTGCCAGTGAACTATCAGACCTTGGCTTTGAACTGTTTTCGACGAGGGGAACAGCGGCTTATTTAAAGAAAAACGGACTTAGAGTTACAGAAGTATTAAAAGTAAGTGAAGGCAGACCCAATATAGTAGACTTGTTAAAAAATGGGCAAATACAAATGGTTATCAACACTCCAATCGGCAAAGGGCCGAGAACTGACGGATATTATATCCGCAGTGCAGCTACAAGCTATAATATCCCGTGCATAACCACTATTGCTGGAGCTAAGGCAGCCTTGCATGGCATCAAAGCTTTAGGGTCGAAGTCAATTACTGTTAAGTGTATTCAGGAATACCATAAAGGGCAGGAAACAGGCGACAGGCGACAGGCGACAGGGAAAAACCGTCATCCTGAGTGTTAGCGAAGGATCTAAGACAGGGGTCCTTCGTCGCAAAAGCTCCTCAGGATGACAACTTGGAGAGACATTGTATCAACAAGACTGCAAAATAGTAGAAAAAGAGCAGATTAAAAGCGATGTTTTCGTGTTAACTCTTGAGTCTAAAGAAATTGCCAGTAAAGCTGATCCGGGGCAATTTGTTGAAATAAGCTGCGGCCAAAATACTGATTTTATCCTCAGACGCCCTTTTAGTATCCACCACGTAAAAGACAGCACTATTAAAATATTATTTAGGACTATTGGCAGAGCTACAATGTCGCTAAGTAGCTATAGCAAAGGTGATATCTTAAATATTATTGGGCCATTAGGGCAAGGATTTGAAATATCAAAAGAAGCAATAATAATTGCTGGAGGTATGGGGATTGCTCCTTTGTACTATCTAGCCGAGCAGATGTTGGCTAAAGGTATTAAGCCTAGAGTTTTAATTGGAGCAAAAAATAAGAAAGAACTGTTAGGACAAGAAGCTATCTCTGAGTTAGGTGTAGAGCCCAAAATTGCAACCGACGACGGCTCCATTGGATTCAAAGGCCTGGTAACGGATTTACTTAAACAAGAGATATATACCCAAATCCCTAATCCCTCATCCCTCATTCCTACTCTGTACGCTTGTGGCCCCGAGCCAATGCTTTATGAAGTAGCTAAAATAGCTAATGATAATAGTTTAGATAACCAGCTTTCTTTTGAAAGATTTATGGCTTGTGGCTTGGGAGCTTGCCTTAGTTGTGTATGCGAGACTAAAAAGGGATTAATAAGAGTTTGTAAGGAAGGGCCGGTTATTGGAGGGGAAGAGTTGTTAGAGGTTTAGGGAAGGGGCGTATAGCAATACGCCCGTACAAGGTAGTGGAGCAGATTTGCCAAAAAAGAAGAAACCGAAACTAAAGAAAACTAGGAAAATATGGGAGATAAGCCCCAGGACAAGGGTTCATGACGAAAAAGGATATAAGCGATCGGAAGAAAAAGATGAAAAAAGAAAAGAAATTGAGGAGGAGGAAGAATAACCGTCTAGTAGAGGGTTATAGTTATGGATTTATCAGTTAAGATTGCGGGACTAAAATTAAAAAATCCTGTTATTACCGCCTCGGGTACTTTTGGTAGTGGTCGGGAATATTCCCAGCTTATAGACCTTAATAAGCTGGGGGCTATTACTGTAAAAGGCTTAAGTTTAAATCCATGGGAAGGAAATCCTTATCCTAGGGCTACAGAGACTTCTTGCGGGATGCTTAATTCGATTGGTTTGCAAAACAAGGGTGTTAAGGATTTCATAGATAATGAATTGCCATTTTTGGAAAGTTTTAACACTTGTGTAATTGCTAATATTGTTGGGAAAACCGTACAAGAATATATTGATGTTGCCAAGGAACTTAGCAAAACAAAGAAAATAGATGCTCTTGAACTAAATATTTCTTGTCCAAATATAAAGGAGGGCGGCATATCATTTGGCTCTGATTCAGATTCAGCTGCCAGGCTAACCTCGGCAGTAAAAGAAAAAACAGACTTGCCGCTAATCGTAAAATTAACTCCTAATTGCGCAGATATTGCAGCTTTGGCAAAAAGCGTAGAGCTAGCTGGCGCAGATGCAATATCGTTAGTCAATACTTTCCTGGGGATGGCTATTGATATAGATACGGCAAAGCCCAAATTGGCTAATATTGTTGGCGGTCTATCGGGGCCGGCAATAAAACCTATTGCCCTGCGGATGGTCTGGCAGGTGTGCAAGGAAGTCGACATTGATGTTATCGGCATGGGTGGGATTGCAAATGCCAATGATGCGGCTGAGTTTTTGATGGTGGGAGCAAAGGCAGTAGCTGTAGGAACAGCTAACTTTAGCGATCCCCAAACAACTATAGATATTATAAAAGGGTTAAAAATCATATTAAAAAGCAAAGAAATGACTGATATCAAGGAGTTAATTGGGAGCTTTAATGCAAGATAACCCATTAATAGTAGCCTTAGATGTTGATGATGAAGTCCAAGCAATAGATATCATTGAGGAGCTAGCCGGCTTAGTTAAATTATATAAAGTAGGTCTTAATCTGTACCTTTCAGAGGGTGACCAAATATTAAACATAATAAAGAGCCTAGATAAAGAGATATTTTTAGACCTTAAACTTTTTGATATTCCCAACACCGTAAAAGATGCTTGCTGTCAGTTGGCTAAAAAAGAAGTCAGTATGATTACACTACATACTTTAGGTGGCAAAGAGATGTTAAAAGCTGCCGTAGATGGAGTAAGGCATGCGGAAACCGATAAGCCACCTCTACTTTTAGGAGTGACTGTTTTAACCAGTTTCGATGAATCTTTTATTAATGAGCAACTGTCTTCTAATAAGAGCCTCGAAGAAATAGCTGTAGAGTTGGCTATTTTATCCAAAAAATGTAGCTTGGATGGAATCGTTTGCTCTGCCAAAGAAGTAAAAGCAATTCGAAAGGCAATTGGTGATGATTTATTAATTATAACTCCTGGAATCAGGCCTAAGGGTGAGGATGTATTCGACCAGCAAAGAATTGCTACCCCAAAACAAGCCCTAGATGCAGGTGCCAACTATATAGTTATTGGCCGACCCATTATCAAGGCAAAAGATAAAAGACAAGCTACAGAGGCAATTTACCAAGAGATTGGTTAAAACTCCCAGCTAGTGTAGATAGTTTTGTTGTATCAAAAAGTAAATACTAACTAAACCGCAGGATAAAATATAAATAAAATTGTTGACAAGCTTTAGGCTTTTTGGTTATGGTTTGTTTTAAGTCCATAACCAGACATAAGGAGGAATGGAAATGGCATTGCCACAATTAACAGATGCAGAAAGAAGAGCAGCTTTAAAGAAAGCTGTTGAGACCCGCCAAAAAAGAGCTGAATTAAAGAAAAGAATCAAAGCGGGCCAAGTTTCATTGACTCAAGTTTTAAATGATACAAGCAACCCAGTTGTTGCCAAAATGAAAATTAGCTCTCTACTACAATCACTTCCGGGAGTAGGAAAAGCCAGGGCTCAAAAGTTGATGACTAGAATCGGCATTGATGAGTCTCGTCGTATTCAGGGTTTAGGCTCAAAACAACGCCAAAGCTTACTAGAAGAGCTTAGGTAATTAATAACAATCAAAACCAATCTTTGAAAAAAAGAAAGGTTTTTGTAGTATCTGGGCCCTCCGGTTCAGGAAAAGGAACTTTATTAACCAGACTGTTTAGGCTTGTAAAAGGCTTATCGTATTCGGTGTCAGCTACAACAAGGACACCACGCCAAGGTGAAAAACCGGGACAGGATTACACATTTTTATCTAATGAACAGTTTGAAGATTATATAAAGTCTGGTAAGTTCCTCGAATGGGCGAGGGTCCATGATTATTTATACGGCACCCTTAAAGAAGAAGTTGAGAAAAAACTTAACAGCAGTGATGTTGTATTAGAATTAGATCCGCAAGGTGCACTTCAAGTTAAAGAGAAAATCCCTAATGCAGTGCTGATATTTATTTTACCTCCGGCTTATAAGGATAGTCATGATATAGAAAAAGCGTTAAAAGAGCTAGAAAATAGGCTAAGAAAGAGAAAAACAGAATCTGAGGAATATATAAAAAAACGTCTTGAAACTGCCAGGAAAGAACTCTTAGAGCTTGACAAATACGATTATGTGGTAGTAAATGATACATTACCGGAAGCTACAAATATATTGTTAGATATATTTAACAAAGAGAGGGATAGGCTTGAGAAAATATAAAATGGAAGACTTGATGAATAAACTCGATAGCAAATTTGGGTTGGTAATTGTTTCTGCCAAGAGAGCAAGGCAGATAAACGATTATCTTAATTCTATTAAAAAGCATGAGTTGCCCCAGTGTGTTTCTCCCCAAGTCCCCCTAGAAGAAGCTGTTAAGGCAAAACCGCTTTCTGTTGCTTTACTTGAGATAGCTGAAGGTAACATTGCCTACGAGAAACAAGACTGACGATAGCAAAACATTAATCCTAGGGATAACCGGCTGCATTGCAGCTTATAAATCACCTGATATTGCAAGGGGATTTATGAAATTAGGCTATAAAGTAGTGCCGGTGTTAACTAAAGCTGCAACTCAGTTTATTACACCTCTTACCATGCAGTCTATTTGCGGGGGCAAAGCCATTACTTCGTTATTTGACTTAAAAAACGATAATCAATTTAGCCATCTTAGTTTGTCATCGCAAGCTAGTGCCGTATTAATTGCTCCTGCTACTGCAAATATTTTATCTAAATTAGCTAACGGGACAGCAGACGATGCCCTGTCAACTCTTGTTCTTGCGTCCAAAGCTCCATTGTTTATTGCTCCGGCTATGAATGAAAAGATGTATCAGAATAGAAAAACGCAGAAAAATATCGATTCACTCAAAAAAGAAAATGCGGTGTTTATCGGTCCACAAATAGGTTCACTGGCTTGTGGAGAAGAAGGGGTGGGGCGCTTAGCAAAAGTAAGTTTAATAGTTAACTCAGTTGAGGAAGCGTTATCTGATAAATACGATTTTGCCGGCAAAAAAATATTAGTGACAGCTGGAGGCACAAGAGAGGCAATAGATCCTGTTCGGTTTATCGGAAATCGTTCATCAGGAAAGATGGGCTATGCTTGTGCAATAGAGCTTAAAAATAGGGGAGCTAGGGTTAAGTTGATAAGTGCTAATTGTAGCTTAAGTAACCCTGAAGGAGTAGAAGTTATTAATGTTGAGACATCTAAACAAATGCTAGAACAAGTAAAGGCTAACTTTAGCTGGGCCCAAGCAGTCATTATGTCAGCAGCAGTAAGTGATTTTAGCCCCAAGAAGGTATTAAAAGAAAAAATTAAAAAAGGCAAAGACTTAAGCGTTAACTTACAAAAAACCCCTGATATACTTGGGGAGCTGGCAAAAGTAAAGGGCAACAAGATATTAATAGGTTTTGCAGCTGAGTCCCAGGACTTAATATCTAATGCAGCCAAGAAACTCAAAGATAAAAAACTCGATCTGATTTTTGCTAACGATATTACCAAGAAAGATTCTGGCTTTAGTAGTGCTTATAGCGAGCTAACATGTATTTCCCCTGTTGGTACAGAGGCAATAGGACGAAAACTAAAAGAAGAAGCAGCAGCAATAGTGGCAGATAAGCTTAAAGAGCTGTTTGACAGCAAAATATTATTTTGATACTTTATTAATAGGATGCTCTTATCAAGAGAGGCTTAAGGGATTTGGCCCGATGAAGCCTCGGCAACCTCCTCGTTTTAACGGGGGCTGGTGCCAATTCCAACAGAGAATACTCTGATAGATAAGGGAAGCTTGAAAGCTGATGCAAGCTCTCTTTTCTGTTAAAAGAGGGCTTTTTTTATTGCAAAAAGGAGGATTTAAATGGCTAAAAAGACGTACACTTTTACTTCGGAATCAGTAACCGAAGGTCATCCGGATAAGGTTTGTGACCAAATATCAGATTCGGTATTAGACGCAATCTACAAGGAAGACCCAATGGGACGCGTTGCCTGCGAAAGTGCTGTTACTACCGGTTTGGTGGCGGTAATAGGCGAGATTACAACCAAGACCTATGTTGATATGCCTAAGGTTATAAGAGAGACTATCCGTAACATTGGATATACCAGGGCAAAATACGGTTTTGATGCCGAGAACTGCGGACTCATTATCTCTATTGATGAGCAATCTCCTGATATTGCTATCGGGGTTAATCATTCCCTGGAAGAGAGAGAGGGCGGAAAAACTGAAGATGAAAACCTAAAAGAAGGCGCTGGCGACCAGGGGATGATGTTTGGTTATGCCTGTAATGAGACACCGGAGCTTATGCCTATGCCCATAATGCTTGCACACAAACTGGCTCACAGGTTAGCAGAAGTCAGGAAAGCCGATGTATTGAACTACTTACGTCCTGACGGAAAAACTCAGGTATCGGTGGTCTATGAAGATGGAAAACCCATAGCTATCGATACGGTGGTTGTTTCAACCCAACATGGGCCAAATGTTGAAGTAGAAGACTTGTTAAAGCCTGATTTACTTGAGCATGTGGTTGAGCCAATATTGCCTAAAGAAATGGTGGATTATAAAAAATTAAAATTGCTGGTTAATCCTACCGGCCGTTTTGAAATTGGCGGCCCTAAGGGTGATGCTGGTTTAACTGGTAGAAAAATTATTGTGGACACCTACGGGGGAGCAGCCAGGCATGGAGGAGGCGCTTTTTCCGGTAAAGATCCGACAAAAGTCGACCGCAGCGGAGCCTACGCTGCCCGCTATGTTGCCAAAAATGTGGTAGCTGCCGGTTTAGCCGAACGTTGTGAGGTTCAAGTAGCTTATGCTATCGGAGTAGCCAGCCCGGTTTCGATTTTTGTTGAAACTTTCGGCACTGAGAAAATCGAGCGGGTGAAGATAGAGGAGTTAATCCATAATAATTTTGATTTGCGTCCGGCTGCTATTATCCGTGATTTAGACCTAAGACGGCCAATTTATAAGAAAACAGCATGTTACGGTCATTTTGGGCGCCATGATAGCGATTTTACTTGGGAGAAAACAGATAAAGCAGAATCCTTAGCTAAGGAAGCTGGATTGTCAAAAAGCGACATGGCAATCAAGGCATAGCTTAAGGGTACAGTCTGCTCACCTAAGCAGCCTTTCTGGAAGTGTTTTCTAAGACGGCACAAATCTTATTAATGATTACTAGTTTAGGTTGATTTAGCAGATTTACAGGTATTTTAGCAACTAATCGCTTTTTTAGGTAATTATGCATTAAGGGCTCAAAAAAACTAATGTTTTCTGGCTCGCTGGCTAATATTATTTGTTTATATTTATAAAGAAACTTTAGGGCTATTTGATTAACTTTTTTAAAGTGGGCCCTTAGATGGTCTTGAATGTGACGGTGAATTTTACCGTCTCTTAGCCCGTACCAGCCGGCTTTTTTTACTTCTTGAGGTACTTCATGACAAACAGAAGCTTTTTCAGTAATACGGCCTTTATAGAACTCATAAAACTTTGCAGTATTGCGGTTAAGCAAGATTACCAATGTTTTCTTTTCTAATAATTGATGATTCAATATGTCTCCTTTGCTAAGATAAACAAATGAAAGTTGCTCAAGTTATAGTTGATATTCCCAGTTATCAAATAGATTATCCCTTTAATTATCTAATCCCCAGCCATTTAAGCGATCTTAAAGTGGGCCAAGCGGTGATGGTCCCTTTTAGAAACAGCATAAAGCAAGGCTGGATTGTAGGATTTTTAAACGAAACTGATAGTTCTAAACAATTGAAAACTATTAAAGAGCTGGTTTCTGGCCAGACTGATATTGACGAAGTTATGTTGAGGTTAGTTTTTTATATATCTAAAAGATACCTAGCGCCCTTGTCTGATGCGCTCAAGCTGGTTTTGCCGCCAGGGAAAAAACCCATTAAAGCACGAAAAAAAATTGAACATATTTATACCGATACATTGCCTAAGGTTAAATTAAGCAAAGAACAAGCAGTTGCCAGCAAGGCAATAATTATGGCAATAAACAACCAAAAGCACCATACTTTCTTAATCCAAGGAAAAACGGCTAGCGGCAAGACGGAAGTATATTTTCAAGCGATAAGACAATGTATAAAGAAAGGAAAAAGCGCAATATATTTAGTGCCGGAAATATCGCTTACCCCTCAGCTTATTGCCCGTTTAAAATCGCGTTTTGGAGATGAGGTTGCAGTTTTACATAGCAATATGACTGATGGCCAGCGTTATGACCAATGGCGTTGTATTAAGGAATGTTTGTATTCAATAGTAGTTGGAGCCAGATCAGCCATTTTTGCTCCTGTTAAGAAGTTAGGGCTAGTTATTATAGACGAAGAACACGAGACAACTTACAAGCAAAATAACAGTCCCCGGTATCATTGCCGTCATGTGGCTATTAAAAGAGCCCAGCTTGAGTCAGCGGTAGTTGTCATGGGAAGCGCAAGTCCTCAGATAGAGAGCCGTTATTTCTGCGACAAGAAAGTGTTTTCGCTGCTTACCTTAAAGGACAGAGTAACTGTTAATCATCAGCCAGAGATTGAAATTGTTGATATGTGCGAGAACAAAAACGTTCTTTTAAGCAAGCCCATGATTGATGGTATAAGAAAAACCTTGGACCAAAAAAGCAAAGCCCTGGTTTTTTTAAACCGCCGGGGGTTTGCTAATTTTATGCTTTGTACGGATTGCGGATTTGTTCCTAAGTGCCAGAGTTGTGCTGTATCTTTGACATTTCACCGTGATAAAAATAGATTGGTCTGTCATCATTGTAATTTTACTTCAGATGCTCCTTTATCCTGTCCTAAGTGCAAGAAGCCGGGGCTTAAGTACTACGGTGTAGGCACTCAGCAAGTCGAGGATCAATTAATGGCTAATTTTAAAGATGCCGATATTGTGCGGATGGATGCTGACTCTACCAGGAAAAGGGGTTCTCACCAGGACAAGATACTTGAATTTGTTAATAGCAATAAAGCTATACTTCTAGGAACTCAAATGATAGCTAAAGGCCTGGATTTTCCAGACATTGATTTTGTTGGCATTATTAATGCCGATACAGGGCTTAATCTGCCGGATTTTAGAGCCGAAGAAAAAACATTTCAATTAATATTGCAAGTAATTGGCCGTACGGGAAGAAGAGAGAGTCCGGGAAAAGTAGTTGTGCAGACCTTTAATCCAGATAATGAAACATTAAAATTAGCTCTAGCAGAGGACTACAATGGTTTTTATCGAAGCGAGCTTCAAAAAAGAAAAGATCTTTTATATCCACCGTACGCCCACTTAGTAAACGTCATAGTAAAAGGACCCAAATGTGAAAAAGTAAGTGAAATTGCCAACAGACTTGCAGTTGAAATTAATAAAGCTGAGCGATTTATGATACTTGGACCATCTGCTTGCCCATTAACTAAAATAAAAGATAATTACCGTTATCATATTTTGTTAAAGACAAAAAAAGTTAGTCATGTAGCTTTGCTTAAGACAATAGTTGGAGAAATCAGCTTACCTAAAAGCCACTCTATCCTTATAGATGTTGATCCGATGTCAATGCTATAATTTAGTAATGACATGTTATAGTATTCGTCAGTTTGGCGATCAGGTACTAAAAGAAAAATGTTTACGGGTTGACAGGATTGACAAAGATATAAAAAAACTAGTTAAGGAGATGGCTACCAGCATGTACGAGGCTAACGGCTTAGGGTTGGCTGCTCCCCAGCTGGGCATCCTTAAGCAAGTTATAGTATTGGATGTATCTTCTGAAGGAGAAGATTTAAGAGGTTATGTTAATCCGGAAATATTGTGGTACAGCAAAGAAAAATCTAGCGAAGAAGAAGGTTGCCTAAGTCTTGGAACGTTGCGTTTGCAAATCAGCCGGCCGAGTAAAATTACCTTTCGGGCTATAGATATTCAAACCAAGAAGCTAGTTGCTTTTGATGCAGATGAATGGTTATCAAGAGTACTGCAACATGAAGTAGACCATCTAAACGGCATAACTATTATCGATAAAGCAGATAAAGAAGAGAAAAAGAAAGCATTAAAAGAGCTTAATTTATTAGCCTCCATTCCAAGACTTTAGGAGAAATATTGCGTATAGTTTTTATGGGCACTCCAGCATTTAGCCTAGAAGCATTAGAAAAACTCGACTCTTTATTCGACATTATCGCAATCATCAGTCAACCAGATCGGCCAAGGGGGCGGAAGCTAAAGCTTAAGCCCACTCCTACTAAACAATATGGATTAGAACACAAAATAAGAGTTATGCAGCCTGAAAAGCTAGATGACGATTTTAGGAGAGAATTAGAAACACTTAATCCGGATATTGTTGTTGTGATGGCTTTCGGACGAATACTCCCAGCTTGGTTATTAGATATCGGTCGATACCCCCCGGTTAATCTACATGCCTCACTTTTGCCAAAATACCGGGGAGCAGATCCTATTCGTTGGCCTATTTTAAATGGGGACAAAAAAACCGGAGTTACTACAATGTTGGTCAGAGAAGGCTTAGACGAAGGAGAAATATTAGAGCAAACGTTAATTAATATTAATGAAGATGATGATTACTCTGCACTAGCTAAGAAGTCATCAGTTAAAGGAGCCGAGCTTTTAGTACAAACAATAGGCAAACTAAAAGACAACAAAATTGTCCCAGTTGCTCAGAATAATCAAGAGGCCACATATGCACCCAAGCTAGCTAAAGACCAATGGATTATCGATTGGAGTAAGTCTGCCGAAGAGATAAAAAACCTGGTTCGGGCGTTGTCAAAAAAACCGGGGGCAAGAACATCAATAAACGGCAAGGATTTAAAAATATATAAGGTCAAACTAGCCGATTTAAATGATAAGCCAAACGTTATTCTCGAGGCTACTAACCGCTTGGTTATTGGATGTGGTCAAGGAAGCTTGGAAATACTAGAATTACAACTTGAAGGCAAGAAAGTTATGCAAGCTAAGGATTTTTTGTTAGGAAACCCACTTATGACTGGTTACAATGTGGGCACAGACATACATCCAGATAAGGATGCCCTGTCCCTGAAGGAGCACGATTGAGCACAGCCAGAGAAGCTGCTTTTGAAGTAATAAATAGAGCCAGTACCACAAAAAGTTATGCTAATATCCTGCTGCCCAAGGTATTGCGGTTAGGAAATTTATCTGCGGTTGACCGGGGGTTGGCTACCCAGCTGGCATACGGTGTGCTTCGCAACAAGGGTACTTTAGATTGGATAATCGGCCAATACTCGGATATTGTAATAAAAAAAATTAATATCAAAATGCTAGATATTTTAAGACTGGGTGCATACCAGATATATTATCTAGATAAAGTGCCAGATCATGCAGCTGTTAATGAGTCGGTTGAATTATCAAAAAAATATTTTCAACAAAAGAAAAATCACAATTTTGTCAATGCCGTATTAAGGGCCATATCTAAGAATAAGAAAAAAATCAAGTTCACTCCTCTTAAAAGTGATTTTGCGAACTATTTGAGCGTCAGATATTCTCATCCGAGGTGGATGATAGATTTAATGCTTAAACAGTACAATAAGCGCACAGCTGAAGCCATATGCAAAGCTAATAATCGCACTCCGCAGCTGTCGTTAACTGTTAATACAATTAGGATTTCTCCTGAGGCATTATTTAAAAATCTTAAAAAGAAAGGATATGAGGCTTCAGTAAGTAAAGTTAGCACAGACTCTATATTGCTAAGCAAGGCAGGCGATGTATCAAAAGTTTTTGGATACAAAGAAGGGCTCTTTTTTGCTCAGGATGAAAGCGCTAATCTTGTAGCTCATGTAGTTGGTGCCGAAAAAGGACAAAGAGTGATAGATTGTTGTGCTGCTCCAGGTGGGAAAACCGTTCACATGGCAGCTTTAATGAAAAATAAAGGATATATATTTGCATCTGATATAAGCGGAGCAAGACTGGCTTTGCTGGATAATTTAAGGGATAGGCTAAATGTTCGAAATGTAATACTTTTGACGATAGATGCCAGGCGTCTTATTAAATACGTAAAGCGTACAGTAGATAAAATCTTAGTTGATGCTCCATGTTCCGGTTTAGGGACGCTAGCCAGGCGGGCCGATGAAAGATGGCATAAAAGTTATGAGCAGATTCAAAAACTAAGTAAACTGCAGTTTGAAATATTAGATAGCCTTACTACTTTGGTTAAGAAAAAAGGAAGTTTAATATATTCGGTGTGCACCTACACCAAAGAAGAAACCGAGGATGTTTGCAAAAAATTTCTTGAAGCTCATCCTGAGTTTAAGGTGGAGAACATCAAACCATATTTGCCCACTGGTATAAAAGCTAACTCTGATTATGGTATCCAGTTACTTCCTCACCATTATCAATCTGACGGCATGTTTATTGCCAGGTTTATAAAGGAGAAGAAGTAATGCATTTTTATAAATACCAAGCTACCGGCAATGACTTTATTATTATCGATAGTCGCATAGAGCCAGTTAAATTAGATGCTGATATGGTTAAACAACTTTGCAACCGGCATTTTAGTATAGGTTCAGACGGTTTAATTATCTGTGCTAACTCGAATACTGCCGATGCTCAAATGATTTTTTACAATCCCGATGGTAGCCAAGCTGAAATGTGTGGTAATGGCATTCGTTGCTTAGCAGCATACATTATGGACAAGGGTGTCATTGCGAGCAAAGCGAAGCAATCTTCTGAAATTGCCACGTCGCCTACAGCTTTTTGCAATGACGTAAGTATTGAAACAGCGGCAGGTATAAAAACAATCAAACTGAACCAAGGTTTATATTCGGTTAATATGGGAGCCCCTCAACTCGATTCAGAAATCCACGATTATAAGTTGGAGGTTGAGGGCAATACTTATACAGGCATTGCGGTTAGCATGGGGAACCCCCACTTCGTAATTTTTATGGAATCATTAAAAGGACTTGAATTAACAAAGATTGGCCCTATAATTGAAAAAGCTTCCTTGTTTAAAAACAAAACTAATGTGGAGTTTGTTAAGGTTATTGCTAATGACGAAATAGATGTTGTTGTCTGGGAACGAGGAGCCGGAGCTACGTTATCTTGTGGCACTGGGGCTTGTGCTTCTCTAGTAGCTTCCGTAGAGCATGGTTTAACACAAAAAAAAGCGAAAGTAAACTTGCCTGGCGGCCAGTTGGTTATCGAATATATTGATGATGGCAGTGTATTATTAACCGGACCAGCAGAAATAGTATTTGAAGGAGACATTTAAAGGAGAATTAATGCAAGACGCAAACCGAATTTTAAAATTACCGCCATATCTTTTTGCTCAAATAGATAAAAAAATTGCAGAGAAAAAAGCAGCTGGAGTAGATGTTATTAGTTTAGGGATAGGAGATCCAGTAGAGCCTACTCCTAAGCATATTATCGATAAATTATATGAAGCAGCCCAGAATCCGGTTAATCATCGATATCCTTCTTATTACGGCATGCCCGAGTTTAGGGTAGCTATTGCTGATTATTACAAGAAACGTTTTAATGTGGAGCTTAACCCCGACAAAGAAATACTGCCCTTAGTTGGCTCCAAGGAAGGCTTAGCTCACATCTATCTCGCACTTGTTGATCCGGGAGACTACGCACTAGTGCCTGACCCCGGTTATCCGGTGTATGAGACGGGCTGTATTCTTGCCGGCGGCACCCCTTTTTATATGCCTCTAACAAAGGACAACGGCTTTAATCCGAAATTTGATGAGATACCGTCTGAAATCGCTAAAAAAGCAAAGCTGATGTGGCTTTGTTATCCCAATAATCCCACAGCTGCTATTGCAAAAGACGGTTTGTATGAGGAAGCAATTGAGTTTGCCAATAAATACGACGTAGCTATTCTCTCTGATAATCCATATAGTGAGTTGACTTATGACGGCTATGTAGCTCCTAGCTTTCTGGAAACTCCGGGAGCCAAAAAAGTAGGGATTGAATTTAATTCCTTGTCAAAAACCTACAACATGACTGGCTGGCGTATCGGCTATGCTGTTGGTAACGCTAAGCTTATTGACGCCTTAGGCAGAGTAAAGACCAATGTTGACTCCGGTATTTTTAATGCCATACAGCTAGCTGGTATCGAGGCTTTGAGTGGCCCACAAGATTGTGTGGGAGAAATGTGCCAGATTTATCAGCGCCGCCGCGACATGGTTATGGATGCTCTTGATAGTTTAGGAATAGCCGCTGCTAAGCCAAAAGGGACTATCTATGTCTGGGTACCCGTTCCAGACGGATTTGATTCAGTAACCTTTGCTAACCACATATTAGAGAAAACCGGCGTGGTAGTTCCACCCGGAAGCGCATATGGCCCCTCGGGGGAAGGCTACATCCGTATCTGTCTTTCCGTTAAAGACGACAGGTTAAAAGAAGCCCTCGAGCGCCTTAAAAATAGCTTGTAATCTGTCAATAATGCTAATATAGCTCTATGAAAAAAATTGTTGTATTTTGTTCATTAGTAGTTGCTATTCTCGTTATTGGCTGTTCAACAAGCCAAATACAAAAGCCTAAAAAAATCAAGAAATCAGTCAAACAAGACGAGCAAGCTGTAGAAAATAAAAAATCGGTGACTGTTTATGTTCCGGAAGAAACTGCTAACAGTATTGTGCTTAAGCCGATAAAAAGAAGTGTTGGAAGTCAAAGCAAAGAAAAACAGGCCATCGAAGCTTTATTAGAAAGCGATTTCGGCAAAAAAATATTTCCTAAAAATACCACGGTCTTAAGCATTGTCATAGTAAATGACCTGGCTAAAGTAGATTTTAGCCAAGATATTCTAAATAAACCAGAAACTAGCGCTAGCCATGAAGAAGCCGCTATTTACGCTATTGTTAATACTCTTACTCAATTCCAAGGGATTTCCAAAGTGACGATGCTAGTTGAGGGCAAGCAAAAAGGGAAGGTTGACGGTAAGAATATTGAAGACTTCTGGGGCCATGTTGGCCTATATGACCAACCGTTTAGAAGAAATGAAGAACTTATAAAGTAGGGGCGCACCCCTGTGTGTGCCCTTGTTGCAATGGTCAAAAAGTTGTGGGCAGGCACGGTGGTCAGCCCCTACAATAGCCCTCTTCGGTGTCACCCCTCGGCTGTTTCAACTAAAGCCGCCTCAGTACTGCCACCACAATTCCCAATATCACTACGTTGCTTACGATAATAGGTTCCATAGAGCTATTCTCTGGTTGAAGCCTTATATGACCATCTTCTCTATAAAAAGTCTTAACAGTAGCCTCATCTTCTAGTAAAGCCACTACAATATTGCCATTATTAGCAGAAGGTTGTTTACGAACCACAATATAATCGCCGTCAAATATCCCCGCTTCTATCATTGAGCTGCCTTTAACAGTTAGAATAAAGTTTTCGTTTCCTCTGATAAACTCCGATGGCAGGGGCATGTATGAATCAATATTTTCTTCGGCTAATATGGGTGCGCCGGCAGCAATTCGGCCAACTAAGGGTAGGGAAGTCACATTTGCGAGTTGTTCAGCTGGTTTGGCTCCTAGCACCTCAAGAGCCCTGGGTTTGGCTTGGTCGCGCCTTAAGAACCCTTTTTTTTCTAGAGTAGATAAATGGCTATGAACGGTAGAGCTAGAGGAAAGTCCGATAGCTTTGCCGATTTCTCGCACAGAAGGTGGATAGCCTTTTTTAGATAAAAAACTATTAATAAAGTTCAAAATCTGTTGCTGACGTTTGCTTATATTTTGTTTCAATTCTCCTCCTTTTATGACATATAATATGCGGGGTACTGTCGCTACAGTATCCCGCCGTGCTCAGCAAGATTGCGACGAGGCGGGAGCCCTCTTTCGCGCCACCCCTCATATTTACTTGTAACATACTTTATAACAGAATGCAAACATTTGTTCGAAAAACAATTGCTAATAGAACAATTGTTCGATATTATTAAGCTAAAACAGGCGTTTATCAGGGTAGTAAAAAAATAAAAAAAAATTATAAAAAATCGCTTGCAACCCCTTATATTGGGGTATATAATAACAAAGCTACACAATATATAGTGTCTGCCTACCGCCAAGGCAGAGGTGTTACCTGGGGGAGATTGTATTGAAGTGCCAGATTTGTGGACACGAAGAAACTAAAGTAATTGATTCTAGAACTACGGAGTCCGCTGACGCCATTAGAAGAAGGCGGGAGTGTCTTAAATGCACAGAAAGGTTTACAACTTATGAGCGGATAGAGGAAATTCCGCTAATGGTTATTAAAAAGGACAATAGCCGTGAGCCTTTTAACCGGTCTAAGTTAATGGCAGGACTGGTAAGGGCGGTAACCAAAAGGGAAGTATCTAATACTGAATTAGATAAATTGATAACCGATATCGAAAAAGAGTTAAGGAATCAATTTAAGTACGAAGTCGAAGCTAAAGATATCGGTGATATGGTTTTAAAGAGATTAAAAGACATTGATAAAGTTGCATATATCCGGTTTGCATCGGTGTATAAAGACTTCCAGGATGCTGTTGAGTTCAGCCAAGAACTAACCAAGCTAAGGTAAAAGGGATGCGGGACATTACTAAGTATTAGGAGTGTCCCCAATGTAGACCCAAAGGGGGAGAAAATGGCTAATGCGGTAAAGAACAAAAAAGGCAAAGCAGTAAACAATCACATCAGAGTAGTAGAAAGTCACAATGAAGCAGATAGTACAGATATAGCTTTATTGGTTAGTACTGAAACCAAGGCAGAAATAAGCCATTGGGATCGCAGTAGAATTGCCGAGTCTCTAGTTCGAGAAACCGGTGTTAGCCGTAAGCAAGCTGACGAAATTGCTAGCGAGGTAGAAAACCGCCTGGTAACAAGCAATCTCTCAACGGTTACAACTAATATCATTCGTGAGTTCGTAGACTTGGTATTAATTCAGAGAGGCCAAGAGAGAATACAACGCAAGCATTCTAACCTGGGTATGCCTCTATATGATGTCGATCGTATCATCAATGAACCAAACAGGGAAAACTCTAACACTACGCATAATCCCGAATCTATTAATTTAACTATTGCTGAAAATGTCTTAAAACAATATGCCTTACGCAAGATTTATAGAACCAATGTTGCTAATGCGCATTTAGGTGGTGACATTCATATCCACGACCTTGGGTTTATTAATCGCCCATATTGTGGCGGTCATTCAGTGGAGTACATTAAAAAATATGGTCTAAACATTCCTAATGTAAGCAGTGTTAGTGCGCCTGCTAAGCATCCGGAGGTTTTAGTAGGGCACATGGTTAAGTTTGCCAGTGTTTTGCAGTCTCACTATGCAGGAGCTGTCGGCTGGGAAGCGGTAAATATCTTTTTTGCTCCTATGCTTGAAGGAAGAAATTACGAAGAAATTAAACAAATAGCGCAAATGTTGATATTTGAGTTTAATCAACTTGCCGGGGCCAGGGGAAGCCAGACGGTATTCACAGATTTTAACCTTT
Source organism: Actinomycetota bacterium (assembly GCA_003599235.1). GTDB lineage: Bacteria > Actinomycetota > Aquicultoria > SURF-47 > SURF-47 > SURF-47. The sequence continues at coordinate 61,898 of QZJE01000020.1, read as the reverse complement.
ATGCAAGTGTCCCCAGGCACTTTGCTGATACTCCGGCTATTGGCCCCGGCGGAGAGTATACCGGCAAGACCTATAAGGAGTATGAGGTATTAGCTCAGGACTTCCTCCAGGCCTTGCTTGAAGTATATATGGAAGGAGATGCTACAGGGAAAACCTTTTTCTTTCCAAAACCGCTTTTGCATATTAATGACGATACATTTCAAAATGTTAAAGCTTATGAGATCTTTAAATATGCGTGTGAATTAGCATCAACCCAAGGTATTACTTACTTTGTCTTTGACCGTGGCGATGAAGTTACAGTGTCTCAATGTTGCCGCCTAAAACTAAAGTTAGAAGAAGAAGACCTAGATCAAACAATGACTCCTGAAAAAATGCGGTTCACAGCCCTACAGAACGTTACTGTCAATCTACCAAGGGCTGCTTATAAAGCTAAGAGAGATGAAAACAAACTTTACAGTGAACTAGATAAGTTGGCAGATATAGCGGTAGCGGCTCATCAGCAAAAAGCGGAGTTTATAAAGAACCTCTTAGATATGGGCAAAGATGGCCCGTTGGCATTGCTGGCAAACAGTGCTGATGGCCAACCATATGTTAAGTTCGACCGCTTAACATATTTAGTAGGTATCCTGGGGCTAAATGAGTTAGTGCAGTATTTTACCGGCCAACAGCTTCACGAATCTGCAGAAGCATACAAGTTTGGGCTTAAGATAATCGCCTATATCAACCTTCGCTTAAAGAAATTATCTGAAAAACACGGTCTAAAGATGGTACTTGAGGAAACTCCTGGTGAGAGTAGTACATATCGTTTAGCTAAACTAGATTTGCAAAAATATCCCGAACAAACCAGAAAAGTTATTAAGGGCAGTGTTGAGAACGCAGAGTTTTACTATACCAATAGCATCCATTTGGCTGTTGAAGCCGAAGTTGACTATATGGACAGAGTAATCAAGCAGTCGAAGTTCCACCCGATGATCGATGCTGGGGCAATTGTCCATGTGTGGCTGGGTGAGCATAATCCCTCGTCTGATTCGGTGGCTAATATGGTACGCAAAACCCACGAATTAACCCAATGCGCTCAAGTGGCTTTTAGTCCGGAGTTTACGATATGTGAATGCTGTCATACGGTGACCAGGGGATTGGTTGATTTTTGCCCTAATTGCCACTCTGAAAATGTTTACGGGGCAACCAGAATCGTCGGTTATTTCTCGAAAATACCGGGCTGGAATAAAGGTAAAAAGGGTGAACTAAAAGCCAGGCTTAGGACCGATCTAAGCAGAGAGAGGAGATATTATGAAGGTAAAGCTGTTCTACAAGCCACAGTGTCCTAAGTGTCCGATGGCCAAAGAGGTAGTTGAGGATTTAAGCAACGTCGAATATTTAAACGTTGAGGAAGTAAATGGCTTAGCGGAGGCTACTTATTATGGAGTGATGGCCACTCCATCTATTATTCTTATTGATGATAACGAGAATGAAGTTTGTTCTTGGAGAGGAGACGTTCCAGCCAAAGAGGAACTTAAGGAATGGATATAGCGTTAAAAGGGTTTATTGCCAGTTCTATGCTGGATTGGGATGGAAAGTTAGCATGTGTTTTATTTACCGGGGGTTGTAATCTCAAATGTGTTTATTGTCATAATGCAGATTTAGTACTAACCCCCAATGAACTACCGAACATAGATTTTAGTTTAGTTGAAAAGCACTTACTTAAAAAAAAAGATTGGATTGATGGTTGTGTTGTAACCGGGGGAGAACCCCTAATACATAGTTGGTTGCCACAGCTCCTTGAAAAAATAAAAAGTTTAGGGTTTAAAACTAAACTTGATACAAACGGAGTCTTGTCTGGGGCTCTTATAAAACTTCTAAACACTGACCTAGTTGACTATGTAGCAATGGATATAAAAACTAGCTTTGTAAAGTACTGTGAATTGGTAAATATTGATGTTGATTTGCAGGAAATAAAAAAGAGCATAGCTGTTTTATCTGAATCAGGGGTTGAACACGAGTTCAGAACAACGGTTGTACCACAATACGTTGAAAAGTCCGACCTAGTTGCAATAGCAAAATACATAAAGGGTTCCAAGGCTTATTTCCTCCAGCAATATAAGCCGGACCATACGCTAGAGCCCCAGACATCTAATATTGCTCCATATAGTGAGCAAGAGTTAAAAGAAATGGCACAAGAGTGCTCTAAATATGTAATGACGAAAGTGAGGTGTTAATTGATATTAAAGATAAAGCAATTTGACAAAGATTTACCTTTACCGGGTTATGCCCATACAGGGGATGCCGGTATGGATTTGTTTGCCACCGATAGCATTACCCTAAAGCCTGGGCAAAGAGCCTTGGTTGGGACAGGAATTGCTATTGCCATAGAGGATGGTTACGCTGGTTTTGTGCAACCACGTTCAGGGTTAGCAATCAAGCATGGGATATCTCTTGTTAACACTCCCGGGTTAGTTGACTCTAAATACCGTGGCGAGATAAAAGTAATAATCATAAATACTGATTTAAAAGAGCCTTTTACTATAAACAGAGGGGATAAGATTGCTCAGCTAGTTATTCAAAAGGTAGAAACTGTCATCATAGAGCCGGTAGAGGAATTAGATGAGACAGTTAGAGGGGTAAATGGTTTTGGAAGTACGGGCATTAATCTTGCTAGCGCTATTAAATGACCTCGGGGTCCTGTCACGATTGTTTCCCATCGTGCTCAGGTTTAGCTTGCGCGCGATGGGAGCCCTCAATCGTGCCACCCCTCGGTACATATAATGTCCATACGTGTACGTGTTGGAGTAGTCTTAGTAGAAGAGGGCTCTTTTTTGCTAGTTAGGCATGAAAAAGAAGGCAAGAGCTACTGGCTTCTGCCGGGCGGGGGAGTAGAGGATTTAGAAACTCTAAGCCAGGCAGCCATAAGAGAAGTAAAAGAAGAAACTGGTTTGGATGTAAACATTGAAAAGCTCCTTTTTATTAACGATTCAATAGATCCTTCCGGAGACCGCCATATTATTAACTTCACTTTCCTAGGGCAAATAGTTGGCGGTGAACTAAAAGTTGCTGACGATGAGCGACTCAAAGAAGCCAAGTTTATTCCTTATTTAGAAATTAACGATATCATTGTATTCCCCAACCTTAAAGTCCCCTTACTTGAAGCATCTGCATGTGATTTTAGCCTGCCAACCGCTTATTTAGGTAATCTCTGGGAATAGGTGTGCTACACTATTTTCTATGATTCGCATTAAAATATTTTTAGCTACATTGTTATTATTACTTTTTCCAACATTTACTAATGCTGCTCAGCCATATGTTGAGGCTTCATCGGCGATACTGGTAGATGGCAATAATGGCCGGATATTGTGGCAGAAAAACGCAGATGAGAGACGTCCTATAGCCAGCACTACCAAGATTATGACGGCTATCTTGACACTGGAAAATACTGATTTATCTAGTACTGCCAAAGCAAGCAAGAAAGCTTTTGAGGCAGGAGAAAGCGAACTAGCCTTAAAAGAGAATGAGTCGATGTCAGTTAAAGATCTTTTGTACGGGCTTATGGTTTTATCGGCAAATGATGCAGCTGTTGTTTTGGCAGAGAAGGTGGGTGGTAGCCTGTCTGGTTTTGCCGAGAAGATGAACCATAAGGCAAAGAAACTTAGAATGAGTAATACACACTTTGTTAACCCCAATGGCTTACACAATTTAAATCACTACTCAACGGCAACAGATTTAGCAAAATTAGCGGTTTATGCTGAAAAAAATGAAATCTTTTCTAATATTGTTCAAACTAAAAAGATATCGGTTTTCGGGGCAAAAAAATATAATTTGGAAAACCGCAACAAACTGCTATGGCGCTATTCTTATGCTGTCGGCATAAAAACGGGTTATACAAGCCAGGCAGGATATTGCTTGGTCTCAGCCGCTAAGGCTAAGCAGAAATTTGTAATAGCTGTTGTTTTAGGTGCCCCAAGCTCTGATAGCTGTTTTTCTAACTCAAAATTATTGTTGCAATACGGTATTAATAATTATTCTTATCACCGCATTGTTACTGCTAACAAAGCTTTCAGGAAGCTAGAGGTGCCTTATTATTTTTCTTTGCTTCCAATAGGTTTAAGTCAAAACCTTGGTGTTTTAGCTGGCAAGCAAGAAAAAGTAACCTATAAGGTAGACTTAAGAAATGATTGTAATCTGCCGATAAAAAAGAAAGAGAAGTTCGGTCAAATTAAGACTTACGTTAATTCGGACCTTGTTGCCAAGGCTGATTTAATTGCTCTTAAGAGTTATAAAGAGAAAAGCTTTTGGCAGAAATGGAAGTTTTCAGTGCTAAATCTTTGGTTGAGGTTTAAGAATTTATTTAAATATTTAGGGCGTGTTGGATAATAACCATAGAAATAGCAAAAACATTTGTGATAAAATAAAGCTGTTAACAAGGTTGCCTATGGGCGGGCGACAAAGGAGAAACTGGTGAAAGAAAGACGTTCAAAGCAGAGATTAGAAGCAGACCAAGTACTACTTAAGCTAGACAAGAAATCTGACGAAGAACTAAAAGTTATATTAGATGAGTTGTATAAAGAAGAAGAAGAAATTTCATTTCGCCGGCGGATGGTTCATGGCCGCATAGATATCCTAAGAGAAGAACTTACCAGGCGCCTTAGCAGCAAACACGGCAAGGATAAAAACAGCATCATTTCTGAGACTGATGTCGATAAACTAACCCAAATACTAGCCAAAGCACTAACTGACGGACCAAAACCGGAACGAAAATAGTCAATTTGAACCCGTAAGGAGGTTTTAGCTTGTCTTTACCTGACCGTGTGCAAAAGATAGTAAAAGATTTTCTAGAAGATCTAGGAGATAACGTTGCAGAAGAACGTGTAATTGATTATGTGGTTAAAGAGCTAAAGGGTAATAGGCGCCTAAAATCAATTATCGAAGATCCTTATGTTAAGAACCGTCTAAATGATGAACAGATAAAACATTTAATAGAGAATCCGCAGATTATCGAAACGGTAGATAACGAGCTAAAAAAGGCTTTTAAAAGCAAGAAGTTTGATTTCTTTTAGACAATGACTAAAACTAATAAGTGTATTGAATGTAGTTTCGAAAATAAGCTAGAAGATGAAAAATGTGCTAAATGTGGCACAGAGCTTAAGGCTACATGTGATGAGTCCACCGCAACACTTACCTCAATATCTGCAGCTGATACCAAGGAAACAGAAATTGATGTATCTGCTATCCTAGAAGACGAAGAAGCTGTACTTGTGGTTAAGAAAGGTCCCATTGTTGGACAGAGAATGCCTCTTAGCAACGGGGAGACACTAATCGGACGCGATCCCAAGTGTGATATATTCCTTAACGATATTACGGTTTCCAGGCGTCATGCAAAGCTGGCTTTTAACTCTGAAACCAAGAAAGCGAGCGTTAAAGACATAGGAAGCTTAAATGGTACATATGTTAACAATCAACGTAGCGATGAATCAGATCTTAATAGTGGAGATGAAGTACAAATAGGTAAGTTTGTCTTAGTTTATTTATCAAAATGACGGAGGAAAAATGACCGCTAAATCAACATATTCTATTGGAGAAGTTGTCAAAAGATTAAAACCAGAGTTTGGTGATTTGACGATAAGTAAATTACGGTTTCTAGAGGACAAAGGTCTAATTAAGCCTTCGCGTACTAAATCAGGGTATCGAAAGTTTAGTGAAAAAGAAGTAAAGAAACTAAGTGTTATTCTTAAGCTACAAAAAGAGCGTTTTTTGCCACTGTCAGTGATTAAATCAAAGATATCAACTTTAAGCGATAAAGCTATGGAAGATATAAGCGGTGTTAAAATAGAGCGAACCCAGGGACTGTTGGCATCAAAAAGCAAAAAAGATAACTTTGAGTTACAAATAAAAGATATTAACAAGTCCATGGCTAAGTTCGGTATCGAGCAACGCCATCTAAAAATGTACGAGACTTTTGCGGACCGGGAGGCAATGCTTTTTTATCAAGCGGTGGCTCCAATGATTAAAAATAATAGCAAGAAAGCAGAAGGCAAACTTTCAGACCTTCTTAGAAGCTCACAACATCTTAAGAACATCCTTCTGGAAAAAGCCCTTTCGGAATTACTAAAGAAAAGCATGCCTTAGGCTTTAGTCGTTACCTTGTAGCCAAAAACTTTAACGATAATCGTCAATAAAGGTATATTTAGTCTAAGCAATATATTATTGTGTCTCCTGAGGGCTCTGGTGAAATATCTGCAGGTCAAGCGGCCTATAATGGATGATGACCGAGGCAAAAATAGGCAGCAAAGGCAATAAAGGCCCAAATATCATCAAAAGTCCAAAAGAATCACCTTTATATATTATCGGGAATTGACGCACAAGGGCTTGCCCCGTGCTTGTTTTCTCACTATCTGAATGAACTTACGCTTATTATCAATTCCCGATAATATATGTTATGTAAAGTTAATAATTGATAATCATTCCCTTCAATGAAGACTTTTTTAATTATATGGGGGCTTATCTTAGAACTTCGGAAAAAATAAATAACGCAAAACAGTTAATATCATAAAGATAAAAAAAGCGGAATTATAAAGAGAACCAAGGGCAAAAAAGTAGCCTTTCTCATGATTTGATTTAATCTCCGGCAAGGAAATTAGTCCTAAAAAGATTGCTGCACTGTGTATTCCCAATATGGCGTAAAAAGCGATATTGAAGATAATTAAGCCCCATGAAAGACTACTGAAGGCGATAAATAACCAAAAAAGAACTACTCCGCTTATCGATAAAATACAAGCTAGTTTTGCCCTGCTGCTAACTATTCTGTTGGCTGACTCATCTACGTATTGTTCTATCATCTGCAATTAACTGCCTCGGGGTCCTGTCGCTACAGTTTCCCATCGTGCTCAGAGGTATCTTGCGCGCGCTGGGAGCCCTCTCTTCCGCGCCACCCCTCGGTCAAACTAGCCGGAGGCTACCAATAGCGGATAAGGATCAACAGCTCCTCCGCCGCCCGGGTGAAACTCAAAGTGGATATGAGCAGGCCCCCCTTGTGCATTTCCACTATCACCAATATAACCTATAACCTGCCCTGCTTCAACATGTCCGCCGGTTATAGCATAACTGGCCATGTGCATGTACCAGTATTGGTTGCCGTCGTCACCATTGAGGGTAATCCACAGCCCCCCTGCTCCGCCGTCGCCGACTGAAACATAACCGCTAACTACCGCATATGCTTCGTTTCCGTACGTGGACATAATGTCGGTTCCTTTGTGGGTTCTTGTACCGCCTCCGCGGGACTGGCCCCAGTCATCATAAAAACTATATGGTGCTTGAGCTGGGAAAACAAAGCTTCCGATATTAAGATTATAAGCGGATACTGATACTGGCCTAGCGGCTTTAATTTGTTCTTCGATAGAGGCCAAAAGACCTTTTTGTTTTTCGAGCTCACCCTCCATCTCTGCTTTTTTACGATCAAGGTAGGCTACCAAAAACCTCTGTTCTTTACGGTCGGAATATAGGCTTTCCTGGGCATGTTTTACTTTTACTCTTAAGACTTTTACCTGCTTAACTACCGATGCATCTTGATTGGTTATGCGGTTAAAAAACTCCATATTGGTAAGCAATTCGTTAAAATTTTTAGAGGACATTACTATATCAATAAAGTTTACATCGTCTAGCCCATATAAAAACTTGACCCTTTTATTTAAAACATCTTGTCTTACCTGCAACTTAGCAGCCAACTCTTCTAATTGAACGGCGTTGGAGTCAATACGATTGTTGATTTCTTCTAAGCGATTTGATTCTATATTGTAGCGTTCATAGATGTTGCTCAAATTGCTTTTAGACTCTTCTATCTGGTTTTTAATATCCTGAGCATCAGAAGGCGACACTGCTTGGGTGTGGGTTGGAGGGATTAAAAGCAGTGCGGTTGCTATTAAAAAAATAGCAAGTAGTCTTTTGATAGAGTTACTTGCAAGGGCATTCATATACAGGGATTATTATACCAGATTTAGATGCTTTATTCCCCTTTGCCTGAGAGACGGCCGTATTCATCTTCTACCCGGGAAATATCTTCTTCACTAGTGTAGCCAAAAGCAATTTCTAGAACGCGTCCTTTATGAGGGCCGTTAATAATGCGGTGCAGGCTCTCGGCAGGGATAACAAATTCTTGGCCTGGCTTGGTATCGTAGGTTTTATCTGCAATCTGGACTTTAATACCATTATCTAAGACAACCCACATATCGTCTCTTAAATCGTGAGAATGCAGGCTTGTTTCTTTATTAGGCTCCAGGTAGATGATACGCACGGTGCAAGTTTGGTTAGAAGCGTATTCTTTTACGTTGCCCCATGGTTTAGCTATTTCCATCGTTTAGTAAATGATTTAGCTTTTCCTTTTTAGCTTTTAAGTAATTAATATTTATGCAATTAGGGGCTATTTCTAACGGAACTCTCTCTGTTACCTTTAATCCGTAGCCTTCGAGTCCCACAATCTTTACCGGATTATTGGTCATCAGTCTAATTGAGCTTAAGCCTAAATCAGATAAGATTTGAGCTCCGATACCGTAATCACGCAAGTCGGCCGGGAAACCTAGAGCAGTGTTTGCCTCGACCGTGTCCCTGCCTTCCTCTTGCAACTTATATGCTTTCATTTTATTAATTAAGCCGATTCCTCTTCCTTCTTGGCCGATTATGTATAAAAAGACGCCACAACCTTCTTTTTCTATTTCCTCTAAAGCTTTTTTCAACTGCTGCCCGCAGTCACACCTAAGGGAACCAAATACATCGCCGGTTAGACACTCAGAATGCACTCTTACCAGGACATTCTTGGCTTTCTTAACGTTTCCTTTTACTAAAGCAATATGGCATTCTTTGTCAACTAAGCTTTTATAGCTTATTGCTTTAAACTTGCCGTATTTAGTCGGCATATTAATTTGAGTAACCTTCTTAATTAATCTTTCTGTTCGATGACGGTACTTTATCAGATCTTCGATAGTAACTATTTTTAAGTTGAACTTCTTTGCGATTTTAGTAAGTTCGGGCAGGCGGGCCATGGTGCCGTCTTCGTGCATGATTTCTACGATTACTCCTGCCGGAAAAAGGCCTGCTAATTTTGCTAAATCGACAGCAGCTTCGGTATGCCCTGCACGCTCTAATACACCACCTTTTTTAGCTCGTAAGGGAAAAACATGGCCCGGTTTGGAGATATCTTCCGGTTTAGTTTCCGGATTTGTTACCGCTTGGATAGTTGCCGCTCTGTCGTGAGCAGAAATGCCAGTGGTTATCTTGTTTTTCGCCCCAATAGAAACCGCAAAAGCCGTTTGATGGGTAGAGGTGTTATCTTCTACCATTTGAGGGATCTTAAGCTCGTCTAGGCGTTTAGTGCTGCAGGGTAAACAGATTAAGCCCCTGCCCTCTTTTGTCATAAAATTAATAGACTCAGCGGTTACTTTGGAAGCAGCCATTACCAAGTCGCCTTCATTTTCCCGGCTAGCATCGTCTACAACGATTACCATTTTGCCTTGCTTTATATCTTCTATTGCTTCTTTTATTTTACTGATTGACATACTAGAGCCTAACTCCTTTAAGGTATTTCGCAACATATTTACCGATAATGTCAACTTCCAGATTAACCTTACTGCCGGCTTTTTTAAAGCCCAAGGTGGTATTTTTTAATGTAAACGGGATAATAGAGACGCTAAATAGGCCTGATTTAACCTCTACTACCGTTAAACTAATGCCATCGACAGCTATCGAGCCCTTCTCAACCATCATCAGAGTCAGTTTAGGGTTGGTCTTAATATAAAAAATAACGGCATTACCATCAGCTCTGGTGCTCTGTATTGTCCCGGTGGCATCGACGTGTCCTTGGACAATATGGCCCTCAAAGCGTCCATCAGCAGCTAAAGCTCTCTCTAAGTTAACCTTATCACCTTTTTTTAAGTTGCCCAGGTCTGTTCTTTTTGCGGTTTCAGGCATTACATCGAAAGAAAGTCCGTTGCCTTTATTAGCTGTAACTGTAAGGCAAGTGCCGTTTACCGCTATTGAGCTGCCTTCCTTAGCTTGTTGGGTCAGCTTATTTGCGTTTACAACCAGCACAAAGTTATTGCCTTGCCTTTTAAGGTCTTTAATTGTTCCTAATTCCTCAATAATTCCGCTAAACATGAATCTCTCCATCGGGGATAGAATCCGTAATGAGATTGCTTCGTCGTCTCAATTGGAACTCCTCGCAATGACGTCATTGCGAGCCCGTAAGGACGTGGCAATCTCCTTCTGGTTTCTCTGTCTCCTGCTTCTAGGATAACAAACAATCATTAGATCTCTATCTAGTTTATTAATTGTATCAAAACTAAGCTCAAAGCAATTGCTTAAGTTCCTAAGGCCATCTCCTTTGACAACCGGCACTTCTGCCCCACCGATTAACTTGGGAGCGATAAAAAATACCACTTTATCAACAATTCCCTGGCTTAAAGCGCTTTCATTAAGGCTTGCACCGGCTTCTATTAATATGCTAGAGATATCTTTTTTAGCCAGATAAGCTAGTATTTCTTTTAGATTAAATATTCCGTTATTTGCTTTAAAGGTCGCTATTTCAACTTGGGCCTTTTCTAAAGCTGCTTTCTTTGAAGAACTAATAAAGCCCACACAGACAATAGTTGGCACCTCAGAAGCTGTTTTAACGATATTGCTGTCCAAAGGCAATTTAGCTTTAGGGTCGATAATTAGTCTTAAGGGTGGCTTAAAACTACCTGGTTTTATATCTCGCACATTTAGCATAGGGTCATCAGCCAATACTGTTCCGATTCCTGTCATAATGGCATCATTGTCGGCTCTTAGCTTTTGAACAGCTGCTCTGGCATCAGAGCCGCTAATCCACTTAGAAAAACCTTTGTTGTCTGCTATTTTGCCGTCTAAGGTAATAGCCGATTTGATAGTTACGAAAGGCAAGCCGGAAGTAATGTATTTAAAATAAGCCTCATTTTGCTTTTTTATTTCATCCTCTAAAAAACTTGTTTTTACCCTAAAACCAGCCTTTTTTAGCTCAGCTACTCCCCTACCACTTACTATAGGATTAGGGTCTGAGCTGCCGATTATTATGTTTTTAAGCTCGTGTTTTTTAATAAGCTCTGTACAAGGGGGTGTTTTTCCTTTATGACAACATGGTTCCAAAGTTACATATAAAGAAGCGTCTTTTGTGTCGATAGCTTTCGATAAGGCATATATCTCCGCATGTGGTTCACCGAATTTCTGATGATAACCAGAAGCTATCATTTCCCCGTCTTTTACAACAATGGCTCCCACCAGCGGATTAGGGCTCACGTTTCCCCGCCCTTTCTCGGCTAATTTTATAGCTTTTTTCATCCAAAAAATATCGTTTTTCATAAGCTTAACGTAACCACTAATTATAATGGATTAATTTATACAGGTAAAATGTAAAGTTAAGGTTTAGCTTTAGAGTTATCCTAGGCTCTTGAGGATTTTTTGGAGGGCCTCGCCAATATTTTCTTGGCCAAAAACTGAATTACCGGCTACTAAAACGTCTGCTCCGGCTAAAGCAACCTGTTTGGCGTTGTCAGCAGTTATGCCTCCATCGACTTCAATAAAGGCTTTGGAGGACTTCTCTTTGAGCATTTGCTTAAGAAATTTTATTTTACCAATAGACTGGGTTATAAACTCTTGTCCACCAAAGCCCGGGTTAACAGACATTATCAACACAAAATCAAGTAGATCAACTACGTTAACTAGGTTTGTAAGAGCAGTAGCCGGATTAACGGCAACCCCTACTTTAACATTGGGCTTAGATTTAACTAGATGAACTGTGCGATGTAGGTGGGGGCAGGCCTCTAAGTGTACTGATATCCAGTCGGCGCCGGCTGATACAAAATCATCAATATAGAACTCAGGATGCTCTATCATTAAATGCACATCTAAAGGCAAATCAGTTATTTTTTTAACACTTTTAACAACTGCTGGGCCAATAGTGATGTTTGGTACAAAATGGCCGTCCATTACATCAATATGGATTAGGTCAGCACCGGCTTTCTCAGCTTCCTTGACTTGTTCTTTTAAGCAGCTAAAATCTGCTGAAAGTATTGATGTAGCAATTTTAGTATGCATATAACTGTCCGTATGGTCGGTGGCTCAATGGCATTAATTTAGTAAAACTAGCGTTTGCTATTCCATTATAGTCGAGCTTAAAAGTTTTCGCGAATGCTTTTAGGTGTTTATTAAGCATTTTTTTATCATTTTCGGTTATTTTAACCACGGAGACTTCTTTGCCTAGCTGGTATTGTTCAACTTTTCCCCTTAAATAGATAGCGCCGCCATGCATGCCTGTTCCGATGTAGTTGGCAAGACATGGCGATGGCTTTGGATGATAATTTAATACTATTAGAACACCTCCAGCCATATATTCGCCTAAAAAATCGTGAGCAGCCCCACCGATAACCAAAACCGGCTTTTGATCCTCGTATTCTTTCATATGAATACCGGCCCTATATCCTACTTCTCCTTTAATATAAACACATCCGCCTCTCATGGCGATTCCAACAACATCTCCGGCGTGGCCATCGACCGTTATTAATCCGCTGTTCATCGTATTTCCTACGGCATCCTGGGCATTACCATGGACTGTTATATTGGGACCATCCATAAAGGCGCCTAAGTCGGCCCCGGCAGTTCCATAAACATCGAAGTGCATTTCTTTTCTTATTCCGGTTCCGATATAGCGCTGACCATTTACGTTTACCAATTTAAGTTTATCTGCTCCGCTTTTTACCGCAGAGCGGATTTTTTGGTTAAGCTCGCTAAAATGCAGGCCTTTGCTATTTATTGTTTTATTTGAATTAGATACTTTGATAGCCATATTACCTACCTGCTGGTTTTACGCCGAGGATTTCAAGCTCGGTGTCACTTAATCCTACCCCCCTAAGTTTTAATCTGTTTCCCCTTAGAGACTCGATGGCATTTAATCCCATAGCCCCAATCATTTCTTTTATCTCTATACTCCATCCTCTTAGCAGGTTATACAGCCTTCGGTATGCAATTTCTGGATTTAACCTTTTAACTAACTCTGGGTTGGTAGTAGTGATACCCCAGGCGCATTTGCCTGTATAGCATTTCTGGCATAGAGTGCATCCTACTGATAATAAAGCAGCTGTTCCGATATAGACTGCATCTGCTCCCAAGGCAATAGCCTTTGCCACGTCAGCGCTGTTTCTTATGCCCCCGGAAGCAACTAAAGAAACTGTGTTTCTTATGCCTTCCCGGCGCAGACGGTCGTCAACAGCAGCAATAGCGAGCTCGATAGGGATACCTATATGGTTACGGATAATTGTGGGTGTTGCGCCCGTTCCGCCCCTAAATCCGTCTATAGTTACAATATCAGCTCCGGCTCTGGCTATTCCGCTGGCGATAGCAGCAACATTATGAACAGCAGCAATTTTAACTGACACTAATTTTTTATAATGTGTAGCTTCTTTTAAGGCATATACTAACTGTGCTAGATCTTCAATTGAATAAATATCATGATGAGGAGCTGGTGACAAAGCATCAGTTCCTTTAGGAATCATCCTGGTTCTGGAGATATCTTCGTTGATTTTCTCGCCAGGCAAATGGCCGCCTATACCGGGTTTTGCACCCTGGCCTATTTTAATCTCTACCACCCTACCTGCATTTAAATATCTGTGGTTAACACCGTAGCGTCCTGAAGCTACTTGCACAGTTGTATTATCTCCGAATTCGTATAATTCCTCATGAAGGCCGCCTTCTCCGGTATTCCAGAGTGTTCCGGCTTCCTTAGATGCTCTAGCCAGGCCCCGGTGCAAGTTAAGGCTTACTGCGCCAAGAGACATAGCGCCAAACATTATAGGAGTCTCAAGCTTAACTTGAGGTTTATACTTTGTGGATATCACCAGCTTACCATCCTTGCGCGTAACTTTTAGCTCACTAGGTTTTTCTCCTAGATAAGTTCTAAGCTCCATCGGCTCCCTAATAGGGTCGATACTAGGATTAGTTACTTGGCTGGCATCAAAAAGAAGCCTGTCGAAGTAAGAAGGCCATTCTTGATCATTTCCTGAACCAGTTAACAAGATACCGCCGGTTTCAGCTTGCTTGTAGATATTTTCTACTGTCTCTGGTTTCCAATAATTATTATGCCTGTAAGCCAGCGGATTTTTGGTAATACTTATAGCTTTTGTAGGGCATAAGGTTACACAGCGGTGGCAGGCCACGCAGTTCTTATCAGTCGAATAAATAGTGTTATCTTCTTCATCATAGGATAGCGCGCCAAAACTGCACTGCTTAACGCAAGCTAAGCATTTTATACACTTGTCGCTAAAATTAACCTTAAACTGTTCAGGAATATAGCTAATCATATTGCTCTTCTCCGCGCTGATTTAAGCTGGGCTACTATCGGCTCGCCACCTCTTGGAATCCAAATCTCATCCAAATCCGGTTCTAGCTCTCTAACTGCTGCTTCTTCAGTAGAAATAAAGGTGCGATTGCCCTTCCTAGCTCCTATTACCGGCCTTAGCCTAATACGGTCAGTAATGCCTATCATTTGGTCTTTGTTGGTAATTATAAAAGAAAAGGGGCCGTTTAACAGTAAACTGGCATAAGTTTGGCGTAGCTTGGTGTACAAATCCTTTTCTTTTTCATCCATGCGATCAATTTGCTCCCAGAGCGGAGCAGCAATTACCGCACAAGCTGCTTCTAGAGGCATTTGATGCTTTCTCATAAGCAAGTCCATCGTGTAGGCTACTACTTCGGTATCGGTCATCAAGGTGCATTTGTATCCGTAAGCCTCAAGATAGCGCTGGTTAATGCCATATGAGGAAATCTCTCCGTTATGTACTACCGACCAATCCAGAATATTAAAAGGATGTGCTCCGCCCCACCAACCGCCTGTATTGGTTGGAAAACGTCCGTGAGAGGTCCAAATATAGGCTTCGTATTCTTCTAGCTTGTAGAAGACAGATAAATCTTCAGGATAGCCTACTCCCTTAAAAACGCCCATGTTCTTTCCAGACGAAGCTACAAAGACCCCTTCCAGCTTGTCGTTTATCTCCATGACTGTCTCAACGATATAGTCTTCTTCTGTAATCCCTGCGGGTTTATTTTCGACAGCTAGAAAATAGCGCCACAGAATTGGGCTATCGACTATTTGCTTGGTTTTTCTGGTAGGTATTTTCTCTGAGCTTGCGATATAGAATTTTTTCTTTAAATATTCTTCAACGTCGTAGCGCTTATCGGTATTTAGATAAATCATGTGAAAAGCATAAAGGTCAGCATGCTGCGGATATATACCGTAAGCTGCAAAACCTCCGCCTAAGCCATTAGAGCGGTCTCTCATAACAGCAATGGCTTTAGTGATATCGTCGCCGTTGAACCTCTTGGCCGAGGTATCCATAATACCTACGACAGCACAGCCATCTAATTGCTTTTCTGTACTTCTTGGAAAAAATGCCATTATTTTCCCTCATCACCTGCCTTTGCTTGACGCTTCGGCAAGGTTATCCTACGGATAAAAAAAACCCGAAAAACTTCTTCGGGCAGGAAGATTATTCTAGCATTTTTTATAATACAAGTCTATGATTTCTGCAGTTGTTTGTTTGATATTTTTACCCTTGATATTAACCCAATGAATACGAGGGTCTTTTTTAAACCATGTTACCTGGCGTTTAGCGTAATTTCTAGTTCTTTTTTTTATCACCCCAATTGCCTCATCAAGAGAAGTCTTTTCTTCTAAGTATTCTAGAATTTCTTTATAACCTAAAGCTTGTTTAGCTGTTAAGCTGGTCTTAAAGGATTGCTTGAGCAAAAGCTTGGTTTCATCGATTAACCCATCTTTAATCATTCTGTCTACGCGGTGGTTTATTCTTGTATATAGTTCCTGACGGTCAAGAGATAATCCAACTAACGTGGTGTTATAGATAGACCGGTAGTTATCCCAATTTGTTTGATAATCCGAAAATTTCTTTCCCGTTGTCTTGATAACCTCTAAAGCTCGAATTATCCTTCGCTTATTATTTGTCTCAATAGATGCGGCTGCTTCAGGATCTAGTTTCTTTAGCTTACAATATAATTTAGCTGTGCCTTCTTCTAAGGCTTCTTTTTCAAGACTCTTCCTTATTTCTGAGTCTGTCTGGCCTTTTGGAAAATTAAGTTTATCTATGGCTGCTCGTACATATAAGCCAGTTCCTCCTGTAAGAAGTGGAGTCTTATGACGTGCTAAGATGTCTTCAATGGCCTGTCTGGCTAGTTTCTGGTATTTGCCTGCGCTAAAGGCCTCTTTAAAGCATGCAATATCTATAAGATGGTGAGCAATCATGTTTCTTTGTTGCCTTGATGGTTTGGCAACTCCGATATTTAATTCTTTGTATACCAGCATGGAATCAGCTGAGACTATTTCTGCATTGATTTGTTTAGCCACATTTATAGCTAGCTCGGTTTTACCTGTCGCGGTTGGACCGACAATAGCTAATAGTTTGTTCATTTGAAGCGCTCTACTTTAAAGCGGTAGATCTCGGTGGGCTCATCTTCTTTCAGCCCTGCTTTTAGTTTAGCAATCCTTAATTGTTCTTCTGCGGCATTAACCCCTTCGAGGTCGGGCAGCAGCAGCCCGGAATGAAACCCTTTTTTTACGTAAACACCATAGGTTTTGGGGTTAAGTTGCGAAATATCGTTTATTTTTTCCATTGGGCTAAGAACATCTATCGATATAGCGAGCTCGTTTAGTTCTTTTTGGCTTACAGGAGCAAAACGATAATCATTTGTGGCTGCATTGATAGCATTGGTAATGATTTCTTGAGCTAAAGTTATTTCAGTGGGCATAATGGTTCCAATGCAACCCCTAAGCTGACCGTTAAGTTTTAAGGAAACAAAACAAGCACCAGGTTTTTTAAGGATATCCGGTAACTCGTCAGCAGGGATAATTATTTTTTTGTTTAAGGTGAAGTTTTCGATGGCTTCTTTGGCTAAAGCCAGCATAATATCAGCACTCACAGCCTCTCTCCAGTCAAATACCAGTTGTGGGCTTTGTTGATTTTGACCTTTACAAGCTTGCCTATGAGGGACTTTCCGCCACAGAAATGTACTAAGTGGTTACCTCTGGTGCGGCTGGTCAACAATGTTTTGTCCTTTTTGCTTAAGCCTTCTACTAGTACCTCTAATGTGCATCCTTCCAAGTCCTGGTTTGTCTTTAATGCGGACAAATCAGTTAGAGCTACCAGCTCCTTAAATCTTTTTTGTTTAGCGGCTTTGTCTATTTCTTTTAACTTATATGCTTTAGTTTTCGGCCTTGGTGAATAGATAAAGGTATAAGCCTGGCTAAAACGGACCTTCTCTACTACATCTAAAGTATCTTCAAAGTCTGCCTGGGTTTCACCCGGGAACCCAACCATGATGTCGGTTGTTATTGTTGCGCTGGGTATTTCCTTTTTGATATTAGATATTAGTTCTAAATATTTCTCTTTAGTGTAGTGGCGATTCATTTTTCTTAAGACACGGCTGGAACCTGACTGCAACGGCAGATGAATGTGTTCGCAAATCTTATCGCTCTGACCGATTACTTTGATAACCGAATCGGATAAATCCTTAGGGTGGCTGGTTAAAAACCTTATTCTTTTAAGGCCTGATTTTTCATCAAGCTCTTTTAGCAGTTCAGCAAATAGCGGTTTAGAGTAGAGATCTTGGCCGTATGAATTAACATTTTGCCCAAGTAAAGTAACCTCTAGCACGCCATTTTTGGCTAACGATTCAGCCTCCGTAATTATTTCTTCTTTTGGCCTGCTTTTTTCTTGCCCCCTAACAAAAGGAACAATGCAATAAGAACAGTAATTATTGCAGCCGGTAATTATGGGAATCCATGCCTGAAATGTGCTTTTGCGTTTTATAGAGTCGTTATACTTCCAGTTGTTACCGAGTTTAGCGGTAGCACATATTTTGTTTTCTCGGGCATTTTCTAGCAAATCAGGTAACAGGTTGATGCTTTGAGGGCCAAATACCAAATCAACATAAGAGACTGCTTGCTGGATCTTTTCTTTGTCTTTTTGGGCTAGGCAGCCGCCAACTGCGATAATAAGATCGGGATTTATTTGTTTTAACTTCTTTAAGTGCCCAAGATTGCCATATAGACGTTCATCAGCATTTTTGCGAACACAGCATGTATTAAAAACAATAATATCGGCGTCAGTATTCTCATCGGTACTCAAATAACCCAGGCTATCTAATATCCCGGCTATTCGTTCTGAATCGTGGCTGTTCATCTGACAGCCGTAAGTAATCAACTTATATTTCTTCATACCATTAGAATATCAAATCGAAAACGAATAACGAAGCTCGAATAACGAGTCTTTAGTTAATTATGTAGAGTTTATTCAAAAACGGAAAAGCGATAATAAGTTGAATCCAGTAAAAAATAGTCAATAAGACAAAATAAAGAATCAGCTTAGAAACCGATAGATTGGTTTCTTTATTAAACACCCGAAGCCACTTAATCCGCTCATGAGTGGTTTTGCCTTTGGTTATTTCAAGTTGATTGGTTGTAAGAGAGGTGCCGCCTGAGGGCATTGGTTTTAGATGTCTTTCCTGCAAAAACCACCAAACCGAGGAAACTACCTTGACCATTGATTCCGGATTGGCATCAAGAGTCTTAACTGCTAACAAATCGGCGGCTTTTTCTTTTTCTCTAATAATTAATCTGACGATAAAATGGGCCAAAGGATTGAAAAATAAGAAATCCCTGATACCCATAATGAACCAGTGCAAAAGATTATCTTTTCGTTTGATATGGGCTAACTCATGAGCTAACAGCATTTTTACTTCTCTTGAATTGAGTTTGTGCAGCAGGTTGGGAGATATAACCAGCGTTGGATTAATAATACCTATGATAACAGGAGTTGCGTATTTCTTATGGGTTAACACTACTTTTGGCATATTTTTTAGACCGAAAGCCTTAGATAATTTGCTTAAGGTGACAAATAGTTGCGGAGCATCCTTATAGGTTACTTCGCTTTCCCGGCTTAAAGCTCTATAAAAGAAATACAAGCCTATCCAGCGAATGATGATTATTACCAAGGCTATTATAAAACCAAGGGCTACTGCTGATGAAAATATTGGAGAGCGGGTATGAAGCCAGCTTTGTTGAAGCCATGGCCATATATGCCAGGGATCGTATATTTTAAAAGCAATCAAGGGTTTGGCGATATGGAGATGAACTAAATCTGTTCCCTTAACTAGCGAGTAAAAGGATTTAAGTAACGGCAAGCTATAAAAAAAACATCTGGCAGTAGGGTTCTTAATCTTAAAAACGAATATAGCTGTTTGAACCAGCAATAGAAAAAAAACCGAATAAACTATGCTGGGAATTAAGTGCAATAAGATTATCAGATACCAGGTGTTCCCGTTCATTTTATTCCTGGCTAACCGTTATGCTTATCTTATTTTTCTTTACCTAAGAAATATGAAGCTAGCGGATTAACCGAGCCGTATAAAAGCTTATCTACAACTGCTTCAACGATGGATTTAGCAACATCAATATTAGATGTTGCCGGCGTGTAGATGTAAGCTGTCGCAGCTTTATCTTGGTTTAGTAAGCCCTTTTCGCTTAAGTTGTTCATGACTGTCATTATGGTTGTGTAAGCTATTGAGCGACCTTGTCTTAGGTCTTCGTAAACCTCTCTAACAGTCATTCCTCTGTTGTATTTCCAGATTACAGACATAATATCTGCTTCTAATTTTCCGATTCCTTCTATCCCGATTTTGTTGCTTTGTGGTTTTTTAGCCCTTGCCATGATTGCCTCCAAAAACTAAAACTAATTATTTAATATTAATATAGTTTTAGGAAAAAGGCAACCCCTTATTTTTAGCAGTTATACAACAAAATACCTGTTAGATAAGTCCTTGCGGACCAACCCTTTTATCTCAAGTGTTATTAATAGTTGACTAATCTCATAAACTTTATACTTGGTTTTAGCTACTAATTGATCTATATCTAGCTGTGCTTCTTTAAGTTGTTCTAGGACATTTTTTTCGTCTGCTGTTATATTAATAGTATCTTTTTCTAACTTAATATTAAAGTGATCGGCAATATCTTCTACGCTTGTTACTACAATGGCTCCGTCTTTAATCAGTTGGTTGCTTCCTTGCCAAGAAGAGGCACCGAAAGCTCCCGGAACTACTAGCACATCTTTTCCTTGTTCTGCTGCAAAGTTTGCAGTTATCATTGTGCCGCTTTTAAGCGAAGCCTCAACAATTAAGCAAGATTCTGCCAGACTGCTAATGAGCCTGTTTCTTCTGGGAAAATTAGCTGGATAAGGGCGTGTGCCTGGAGGATATTCAGACATCAGGCAGCCGGTTTCTTCGATTTGCTTGAATATTTTTAGGTTATAAAATGGATAGCAAATGTCTAAACCGCTACCTAATACTGCTATAGTATAGCCTCCGGCTTTAAGGGCTCCTTGATGGGCAGCTGAGTCTACTCCGGTTGCCATGCCGCTTATGATGGTTACGCCGGCATTGGCTAGCTTATAAGCGACTTTGTTGGCAAAGGCAAGAGATTCCTGACTAGCACGTCTGCGGCCTACTATAGCTAGACTATATTTGGATTGCCTTAAAACACCTTTAAGAAAAAAAGACGAGGGTGGATTTGCTAAATGCTTAAAACAATCCGGATATTCTTTATTGCGTTTGCTGATTTTACGAATTCCTAAAGTGTTTAAGTTATCCATTGATAGTCTCTCTATCGAGTAGTCGGTATTGTAGGGCTTCGGCTAATTCCTGGCAGCCGATTGTCTCTTTGCCGGCTAAGTCAGCTATTGTGCGGCTGACCTTGATTACTTTGTCGTAGCTTCTGCCTGTCAATCCCAGTTTATCAATGGCTTTTGATAAAAACTCAGAAGCTTTAGGCTCTGTTGTGCAATATTTTTTTATATGGCTTGGCCCCATTTGGGCATTACTTGATACATTTGATTTTTTGAACCGTTCTTTTTGGATACCTCTGGCAATATCTACTCTCTTTTTTATATCAACAGAGCTTTCAGTGTGGTTGATTTGCATAAGCTCTTCTTTAGTTAATCTGGCTAGTCCGATATGGATGTCTATCCTGTCTAGCAAGGGGCCTGAGGTTTTGCGGCGGTAATTTCTAATTTGGGAGTTAGAGCAAATACACTCTCTTTGTTTGTCGCCCATCCAACCGCAAGGACATGGATTCATAGCGGCAATAAGGGTAAACTGGGCGGGATATGTCAAGCTAGTTAAAGCCCGGCTAATGGTTACCGATCTTTCTTCTAACGGCTGACGTAACACCTCTAAGCAGTGCTTGCTAAACTCCCCAAACTCGTCTAGAAAAAGAATTCCGTGATGGCTTAAAGAGATCTCACCTGGTCTGGGGTGGGTTCCTCCCCCTGCCAGCCCGGCTGCCGATATCGTATGGTGCGGGTGACGAAACGGACGGCGTGTTAATAAGTTGGTTTTTGTCAGCAAACCGCTAATGCTGTATATTTTTGTAACCTCAATAGCCTCATTTGGGCTTAAATCCGGCAAGATAGTGGGGGCACGCTTTGCAAGCATAGTTTTTCCCGAGCCTGGCGGGCCTATCATTAACATATTATGTCCTCCACTAATAGCGATCTCTAAAGCTCGCTTAGCGAGCTGTTGCCCTTTTATTTCGCATAAATCAAAGGGATAGCTATTCAGTGAAAGCCTTGTTTGTAAGCTCTGATTTCTTATAGCTTTTATTTCTGTTTCGCCCTTTAGAAAACAGACAGTTTCCTCTAAACTTGATACGCCAATGATATCTATTCCTTGAATAATAGAAGCCTCTAACGTATTGGCGCGCGGTAAAATTACTCCTTTTTTATTGCTGGTTTTGGCGTACTCTGCTATAAGGAGTGCTCCTTTAATTTTTCTTACCTTTCCCGACAGGGAAAGCTCGCCTGCAATTACGTAATCATCTAAAATTGGCGACTTAAACTGACCAGTTGCAGCTAATACTCCTATGGCAATCGGCAAATCAAAAGAAGGCCCTTCTTTTTTTATATTGGCCGGAGCTAAGTTGATTGTAATTTTTTTTAAGGCAAACTCATACTCGGAATTAATGATGCTTGCCCTGACTCTTTCTTTTGATTCTTGAATAGCAGCATCGGGCAATCCCACAATACAAAAAGAAGGCAGTCCCCTAGATATATCAATTTCAACTTTTACCCTGAATGAATCTAACCCCATAAAATAAGCACTATCTACATTCGCCAGCATATTTATCTCCTTTTGTCTTAACTTCCTACTGCATACTTCCAGCTAACTAGAAAGCATTTTCTATATGAAAAATGTTATGTTTTTTGCCATTAAATAGTATGGATACAACATCAAATCGTATTTCATAATCGAGTAACTCAGGATGTCTTTGCAGAAACATTAATGCTAAGCGGTTAATTGTTTTTTGCTTGTGAGATGAAACTGCCTCAAAAGGCTGGCCATAGTTTGTATTGTTTCTTGTTTTAACCTCGCAAAAGACCAGCGTATTGCCTTTTTTTGCAATCACATCAATCTCGCCTATTCTGTTAGCATAGTTACGGCAAAGGATGCTAAAGCCTTGTCTTTTTAACAATAGACAGGCCATCGCCTCACCTTGTTTTCCAAGTTCTTTATTTATCACTTGCCTCTAATAATTAATTTCGCAATGAGAAGGTGAAACCCTTTAAAAAAGTAGAAATTTATTGAAGTGATTTTATGGGTTTAAATGAACGGCGGTGGATTGCGCAGGGGCCATGCTCATCTAGTGCCTGAAGATGGGCTTTTGTTCCGTAACCTTTGTTTTCATCAAAGTTATAATTAGGATACAACTGGTTATATTGAGTCATTAAACGGTCACGGTGAACTTTAGCGATTATGGAAGCAGCGGCAATACTTAAAGATACTTCATCTCCTTTGATAATCCTAAGAGAAGCAGTACTTAGGCTGCCTAAAGCGAAACCATCGCTTAAGATAAAATCAGGAGATAATCTAAGTGTGGTGGCAGCCAGTCTTAGAGCTTCGATATTGGCTTTTTGCAGACCATTTTTATCAATCTTGACATTAGAAATTTCGATTACTTTAAAGCATAGGGCTTGTTTAATTAGCTTGTTATACATCTGCTCTCTTTGGCTAGCGAGCAGTTGTTTACACTCCTTTAGGCCTTTAAGGTAAAAGTTTGCCGGAAGAATTACTGAAGCTGCCACCAAAGGACCGGCTAGTGCTCCTCTGCCTGCTTCGTCGACTCCTGCTACATAATTAAATCCTTGAGATAGGATTTTTTTATCAAAAGCAGATAATCTGGAGGCAATTGTTGCTGACTTAACATTTTTTTTAATTGCCATTTTGGGTAAGGAGCCTGATTCTGGTAAATGGCCAGTAGACAAATATTGCTCTTCCTACAATTGCTTTCTTTGGAATAGGACCGAACTCACGCCCGTCGTAACTGTAAGGGCGGTTGTCTCCAATGAATAAATACTCGTCATTGCCAATTTTTATTTTCGGATAATCCCTGTCGTCAGCAACAGTGTAGGTCTCTTTTAGTTTTTTACCATTTATATAAATTATCCCGGATTTTTCTTCTATTGTTTCTCCAGGCAAGCCTATCAAGCGTTTGATTAGTGTTTTTTTGTTGTAAAAAAGAGATCCCAGAGAAGGTGTATCAGGAAGCGAGATGCCTTTGGGGGCTTCAAATACAATAATTTCACCTCTTTTGGGCTCCCTAAAACGGTAGCTTAATCGGTCGATAAAAATCCATTCACCGGGCTGGATGGTTGGAATCATCGAACCCATCTCCACCTTAAAGGGATGTGCTACGTAGGTCCTTATAAAAAAAGTTATAACTAATGCTATTAGAACCAATATTACGGTCTCTTTTATTAGCTTTAAGGCCTTACTTGTCATTAAAATAAACTCCGAACTCTGTTTAGCGGCCAGTATATTACAAAAGCTTTACCCCTGATATCCTTTTTGTCGACAGGGCCGATGTCCCTGCTATCTTTGCTCACTGCTCTGTTATCTCCCATAACAAAGAACTTATTGTCAGGAACTTTTATGGGTCCGTAATTATCCGTGTCAGGGAGTTTGACATACTTTTCTTTGATTACTTTATCATTGACCGACAATTTTCCCTCTCTAATCTCAATTTTATCACCTGGCAGGCCAAGTAGTCTCTTAATAAGTATCTTTCGTTCATGAGTAGGCCAAAAACCATATTTAAAGTAATCACGGTATTCGTTGGATGAAAAAGTTAAGATATCACCCCGTCTTGGATTTTTAAAACGGTAAATAAAGCGGTTAACCAAGACTTTGTCGCTTGGTTTTATCGTTGGAAACATCGATGTCATATCTACAACGGTAGGTTCAAAAAGAAATGCTTGGAAAGCGGCAGCTAAAATATAGGCTACTACTAATAGGATAGATGTTTCTTTAATAAAATGTAGTAAGGATTTATTATTTTTACTAGGCTCTGGTACTGCGCATGCCTCTGGTATATTTGTTGCTTCATTAGACACTATTGTCTTTTTTCCTTTACCCTTGCTTTCTTTCCGATTCTTTCTCTTAAGTAGTAAAGCTTGGCTCTTCTTGTCTTGCCTTTGCTGATTATGTCAATCTTTGCGATTCTGGGGCTGTGCAGAGGAAAAATCTTTTCCACGCCTACTCCGAATGAAGTTTTTCTGACTGTGAACGTTGATTTAGCGCCACCACCTTGCTTTTTGATAACTATGCCTTGGTATATTTGAATGCGTTCCTTTCCGCCTTCAAATACTTTGTAGTGGACTTTTATGGTATCTCCGACACCAAAGTCAGGTATATCGCTTTTTATTTGAGTTTGTTCGATTAATTCTATCCGTTTCAATTATTGTCCTTTCTAGGGTCAGCAAATTATTCTAACATAAAGTGAAAAAACTTAAAACACGATAATACCAGAAGATTAGTCAAGCATGTGATAAATAATTCTAAAGTGATCTTAATTTTTTTCTAGAGTCAGCTTTTTTAATGTTTACAACGGTTATAGATTGCTTTTTCTTTAATGAAGTTGTTGAGATTTCTACGCAGTCTTTAATTTGTTTTGCTCTATAGAGAGCCTTGTCGGCTGCTAAGATTATACTACGCACATCGCAGCAGTGATCAGGAAAAGTGGCTATCCCGATACTTACGGTAATAGATGTCGAACTTTTTATTTGTTTGCGTAGCTTGTTTGCTAAAATGACAGCACCGGAGGCTGGAGCCTTGTTTCCTTTACGGTGATTGCCTGATTGTGTTTCCGGTAGAATTATAGCAAACTCTTCTCCACCAAAACGGCAGGCAATATCTATATCATAAGCAGGATGTATCCTCCTGCTTCTTATGTTGCTGCTTAGTATTCTTCCTACTAATTTTAGTGCTTTGTCTCCTTCTAGGTGACCGAAACTATCGTTGTATTCTTTAAAGTTATCGATATCTATCATAAGCAAAGTAATTGGGCGGCTAAATCTTTTTGCTCTCTCAACTTCGCTTGTCAGGATATAGTCAAAAAAACGTCGGCTGTATAAACCCGTCAGCCCGTCCTTAATAGCTTGTTTTTCTTTGATCTGGATGAGAGCACCTATGAATATGGCGGCAATATTTAGAAAACAGACCCAAAACCAGACAATAAGCACATAAGTTGGTTGCGTTTGCAAGCTATGAGGGGTAAACGGCATGTGGACAGAATGTATTAAGTTAAAATACTCGCTAGTTACCAAAATTGTGTAAAAAAATAATGGAATAGACCCGTTGACGAGAATGTCTTTTAAGTTAGGCATTAGGTGCGAGTACTCGATAATGAGTAATACATATAGTGTCCAAAACCAGCTAATAACTCCGCCGGTAAAATGAATCAACAGCGTGGCTACTAAAGTATCTACTATGAGCTGGGTTCTAATGAAATATTTTATTCTGGGCAGCCAAGTATCTGGCAAAAGATGCCAGCTTAGATGGTAGGCGGTATTGCATAAAGCAGTGGCTAATAAAACCAATAAGGGCATGGTGCTTATTTTTAGTACCGCACTAAAAGAATAAAACTTATAGTAAGAAAAAGTTGTTATTAGTCCATAAACAAATAACAGACCTAACACAATCCAGCGGGATTTTATGACTAGCAGCAAGCGCTGCTCTGCCTGGACTTTTAATCCAGTTTGAGCTCTTAGGGTTGCCTCTTCGTCTGCTGCTCCCCTCAAAAGCTTAAACATTAGTTTATTTTACTACGAATAACTTAGTTAGTAAACGAAAAGTTTTGATTTTAAT
This sequence comes from Actinomycetota bacterium, assembly GCA_003599235.1. Lineage (GTDB taxonomy): Bacteria > Actinomycetota > Aquicultoria > SURF-47 > SURF-47 > SURF-47. The sequence continues at coordinate 35,651 of QZJE01000020.1, read as the reverse complement.
AATGGCAAGAAATGTAATCGCTTAATTACTAACCCTTATTTATCAAATCGGGGCGCTTTTCTTTGGTACGCCTAAGAGATTGTTCTTTTCTCCATTTTTTAATTTCAGAATGGTTCCCTGAGAGCAAAACATCAGGGACATTTAAACCTTTATATTCAGCCGGTCTGGTATAGTGGGGATATTCCAGAAGTCCTTCAATAAAGCTCTCTTCGGCTAAGGATTCTTGGCTTCCCAAAACCCCTGATAGTTTTCTGGTGATTGAATCTACTAGTACCATAGCTGGTATTTCTCCGCCTGATAAGACATAGTCCCCCACAGAGATTTCCTCATCTGCTAACTCTTGCCTAACTCTCTCATCTACTCCCTCATAGTGGCCGCATAACAAAATCAAGTGCTCTTCTTTGGCAAGCTTATTTACTATGCTTTGTTTTAATGGCTTACCCTGCGGAGTAAGTAAGATTGTGGCTGGTGGCTGGTGACTAGTGACTAGTATTTTTTTATGGGCTCTAAAAAAGGGCTCTGGCTTTAAGACCATCCCTGGGCCCCCGCCGTATGGATAGTCGTCTACCTTCCGGTGTTTGTCTTCTGAGTAGTCGCGTAGGTCGTGAGTACATATCTTGAGCAGATTTTTTTCCTTAGCAATTTTTATAATGCTTTCATCAAAAGGGGTTAAAAACATCTTTGGAAAAGCAGTTATAATATCTATTATCATAATTCAAGCAGTCCTTTGGTAGGGGTTATAACCATTATCTTCTTTGGAATATCGATTTTTTTTACTATCTCTTTTACAGCTGGTATCAAGTATTCCTTATCGTTTTTAACTACATAAATATCGTGTGCTTTCGATGCTTTTACTTCAGTAATTACGCCTAGATACTTTCCTTGGTCAGTTTTTACCTCAATACCAATTAAATCGTGGACATAATACTGGTCATCTTTTAAAATATCGGCACTAACTTCCAGATAATGTCCACATAACGCTTGCGCAGTCTCAATAGATCTGACCTCTGTAAAGCGTACCACGAAGTAATCTTTATGTTTGCATGCAGACTTTACGGTTAAAAAAGGAACATTTTCTACTGGCGGAGAAATACGAAGTTTTGATGATTTAGAAAACCGCTCTTTTCTGTCGCTTAACGGCTTTACTTTTACTTCCCCATTTAATCCTTTTGTTTGGCTTACGTATCCAACGGCCAAATATTGTCGCATTAGTTTTGAGGCAAATGATTATTGCAAGAATTAATCTATAATTTCAACAACCGCTTTCTTACCTTCCTTAACTGAAGATGCTTTAACGATAGTCCTTAAGGCTTTAGCGATTCTTCCTTGCTTTCCGATTACTTTTCCTACATCATCAGGGGCCACTTTTAGCTGGAGAATAACTGATTTTTCACCTTCTACTGCACTTACCTCTACTTCATCGGGTTTATCTACCAGGGCTTTAGCTAGCGTTTCCAACAACTCTTTCACTTGTGCACCTCCTGCAGGTACTTTTTCTTATTTTTAAGAAAATCTTCTTTAATACCGGCAATTTTAAGTAGCTTATCTACCGTCCCGCTAGGCTGAGCACCCCTAGCCAGCCATTTAATAGCTTTTTCTTTATCGATATTAATGGTGGAAGGCTCCGTTTGCGGATTATAGTTTCCCACGATTTCAACGTTGCGTCCGTCTCTTGGGCTGCGGCTGTCTGCAGCCACTATTCGATAATGCGGATTTTTTTTACTTCCAACTCTTGTTAGTCTTAATTTAACCAAAAATTCACTCTCCTATCTAATGGAATATTATATTATAACTAAAAAGGAAACCCCTTGCCATATTTAAGCTTACCTTTTTGTTTTCCAAAACTTGCCATTAATTTTTTAGTCTGCTCGAATTGCTTTAGAAGCAGATTTATATCTCTTGTTTGAGTGCCGCTGCCCTGGGCTATCCTCTTGCGGCGGCTACCATTGATAATAGAAGGATGTTCTCTTTCTTGCCTGGTCATTGACTTAATGATAACTTCCATCCTTGTTAGTTGTTTTTCGTCTAAATTAGCATGCTTTAATGCGGAGCTTTTTATTCCAGGGATCATGCCTAATACTTGATCAAGAGGTCCCATATTTTTAAGTTGCTGCATTTGTTGTAGAAGATCGTCTAAGGTAAACGAGGCTTTTCTAATCTTTTCTTCTAATTGTTTAGCCTTTTCTTCATCGACTCCAGCTTGAGTTTTTTCAACCAGAGTTACAATGTCGCCCATCCCCAAAATGCGCGAAGCCATTCTGTCGGGGTGGAATAGTTCTAATGCGTCAGCTTTTTCGCCAGTGGCGACATACTTAATAGGTGCGTTAGTAATTGAGTTAATAGATAAGGCGGCTCCTCCGCGTGCGTCTCCATCTAATTTGGTCATTATTAGGCCGTCAAAGCTAAGTTTTTCCTTAAAAGCAGAAGCTTGTTTAACAGCATCCTGGCCAATGGTCGAATCTACTACCAAGAGTATTTGGTGGGGCTTGCACACCTTTTTAATCGCTACCAATTCCTCCATCATCTCGTTATCGATGTGCATACGGCCGGCGGTATCAAATAAAATTACATCCAAGCCGTCTTTAGCAGCCTGATTGATGGCCTCTTGGCATATTTTAGTAGGTTTCGATGATTTATTACTGTAGACTGGGATGTCTAATTCCTTCCCAAGAGCTATCAACTGGTCAATTGCAGCCGGTCTATAAGTGTCGGCAGCTACCAGCAACGGATGGCTGCCTTTTTTGCGAAAGTTAAGTCCCAGCTTGGCTATAGTGCTGGTTTTACCAGAACCCTGTAGGCCGCATAGCATTATCATAGTTGGAGGTTTTGCGGCAAGTTCTATTTTAGCCGTAGCTCCACCTAAAAGAGACGTCAACTCATCATGGACAATTTTAATAACTTGTTGGCCCGGAGTTAAACTTTGAAGAACCTCTTTTCCAGAAGCTTTTTCCTTAATTTTACTTGTAAAAGATTTTACTACTTTAAAGTTTACGTCAGCTTCAAGCAAAGCCAGACGTACTTCCCTCAGTGCTTCTGCGATGTTTTTCTCAGTTAATACCCCGCTGGATTTTAATTTAGAAAAAATATTTTGTAAGCGATTAGCTAAATTATCAAACATAAGAAGTAGATTATACTATATAGAATGATTAATGAAGGCTTAAGGCTGAAGGAAATTCCTTCAGTACTTCAGAGCTTAATCCTTAAGACTCTATTTTATAGAAGTTACGAGGACGAGCTTTTTGCCTTCTACGGTGTATTTTACGATACCTTTGATGGTCACGCTACGGCCATTGAATCTATCTAGATTAATCTTACCTTTTTTTCTAAGGAGTAAGGAAACTTTTCCTTTAACTTTTAGTCGGTGGGAGCCGGCCATAAAAAGATCATAGTTAGCTCGTTTTTCAATAGTTCCCTTGGCAGTGATTTTCTTGGAGGATTTTCTAGCAGCAAATACTGTAGTGCTTGAAGCAACTAAACAAAGAATAACTATTAAGCTGACTAACAAGACTGCTACTTTTTTCATCTGCTTCCTCCTTTAAGCCCAATAAAAAAACCGGCTCTTTGGCCGGTTGCACTACTAGCTCCCTGTGATTTCAAGTGCCCATCTAATAATCACAGTTCATCGCTTCCTAATATAATATATCACTCTTAGTGGTTTTTGTCAACTGCCAACTATAGCTTTAGCAAAGTTTTTTGGGTTAAAGACCTCTAAATCCTCTATTTTCTCACCTAATCCCGCGTAACTTACAGGAATATGGAATTGATTAACTATAGCAATAACTATACCACCTTTAGCAGTTCCGTCTAGCTTGGTTAATGCAATTTCATCAACCCCGATTGCCTGGTTAAACATATCAGTTTGAGCAATGGCGTTTTGGCCGGTATTGGCGTCTATTACCAGCAGTGTTTTAATGTCCCAATCCTCTGCTTCGCGTGCGGCTACCCGCTTAATTTTTTTAAGCTCCTCCATTAAGTTGGTCTGAGTATGCAGCCTGCCTGCAGTATCAGCGATTAGAAAGTCTGCTTGGCGTGCAAAAGCAGCTTTTATGCTATCAAATACAACGGCTGCCGGATCTGAGCCTCTTTCATGTTTAACTAAATCAGCCCCTGCTCTATCAGCCCATATCTGTAGTTGCTCTATAGCGGCTGCTCTAAAAGTATCGGCGGCAGCTAATACCAGCTTATGGCCATCTTTTGCTGTTCTTGAAGCCAATTTACCGATAGTTGTGGTTTTGCCGGAGCCGTTAACTCCAAGCACTAAGATTATTTGCTTAGTGTTTTTTAGAATCTGCGAGCCAGGAGAAGCTAAAATGCTTTCAATCTCATTAATTAGCAGGTTTTTTATTTCCGAACTGTCGCTAATTTTTTGTTTTTTAGCTTTTTCTCTTAAGCTATCAGTAATTTTTAAAGTAGCGCTGGAGCCAACATCAGCTGATATTAGAATCTCTTCTAAGCTCTCCCAGAGTTCCTCGTTAATTCTGGGATGGAGCTTAAAAGTAGAGCTTAGTTGTTCACCTATTTTTTCGCGGCTTTTCTTTAATCCGTCTTTGAATCTGTTGAACAAGGCCATAGCTACAGGATACAGGATACACGAATAAGATAAAACACCGAGGGAAGGCAGGACCCGGAGGCCTAACTAGCCGTAAGTTGTTCTTGAGGTTTTTCTATTGAGGTTAATTTCTGAGAGATAACCGTGGAAACACCGTTAGAGCGCATCGATACTCCATAGAGACAATCTGCCATCTCCATAGTGCGTCTTTGGTGAGTGATTATTAAGAACTGAGTTTGGGTTTTCATCTCCTCCAACAGATGAATAAATCGCTGTAAATTGATATCATCTAGGGCTGCTTCTACCTCGTCAAGAATATAGAAAGGGCTGGGCCTTGTATGGTAAATGGCAAATAGGAGTGCTAATGCAGTTAAGGCTGTCTCTCCTCCAGATAGTAAAGATAAGCGCCTAACATTTTTACCTGCCGGCTGAGCTTGTATTTCTATTCCCGTATTAAAGATATCTTCCTTGTCAGTTAAAACAAGGCTTGCAGTACCACCCGGAAATAGAGTGGTAAAAGTTTGCTTGAAAAAGCCGTTTACTTTTTCAAAAGAGTCAATCATCTCGTCTTTAATACGGCAATCAATGGCTTTAACCACTTTATTAAGCGATTTTTTAGAAGACATCAAGTCCTCAATTTGGCTATTCAGAAATGTTTGGCGCTCTTTTAGGCTGTCGTATTCATCAAGGGCCATCTCGTTTATGGGCCCCAGGCTGGCTATTTTTTCTTTTAAAAGCTTTACTTCTTCGGCGCTGGTAGCAACAGAGGCATAATCCTTGATGGCTGTTTCAAGTGAAATCTGGAATTGATTAACAATATGGTCTGCCAGATCGTTTACCTTAACTTCGATTTGGGCTTTATCTATTTTGGCAGACTCAAGCTTGGTCTTATCTTGCTCAAAATTATCTTTGAGTCCCTGCAACTCTTGACGCAAGGTTTTTGTCTGCTCTCTTAATTTGCTGTCTTGCTCGCCTTTATCAGCTACTATTTGCTTAAGTTGTCCGTCCAACTGGTTACTTAAACGTTTAAGCCAATCAAGCTCTGCTTTAATTTTGTTTAGTATCTCAATATTAGAATTGGTTTTAAATAAAGAAGTACTAGTCTTTAATAGCAATTCTTTTAAACTATTAATGGAATCATCTATCTGTTTTAGCTGGCTGTTAATAAAACCCAATCTTTGATTTAGGGAGCTAATTTCAAGCTTGGTTTTATTAATTTTTGACAATATTTCTTGCGATTGGCTTTGCCCAGATTGCTCGTTTTGTACAAATTCACCTATCTTCTCTTCCAGTAATGACACTTCATCAGCTACAAGGACTTTTTCTTTTGATAAATCAATAAGGGCTTTTTCAAGCTGTTCTTTAGAGAGTATGGCTATGTTTTGCTCCTTTTTGGAAGATTCAAATTGTTTTTCTGTCTTAAGCAGGTTGTTTTTTCGGTGTTCAGTGTGTGCTAAGATCAGTTGCAATTGGCTATTCTTGGTTCTTAATAGTTCTTGGTGACGGGCTTTATCTTCTTCAAGGTTGTCTATTTTTTTGCTAATTGTTGCCAAATCAGCATCAATTATTTTGCCATCATTATCAAGAGCAGTAATTTTATCGATAATGGCCTGCCTCTTTTGGGTTAAATCCTCTTCTTTCTGAGTACTAAGCTTAAGTTGGTAGTCAGCATAAATATCACCCTTTAAACTAATCTGCTTAAGCTTGCTTAAAAAATCAAAGTTTTCGGTTAAGTCCATAATAGCGGTTCCTGTTAACAGCTCGGATAGCAGGTTCTTGCCTTTTCTACCTATCTTAATATCATCGGTAATGCTTAATCCCGATTCATTGTCACTGCTAATTGAGCTAAGAGCTTCTATTTGGGCTTGCAGTTTAGCTTTTTTTTGCTGTATTTCTAATTTCTTTTCTTCTGATTCTTTCTTTATTAAAGCGGTTTCTTCTATCTTGAGATTAAACTCAGTTGTATTTTCTTCTATTTTACTGATTTCATTTACTAAACCGGCCTGTTGTTTTTCGTCTCTTGACAATGATTTTTTTAGTTCATCAATCTCGGTTTTATAGCTATTTGTTTGTTTAGCAATCATTTGAAGACGATTTTCTTCGGTAGAAATTGCTGTTATTTGCTTATTTTCAGAGGTTACAATATTAGATAGTTTGCTTTTATTAAAATCGAGCGCTTTTTTAATTTCTGCTATATTGGTAGCCTGACCGTACTCTTTTTTATAAGCTTCAGCTTGTTTTTGCAGGTTTTTTAATGCTTTGTAGGATTTTGCCAGCTCTTCTTGGCTTTGGGTTTGTTGCTTCACAAAGCTTTTATGCTCGCCCTCCAGACGCGACAACTTGGTTTTTGCTTCGTCTAGCTGATTGTTAATATTTAATTGACGCTCTTGCTGGTGACGACCTTTTTCAGTTAATAAAACATCCAAACTGTTTAATTTACCGTTTAACTGTTGATAGCATTGAAGCTTTTGGTGAATATCACCGGTAAACAAACCTTCTTTTTCTAGCTGCTGCTGGACATCTTCGAGTGATTGTTCTTTATCTTGCATTAACTCTTTGGCTTTAGTTACACTCTCCTGGTGCTTTGTAATCTTAGCGCTTGCAAAACTCCACTTAGATTGAAGATAGCTTAAACGCTGGACGTTTAATGCGATCTCCTTTTCTTTTAAACTATTTATTAAGGAAGTATAATTTTGAGCAGCGCTAGCTTGTTTTTCTAACGGTTTAATCTGCCTGTTTAGCTCTCTTAAGATGTCCTTTATTCTAGTCAGTTTTTCATCAGCACTTACTAGTTTCCTTAAAGCTCTCTGTCGTCTTTTTTTGTGTTTTAGAACGCCGGCTGCTTCTTCTATTAGGTCGCGTCTTTCTTCGGGTTTTGAGTTGATTATTTGCTCGATTTTTCCCTGTCCGATTATAGAGTGGGTGTTTCGGCCAAGACCGCTATCTGATAATAAATCCTGGATATCCATCAAGCGGCAAGCAACCCCGTTAATCAAGTAGTCGCTTTCTCCACTTTTAAACATCCGCCGGGTAATAGTGATTTCGTTGAACTCTAAGGGTAATGTTTTATCTGAATTATCTAAACACAGGGTGGCTTCTGCCAGCCCAAGAGGCTTGAGATTGGAAGTGCCTGAGAAAATGATATCTTCCATGTGATTTCCGCGAAGGTTACTGGGGCTTTGTTCGCCTAAAACCCACAAAACAGCGTCGGTGATGTTGCTCTTGCCGCTGCCGTTTGGGCCCACGACCATGGTAACCCCAGGCTCAAATTCTAGTGTAGTTTTTTTAGCAAATGACTTAAAGCCCCTAAGGGTTAATGATTTTAAATGCAACAGTTACTCCTACTACGACATCTAGTATTCACATATGAGTTTAACACAATACCTAGCGGTAGGAAACAAAGGTAAAACTTAAAACTAAAAAGTAAAAACTATAATTCAAAATAAAAAGTTTTTAAAAAACCGTTCAATTGGTTTTAGTTATTAATTTAAAGTTTTAGTTTTGACTTTTTAACTTTTAGATTTAAGTTTTTAAGCAAGCAATCGATACCCTGAACTGGACTTTTTTGTTTCAGCTGTTAAAATATTGAACTTGTATACCATGTCTAAAGGAGTGAGTGCGTATCAATTCGACACTAAAACAAAGGTCAGCAGCTTTTTTTGCCGGTTTTTTGGCTCTAATCAGTCCGGTAACCTTAAATTCGCAAATAATAAAACTAGGCGATTTTTTAAACAAAAAACCAAGAAAAATCAAAAAATCAAAAATTAAGCAGAGGTTAAGAGCAAAAAAAAGAAAGGTTATTAATGTTTTAACCACAGGATATGGCGCCAGTTCCCAGTCTGATAATGGCGGCTGGGCCAAACTGACCTCAACGGGGATTCCTCTGAAACAAGGAGTGGCTGCAGTATCTAGAGACCCTAAGAAACGTATTTTGCCTATTGGGACTAAAATTAATATCGAGGGTTACGGCCCTGCGGTTATCGGTGATGTCGGTAGCGGGGTAAGAGCTAATCAAATCGACTTATGTTTTAACAGCACCAACACAGCTGCTCATTGGAAGAAGATAGCCAAAGTGACAGTTTTAGGCTACCAAAAGCTTAAAAGTGCCAAAGGTTAATCTTATAACGATTTAAGCCTTAGGGCTTTGGCTGCAGCTTGCTGTTCGGCTTTTTTCTTGCTTTTTCCTTCGCCGCTTGCCAGCATTTTATCGCCAATAAAAACCTCAGCATGGAAGGTACGGTCGTGGTAGGGACCTTTTTCTTTAACTATTTTATATATAGGCATCTGGCTGGTTTTAAGTATCGCCCTTTCCTGTAGAGCTGTTTTGGGGTCGGAATAATCCTTTAATTTGTATTTAGATTTAATAATGGATTTGAAATTTTTAATAATAAAATCGTTACTTTTATCAATTCCTTGGTCTAAATAAATAGCCCCGATAATAGCTTCTACAGCATCTCCTAAAATGGAATCCGTTTTGCGCCCCGTATGCTCTGCCCCTTTGCCCAATACAATATACTCACCGATTTTAAGCTTTTTGGCAATTGTTGCCAGAACTTCAGCGTTGACAATATTTGCCCGTAGTTTAGCCAAATCGCCTTCTGATAACTTACGGTAATTATTGTAAATAAAATCGGTAACTACCAAGTCTAGAACGGCATCGCCCAAGAATTCCAGTTTTTCGTTTGTTATCTCTTTTTTGGGATTTTCAGCTAAGTAGGAACGATGAGTTAGTGCTTCTACCAGTAGATCTTGATTATTAAATGTAACTTTCAATTTCTTTTGAGCTAAAGCTAATCGATTATCGATTTTTTTCATCTAATTTAAGCTTATCAAAATAGTTATTCGTTCGTAAACTTTTTTAAGGCAATTACGGCATTATGGCCGCCGAATCCAAATGAATTGGAAAGAGCTACTGTTACCTGTCTTTGTATTGATTTATTAGGCACGTAATTTAAGTCGCAGGAAGGGTCAGGATTTTCATAATTAGTGGTTGGTGGGCATATATCATGAGTAATGGCTAAACAAGAAGCGATTGCTTCTATGCCTCCGGCTGCGCCCAGCAAATGACCAGTCATTGATTTTGTTGAACTAACGGCTAGTTTATAGGCATAATCATTAAACACTTGTTTAATAGCCAGGGTTTCAAACTCATCGTTATATTTTGTTGATGTACCATGGGCATTGATGTAATCAACTTTATCCGGGGCGATACTTGCCGTATCAAGCGCTTGCTTGATGGCTCTGGCAGCTCCTTCTCCTTGCGGGTCAGGAGATGTCATGTGGTAGGCATCGGCGGTGGCACCATAACCTATAAGCTCGGCGTAGATAGGAGCTTTTCTCTGCAACGCGTGTTCTAACTCCTCTAATATCAGAATGCCGGCCCCTTCACCCATTACAAAGCCGTCTCTATCGGCGTCGAAAGGCCTAGAGGCTTTTTCTGGATTATCGTTACGGGTTGATAGAGCTTTCATAGAAGCAAACCCTCCAAGGCCTAAGGGAGTGATGGCAGCTTCGGTTCCTCCGGCGATAATAACTTTGGCCTCTCCTCGCTTGATAAGTTCAAGAGAGTCTCCTATGGCGTGAGTGCCGGTCGCACAAGCAGTTACTACGCAATTATTATAACCCTTAGCTCCAGTCATAATAGATATCTGCCCGGCTGCCATATTGCTTATCATCATGGGAATAAGAAAAGGACTTATTCTAGAGGGCCCTTTATTTAGCAGATTGATGTGCTGGTTTTCAAGGGTAAGAAGCCCTCCGATACCTGAGCCCACCATTACCCCGATGTCATAAGCATTTTCATTAGTCACTTCCAGTTTGGCATCTTCCAATGCTAATTTGGCAGCTACCAGGGCAAATTGGGCGAATCTGTCCAGCCTTTTTGACAGCTTAAGATCTAAGTATTTAGTGGCATCGAAATCAGTTATTTCTGCAGCAATTTGGCTAGTATATGATAAGACATCAAAAGAAGTTATCTTTTTGATACCATTTTGCCCGCTTATTATGGCATTCCAAAACTTATCTTTTCCAATGCCAACAGAGCAAACAGGGGCAAGGCCAGTAATTACGACCCTGTTATTTGTGGGCTTCAATGTAATCTAAGGTTTCCTGAACGGTGGTGATTTTTTCGGCTTCTTCATCTGGGATTTCTACACCGAACTTTTCTTCTAGAGCCATAATTAATTCAACTAAGTCTAGAGAATCAGCACCTAAATCGTCTACATATGAGGAGGTAGTTTCTATTTCTGCTTCGTCTACCCCTAGTTTGTCGACAATGATTTCTTTAACTGTTGCGTATGTCTCTGCCATATTTTCCTCCTGTATAAAAAATTAATTTGATATTTTATTATAACTGAATATTTATTAAATCCAAGCCTTATCAATAAGCGCTTACGGCTTAGTCTTACATTACCATTCCGCCATCAACTACAATTATTTGGCCTGTAATATAAGATGATTCATCACTTGCCAAGAACGCAACGGTATTAGCCACGTCTTGGGCTTCACCTAATTGTTTCATTGGTATTTGCTCAGCGATTTTTTCTTTAACGGCATCAGCTAGCTTTTCTGTCATAAGGGTTTTAATAAATCCGGGAGCAACGGCATTAACCCGGATATTTCTAGAAGCCAGTTCTTTAGCCAAGCTTTTTGTTAGAGCAATTACCCCCGCTTTAGAAGCGGCATAATTTACTTGTCCGGCGTTGCCCATAATACCGATAACAGAAGCAATATTTACTATATTTCCAGTGCGGTTCTTCATCATGTATTTAGAAGCTGCCTGGCAGCAATTAAAAGTGCCTTTGAGGTTAACAGCTAACACGCTATCCCATTCTTCTTCTTTCATTCTAAGCATCAGATTGTCTCTGGTAATTCCGGCGTTGTTTACCAATATGTCGATTTTACCGTTATTATCAGCTACAACTTTTTCAAAATAAGCATTAACTTGTTCTTGATTAGTAACATCAATGGTTTCAAAAGTAGCTTTTTTACCAAGAGACTTGATGCTATTTAGGGCCTCATCTGCTGATTCTTCTACTGAGTTAATTGCAATATCGGCTCCCATCGATGCTAATTTATAGGCTATGGCTTGGCCGATTCCCCTTGACCCACCTGTTACTACTGCTAACTTTCCTTCTAAGCTCATTTTTGCTCCTTAACCAGTCACTAAATTATTAACGGTTGACTCCAAGCTGTCAATATCTTCTATATTATGTATGGAAGCGGTTTTTAAAGTTCTTTTTACAAGGCCTGATAGCACCTTGCCGGGGCCGATTTCTGCATAGTTGGTTACCCCTTTGCTGTCTAATAAGAAGAGGCTTTGTTGGAACATAACAGGGTTAGTAAGCTGTTTAATTAAGTTTTCTTTTAATATTTGGCCGTTTGATTGCACTTCAGCATTATAGTTTTGGACTATGGCAACGCTGGCATCCTTAAAAGGTATCTGCTCAGCATATTGCGACAATTTTTCCTGAGCGTTTTTCATAAAGGGGCTATGAAAAGCACCACTTACCTTTAAGGGGACGATTTTTTTTGCTCCTATACTTTTTAGGTGCTCAGTTTGGGTTTCTATAGCGGTTTTAAGTCCCGAAATTACTACTTGGCCGGGAGAGTTAAAATTGGCAGCGTAGATACCTTTTTGTTCAGCTAACGCTTTATTTATCTCTGTTTGGCTAAGACCAAGGACTGCAGCCATACCCCCGTCTTGTTTTTGAGCCTCTTCTTGCATAAACTGGGCTCTTTTCTGGACAAACTTTAGCCCGTCTTCAAAAGTAAGTACTCCTGCTGCCACTAAAGCAGTAATCTCTCCTAAGCTGTGGCCTAAAATATAGTCTGGTTTAAGGTTATTAAAGCTATAGAAAGCGGCCAGGCTGGCAGTAAAAATTGCAGGCTGGGTATTGATGGTTTGGTTGAGCTGTTCAAGCGGGCCTTTAAAACAAAGTTGAGAGATGTTTGTTTCTAAAATTTCATCGGCTTTGTCGAAAATAGCTCTGGCAGCCGGTAATTCATCTGCAAGGGATTTTCCCATTCCCAAATATTGAGAGCCTTGCCCCGGAAATAAAAAAGCTATTTTATTTAAGTCTGTTGTCTCTGATGATTGCTGGCAGGCCATATTGTCATTTAACAACTAAAGAGGAGTTATTTAAAGATTCGATAGTATTTTCGGCATCTGCCATTATTTCTTCTATTATCTGTTTGCAGGGTATGATTTCTTTAACCAATCCGGCAATCTGGCCGCTCATAACGCTTCCCCAAGAGATATCGCCTTCTCGCATTGCTCTTTGCAGAGCCCCTGTTCCTTTTTCTTCTATTTCTTCTGCTTTGTTTTCCTTATCTAATTTTTCGATGAGTCTGCTTAGCTGATTTTTAAGAACTCGCACAGGATGGCCGGTAGAGCGGCCGGTAACAACAGTGTCGCGGTCGCTGGCCTTAAGGACCATCTCTTTAATTTTGGGATCGATTGTACACTCCGTAGAACACATAAAACGAGTACCGATTTGGACCCCTTTAGCGCCTAGTGCTAGGGCAGCCGCCATTCCTCTGCCGTCAGCTATTCCACCAGCTGCGATTACCGGAACACTGACTGCGTCAACGATCTGAGGAGTCATGGCCATGGTGGTTATTTCTCCGATATGGCCACCGGCCTCGGTGCCTTCGCAAACGATAGCGTCAGCACCAAGCTTTTCCATGCGCTGAGCTAAAGCAACACTTGGAACAACAGGGATAACCTTAGTCCCTGCTTCTTTTAAGGCTTCCATATACTTTCCGGGATTTCCCGCGCCTGTTGTAATTACGGGTACTTTTTCATCTATTACTACCTGCATAATCTCGTCGAGTCTTGTATGCAAGAGCAAAATGTTTACGCCCACATTGTTACCTGTGAGCTCTCTGGCCCTTCTGATTTCTTCCTTTAGCGTCTCGGGTGGCATTTGACCAGTGGCAATGAGGCCTAAGCCGCCCGCCTTAGATACAGCCGAAGCTAAGTAACAATCAGCCACCCAGGCCATTCCTCCCTGGATTATCGGGTATTTAATTCCTAATAAATCGCATAGTTCTGTTTTCATCACTTAAAACCCATGGCTTATAGCTTAGCGCTTTTTATAGCGCCCAGCAAACGATATTTGCTCCCCAGGACAGGCCTGCTCCGAATCCGATTAAAAGTGTAAGGTCTCCTTTTTTAAGTAACCCGTTTTCCCTTGCTTCGCCCAAAGCTAGGGGGACTGATGCAGTTGAGGTATTACCATATTTGTCCAGGTTGATAAATACCTTGTTTTCATCGATTCCGGCTTTTTCTATGGCAGAGTCTATTATTCTCTTATTTGCTTGGTGAGGAATAAACAAATCTATATCTTCTTTTTTAAGGCCTGCTATTTGTAAGACATTGTCAATGGCTTGCGGTATTACTCTTACGGCGAACTTAAAAACTTCATTTCCATTCATTTTTAAAAAATGTTCTCCGTTCAATACTGTTTCTTCGCTAGCAGGCACACTAGAACCGCCGGCTGGTATTCTAATATGCTCATGGCGGTTTCCGTCAGCTCCAAGATAATTAGCAACAATTCCGTATGGCTCCTCAACTTTTGCAAGTACTACTGCTCCTGCTCCATCACCAAATAAAATACAGGTTTTGCGGTCAGAATAGTCGATAAAACGAGAGATAGCTTCCGTGCCTATTAAGAGCACATTATTATATGTTCCGTTTTCAATAAACTGGGTGCCAACGCTTAAACCGAAGCTAAATCCGGCGCAGGCAGAACTAACATCAAAAGCAGCTGCATTTTTTGCTTTTATTTTATGCTGGATAATAGTAGCTGTTGAAGGAGCTATCATGTCCGGTGACAGCGAAGTACATATAATAAGCTCGATATCTTCAGGATTTAAGCCGCTTTCATCTATTGCTTTGGCTGCGGCTATGGCTCCGATATCGGAGGCAGCTTGATTTTTATCGATAATGCGGCGTTCTTTAATGCCTGTTCTGGAAGTTATCCACTCATCACTTGTATTGACCAATTTTTCCAGATCGCTATTGGTTAGCACATCTGCTGGCACGTAAGTACCAAGGCCGATGATTCCTGCTCTAATTTTGCCCATTTGTTTCTAAGTCCCTTTTGATTTTTTCAACCACATTATGCTCGACAGCAATTTTGGCATAAGCCAGAGCATTAGCAATTGCGGTAGAATTAGCGCTTCCGTGGCATATTACACAGATATTATTAACACCTAAAAGCAAGCTTCCTCCGTAAGTATCTTGGTCTAGCCTTTTTCTCATCTTTTTAAGAGATGGCGATAACAAAAACCCGCCAACCTTGTTTCTAGTAGCACTATTAATAATTTCTTTTAAATCCTCAAACAGAACAGAAGCTAGGCCTTCCATTGTTTTAAGCACAATGTTTCCAATGAAACCGTCGCAGACGATTACATCTGTTATTCCTTTTGAGACATCCCGGCCTTCAATATTGCCATAAAAGTTAAGGTTAGATTGCTCTAGCAAATCATGTGCTTCATTTACAAAATCATCTCCCTTGCCTTTTTCCGAACCGATATTTAGCAGCCCGACTAAAGGGTTGGAAACATCGAAAACATTTTTTGAGTAAGCATGCCCCATTAGTGCAAATTGATAAAGGTGATTTACTTTGCAATCTGAATTTGCTCCTGCGTCAATTAATATTACCGGTCTCTTAGATGTAGGAAGGACAACAGCTATAGCCGGCCGGCTAATTCCTTTTATTCGTCCGAGATAAAGCAAGGCTGACGTCATTACGGCACCTGTGTTTCCAGCTGAAATAAAAGCCTGTGCTCTACCTTCCTTAACTTCTTTCATTCCTACTACGATAGAGGAGTCAGGCTTGGCTTTTACTGCTTTAGCAGCAGATTCGTGCATGCCTATAACTTCTTTTGCTTCAATTACTTTAATCTGTTTGCTTGCTTTTGTGCTTAGAAATTTGTTGGTTTTAGCGATTTCGCCGATTAATTGAACTTCGATGCCAGGGTCAGATAAACAGGCAATCTCAGCTCCTTTGATAATCTCGGAAGGAGCAAAATCTCCTCCCATTGCATCAAGCGCTAACTTTACACTCATTTTCATCCTTGGTTGGGTAGCGTGGAAAACGTATGTGGTAACTATTTTTCCTTGCTTTTTTTAGGCTTTTCTTTCTCTAGTTCAATTACTTGCTTACCCTTGTAATAACCGCAATTAGGGCAAGCGTGATGAGGAAGCTTTTTTTCGTGGCATTGAGGGCATTCTGCTAACTGCACGTTGGCTGCCTTCCAATGGCTTTTTCTCATGTCTCTTTTAGATCGGGTCTTTTTTTGTTTTGGTACTGCCATCTATTATCCTTTCTTAAAATACTCTTTTAACTTGTCCCATCTTACATCAATGGGAGCTTGTTTGCACTGGCATGTTTCGCGGTTAAGATTTTTACCGCATCTTGCACAAAGCCCCTTACAATCATCTCTACAAAGTAATTTAATCGGTATTCCTAAAATAATGCTTTGGTCTATTATTGGACCGAGATTTATTTTATTATCGGTTACAGCTAAGTCTTCTTCTTGCTCTTTAAGGTTTTTTTTGAATAATTCATCTAGTTTGATGTTTATTTCATGCTCGAACTCAGCTAAGCAACGGTTACATTGAGCTAGTAATATTCCTGTGAGGTTTCCTTTAACAAGGATCCCCAGACCAACATTAGTCAAGTTCAAGCTAAGGGTTACATGCTTTAGTTGTAGCACTTCTTCCCTGAACTCTAAAGGTTCAAGCTCTACTTCATCTTTAAGGTTTTTGCTTAACCCTTCAGACTTTAATATCTCGCTAACATCTATTAGATAATCGCTCATAATTAAAAAATAGCAGCTCGAATCGAGCTGCTATTTATGTTCCCTTTTTAACCGGCTATTATCTGGTCTCGATTTTTCCTTGCAGTCTGTCACGGCCCCGCTGAACAGCAGTTAGTAATTTTCCTAAGTTAACTTCTAAGTTAGCCAGCATTTCGTCTGCGTAATCCTCAGCACTTAAGCGTATTTCTCGTTCCTTGTTTCTTGCTTCTTCAAGCATATCAGATGATTGCTTTTCGGCCAGCTTTACTATCTCTGTTTCATCTGCCATCTCTTTGGCTTTTTCCTTAGCCTCATCAGTTATAAGCTTAGCTTCTTTTTCTGCTTCCTCAAGCATTTCTTGGCGCTCTTTTACAATCCAGCGTGCTTGCTTGATTTCTTCGGGAAAGTTAGCTCTTATTTGGTCGATAATCTCATACAGTTTTTGTTCATCTATGATAACAGTGTTTGTTAAAGGCACTTTTTTTGCCATCGTTATTAAATCTTCTAATTTGTCGACAAGAGCCATGATATCCATTTGTTTAACCTCCAACGCCATTTCTGGCTTGCAATCTTGATTTAACTTTTTTGGGCACAAGGCCAGATATATCTCCACCGAAACTTGCTATTTCCTTAACCGCACTAGAGCTAAGATAAGCATATTTTGGCGTGGCCATTATAAAAACTGTTTCTACTTTCTCTGCTAATCTTTTATTGAGCTGAGCCATTTGAAATTCATGTTCAAAATCCGATACAGCTCTTAGCCCTTTTATTATAGCCTTAGCTTGATGTTTATTGGCAAATTTTACTACTAAGCTGTCAAAAGATTCAACTTCTATATTATTTTTACCAGATATTTCGTCTTCTATAAAGCTTATTCTTTCTTCAAGCGAAAAAAACGGCTTTTTAGACGAATCTTTTGCAACCCCCACAATAACCTTCTCATACATCTGAGCTGCTCTAAATATGACATCTAAGTGTCCGTTTGTTACAGGATCAAAAGTTCCCGGGCATATAACAGTACTCATAAGTCCTTCTTTATTATACTTATTGCAGTACCTGCATACTTTTTCGTCTTAATAATATTTGCAATCTCATTATTTAGTGGCTGGCCCCTACTATGCTCTATTACCAGTAAACCGTCATTTTTTAGCAAGGCAAGTGCAAGAATTACCAGCTTATCTAAGAGATTTTTTTCTATTCTATAGGGCGGGTCAGCAAAAATCAAATTATATTTAAGCTCTTGGTTGCTTTTAAGGAATGAGAAAACATCGGTTTTGACAATCTCGGCTTTACCGGTAAAGCTTGTTTTTTTAAGATTCTCTTCTATATAGCGGCAAGCGACCTTGTCTTTTTCTACAAAAACTGCCTTATCAGAGCCACGGCTTAAGGCCTCTATCCCTATAGCGCCGGCTCCTGCGAAAAGATCTAAAACCATCGAGAACTCCAAGCTCTCTTTAATCATGCTAAACACAGCTTCTTTGACCCTGTCAGCTGTTGGTCTGGTGGTTAATCCTTTCGGGGCCTTCAGTTTTGTTCCTTTAGCTACGCCTGCAATTACCCGCATTTTTTATCCACTAAATAGTAGTTCAATTTTTTCCCCGAACCTGTCTTTGATTTCTGTAGCTAAAACCTTATTTTGACTATGCGATAATGTAGGATTAAGTGCTATGAGCTTTTTTGCAGCTGCTCTAGCAGTAAATAAAACCTCTTTGTCTCTAGCTAGCTTGGCAATCTTTAAGTCTGACAAACCGGATTGTTTGATACCTAATAGCTCGCCTTCGCCCCTTATTTCTAAATCGGCTTCAGCGAGGTCAAAACCATTTTTAAGGTTTTTTATCGCACTCATTCGAGCCCTAGCCTCATCTGTTTTTAATTTGCTAAATAGAATGCAAAATGATTTATGTTCCCCGCGCCCTACTCTGCCTCTTAATTGGTGCAGTTGCGCTAGCCCAAAACGGTCTGCGTCTTCAATAAGCATTACTGTGGCATTTTTTATGTCAATGCCCACCTCAATAACCGTAGTAGATATTAATACATCTAGACGGCCATTTCTAAAGCGTTCCATGATGGATTCTTTTTCATCAGTTTTTAGCTTTCCGTGCAAGGCTTCTACTCTTAGCTTGGGAAAAATATTATTTCTCAAGTTTTCGATTTCAGCCATCACAGCTTTGGCTTCAAGTTTGTCGGATTCTTCAATTAAGGGGCAAACTATAAAAGCTTGCCTGCCTTCGGATACTTCTTGCCTAATTTTTTCATAAGCCTGCTCGTATTTTTTAGGTGAGCAGACAAAGGTTTGTACATGCTTACTGAAATCTTTTCCATGAGGCAATTCTTTTATCAAACTAATATCTAGGTCCCCGTATAGAGTGACAGCGATTGTTCTGGGAATAGGAGTTGCTGTTAGCACTAACATATCAGGTGAGACACCCTTTTCTTTTAACATTGTCCGCTGAGCGACACCGAACCGGTGTTGCTCGTCTATTACAACTAAACTTAAACGGTGAAAATTGATGTCTTTTTGTATAAGAGCAGTCGTTCCTATTACTATATCGATATCTCCTGATGAAATAGCTAATTGAGCAGTAGTTTTTTCCTTACTCTTTAGATTGCTGGTAAGAAGCAGGATATTTATGCCAAGGCAATCGCACAACGGTTTTATTTTCTCGTAGTGCTGGAAAGCCAATATCTCAGTCGGAGCCATAATCGCTGCCTGATTACCGTTTTGGACAGCTGCTATTAAGCCAAATAAAGCAACGGCAGTTTTGCCAGAACCTACTTCTCCTAAAACAAGCCGGTGCATCGGCAGACTGCAAGCCATATCGTTAGCAATTTCGTCTATGGCTTTTTTCTGGTCATTAGTTAGTTCAAAAGGGAGCCTACTGTAATAATTATCGATTAATTCCCCTTTTACTTTGTGACTAAAGCCAGTTTTAGCTTGTTTGCATTGATACTTCCTATACAAAAGAGCTGTTTGCAGTAAAAACAGCTCCTCAAAAACTAAGCGCTCTTTTGCTTTGTCTAGATTAATTTTGTCCTTGGGAAAATGAATGCTGCGTATTGCTTCCTTTCTATCCATCAGGTCGAATTTTTTTATAATTGAATCTGGAAGAACCTCTAAGACATCAGCAACCTCTAAACCGCTTCGGATAATACGTCTGAGCATTTTTGTGGACAGACCAGCTGTGCTTGGATGAAAAGGTATAATTCCTAAGGTATGGATTTGCTCGTTGCTTGGAGATAATGACTCGTATAGCGGATTTTGAATTTGCAGTTTGTTGAACTTATATTCAATAGGGCCGCTAAATACTACTTCGCTACCCTCCTTTAGTGTATTGGCGATATAGCTTTGGTTAAACCAAGTTCCGTACAAATAGCCGCTTGCGTCAAATATCCCAATCTCCAGCAAATCAAGCCCGGGCTTTATTTTTCTTTTGCTGATGCTTTTTACGATGCCAACTACACTTGCAAGCTCGCCGATATTAAGATTACCGATTTTTTTGGCAGTAGATAAATCTAGATGTTTGTAAGGGTAGTGGGTTATTAAGTCTCTTATCGAAGTTATGCCTATTTTATTTAGCAGGCGAAGCGTTTTTGCACCAACCAGGCTTACGCAGTCTACTGGTTCGTTAAGCGTTTTAGTCGCTTTGCTTATCATCTAAGCTGTTTAGTTCTTCTAATAATTTATCAGTATCTATGCCGTGAGCTTTGGCTCCTGCCTCTATACTTTCCATCAACGCACCGCTACAAGCAAAGCAAGCCATTCCGTGATTGGCAAATACTTGTATTGCTCTTGGATCTGTTTCCAGAGCTTGTTCTATGGTCATATCTTTAGTGAATTTCATAATACCTCCATTAATATTTAAATAGCTTAGCATAAAATATTTACTTAAGCTTGCTTAATTTACTCTAAAATGCTATTTTTAATTTCGTTTATTTTAAGGAGAAATATGGCTAATAGATGTGACATATGTGGGAAAGAATCACAATTTGGTAAGAATGTGAGTCATTCACATAGGAAATCAAATAAGCAATTCAAAGCAAATATACAAAAAGTCAAAGCCAAAATTAATGGTGAGCTAAAAACCGTTAAGGTTTGTACCGGTTGCTTAAGAGCAGATAAAATAGTTAAAGCTTAATCCGTATTTTCTTCTAAGTATTTCAGATCAAATTCATTTTTAGTTAATTCTGCTAAGTCGTCTTGGATAGTAGCTAGCATTAATTTAGCTTGTTCTAAGTTTTGTAATGATTTAAGGATAAGCTTGTTATTGGAATCTAATTCCACCAGCTCAATGCGGTAAGTATTACTTAACTTTGCTTGGTCTTCCTCGTCACTGTGATACAAGATGTCTTCGCGCCACTTAAATTCAGCAGTTTCTTCTGCTGAAGTGGTGATAACTCTAGCTCTATAAAATTCGTCTGCCTTTCCAAATGTTTTCATTTTAACCTCTGAATATGATTTGGGTTACTGCTAACATAGCCTTCTTGTCCTTGCTGTGTCTTAACTTTTAGCCAGCCACTCTTTTCCTCTAAAACTAATAGCTGTGTTCCTGCAGCTAACGATGTAATTATATTTTGCGCTACACTTGGTGTTGATCTAAGCCTTAGCCCCTGAATTATTACTTTAACTTTTTCTTTATCCTCAGAGTCGATTTCTTCGACCTTTTCGTTTTTTAAAGGCTTATTAACTATCTGGCTAACGTCTTGTTTTTTTATTCTAGGAGCATCAAGCCCATTAGCCGTCAGCACAAATAATACTAATAATATTACAATTAAAATAACCCAAGGCAATATATTTTTTTTTGCTTTGTCATGAGCAAGAGGTTTTTGCATATTGATATTATAAATTATGGCCTGCCTGAGCCACAATAATCAGATCGATAATCAATATTAGCTATCTTTACTTCTCCTGGAGTGTATTGGCCTCCGGATGCGCCTATTACGTATCCTTCTCCCATGTAGATTACGACATGGGTAGAATAGCCACTATTGCCGTAAAACACTAAGTCTCCGGGTTGAAGAGAGCCTTTATCAACGCCTCTGCCCTTACTATACAGATAATTCATTTGGTCATTAGCTACTCTTGGAAGATAAACATTAAAATTAGCATAAACATACTGAGCAAAGCCTGAACAATCAAAGCCGCTTGGGTCTTCTCCTCCCCAAACATAAGGAGTCCCTAAATATTGCTGGGCAAAAGCTATAACATTGCTGTTTGTTGTAGGGAGGCCTTGATAATCTTGATTGTTTTGCTTGCTTTGCTCTAATTTTGCTAAAGCCTCTTCTCTTAGACGCCTTATTTCTGCTTCTTCTTTTTCCCGTAGGTACTCAATTTGACCTTGCACCTTGTTTAAAAGAGCTTGTTTTTGGTTTTGTTTTTCTTCAATCTCTGCTTTTTGGTCGGCAAGTTCATTTGTTACAACCAGTTGTTTTTCTTCGGCAACTTCTAGTTTTTCTCTTGCAGCTGATAACTTAGACCTGGCAGCTTTTACCTGATTGATAACAGAAGCGTCACTTTGGGCTATCATAGAAAAAAAGTCTAGCGTGCTAACCAATTGATTGAATGACGTGGTAGAAAAGAGGACATCAAAAAAGCTAGACTCTTTTTGTTCGTAAATACGCCTAATGCGGCCGCCAAGTACTTTTTGGCTTTCTTCTAAGTCTACTTTGGCGTCATCTAGCTTTCTTTGATTAATGCGCAGCTTCTCTTCTGTTTGGGCTAATTCTTCATTGGCCTTGTTGTATCTTTCTACCGCAGCTTCCTGTTTTTGTCCCAGTTCTTGAAGTTGCTGGCCAATCTCGTCAGCTTCAGCTTCTTTCTGTTGGATTTGAGGGGTAATTGAATATACCGGCAAGCTACTAACAATTAGCTGAAAGGAGATAATAATTATTAAAATTACTGCTGTTTTCTTTAGGTTTATCACTGCTACTTAAGTATCGTATAACTATCGGTAAATCTTTAATCTGATTATATACCTGGCAGCTTAAGTATACAATCTGTTGTGGTATACTAATTGTATGGATTTAAAGCAATTTATTCGTGATATTCCTGATTTTCCCAAAGAAGGAATAATGTTTAAAGATATAACCCCCTTGTTGGCAAATAAAGATGCATTTAAGCACGCTATTGATGCACTTTGTGAGCAATATAGCGATAAACAAATCGACTATGTTTTAGGAGCTGAAGCAAGAGGGTTTATTATGGCAGCGGCTATGGCTTATAATCTTGGAGCAGGCTTTATCCCAGCTAGAAAGCCTGGTAAACTTCCCTATAATACAATTAAAGCAGAATACGAACTGGAATATGGGATGGATGCACTAGAAGTTCATGAAGATGCGATAAGGGCAGGCGACAGAGTGTTAGTGGTAGATGATGTATTAGCTACCGGCGGAACAGCAGCAGCTAAGGCAAAGCTAGTTAAAGAAATTGGCGGTATTGTTTTAGGGCCTGCTTTTTTGGTAGAGCTTACTTTTTTAGATGGCATCAAAAAACTAGAGGATTTCGACGTTTTTTCGTTGATTAAATATTAAGCCGCAAGTTTAATTTCTTCTAAATAAGTGTAGGTACCTTGATTATGATCACCTATGGATAATTCTAACGGTACTTGTTTTAAAGCAGTGTTTGTTACTTTTTTGTGAAAATTGTTCTTAAACTTTAATGGATTTACACTGGATTGTGGACCAACTGTTACTCTTAAGCACTTAACTTTGTCTAAGTCTTTCTTTCCAACTAAATCATAAACATTTGCTAATAAACTCTCTACCAATGATTTTTCTTCCATCTTTTCTCCTTAGCATTTTGTTATAGTTTGTATACCCATATACCCAAATTGAAATTTAACAAAAATAACTAACAACTCTTTTTGGAGGCTTTCTTAAGAAGACGAAGTTGCATCTTAGAGATACCGTAGTCTCCTATTTTTATGGGATTTTTCCCGAAGCCGTGAAAATCAGTTCCGCCCGTAACGAGCAATCCAAGGTTATTGGCCAGATCATAATAATAATCTTGTTGTTTTTTAGTTTGGTCGGGATGATAAACTTCTAGGCCTTCTAATCCGCTTTTACAAAGGCATGGGATGTCGTCATCTATGTTTGAGACTGCCGGATGGGCCAATACTGCAACACCGCCTGCTTTTTTAATAAGCGATATTACCTGGTCGCTGTCTAAAACGTCCTTAGCTACGTAACAGCTAGCTTTTTCTCCCAGGTATTTATCAAAAGCTTCTTGCATAGTACGGGTTATCCCCTTCTTAACTAATATACGGCCAAGATGAGCCCGGCTAATAGAGCCATTGCCGGCTAAGTCGGTAACCTCTCTTAGATCGATATCAACTTTTCTTTCCTTTAGTAAGCTAACTATTTTAGCAGCTCTTTTCTGTCTGGCTGCCTGAAATAAGATAAGTTCTTTTTTTATCCAAGTTGATTGGTAATCTATAAAGTAGCCCAGGACATGAACATCTTTTCCCTTCCACATAGAACTTAGCTCAACACCGGCTAAGATTTCTACGCCATATTGTTTTGAGAGGTTAATTATAGAAGCAACGTTATCTAGGGAGTCATGGTCAGTTAAGGAGATTGTAGGAACTTCATTTTTTTTGGCTATTTCAAGTAAAGCACGCGGCTCTAAACAACCATCCGAGGCTGTGCTGTGAATGTGTAAATCAGCTGACAATACGATGGCCCTATCGTGACTCGATTATTAATCTTATAGCTGTTCTTTCTTCACCGTTAATTTGGATGTCGGCAAAAGCAGGCACGCATATTAAGTCATATCCACCGGGAGCTACATAACCTCTGGCTATAGCTATTGCCTTAATGGCTTGATTTAGAGCTCCGGCTCCAACAACCTGGATCTCGGCTCTACCATTTTCCCTTAAGACACATGCTAGTGCTCCGGCTATTGAATTAGGACTCGACTTCGACGAGACCTTCAGAGTTTCCATTATTGCTTCTGCCTCCTTGGGATTGCTACTCATAGTTCTATCACTTATACCTTTATTACACTAGCATTACTATTCTATTAGATTCCTTAAGCTTTTTCAAGCAGTAGAGTAACACTTATGGTATTGCCTACTCTCTTAAAGTGCGGTTTTTCTGCTAATTGGATAAAATATTTTTCTGCAATAGTATTAAATACATTGATAGTAGCGTTGTCGAGTTGTGCTAAATCTTCGTTACTTAAATAGCTCGAAAGAGACCTAGAAATATTCTTATTCTTTGTATTAGAACTGGTTTTAATGGGGATCAATGACAATATTGTCTCAGGAGGTGGTATTTCTTTATTAATAATACGATACGAGTTGCGCTGTGATAACTCTAATCCAAATTGGTTTTTTGCTATTTTAGTAAGTTCTAAAGGGGTGATAGCAAGCGATAAACAATCGATATAAGGCTTTTGAGAATCTGTAAATGGATTAGAGGCATCAAATTCTTTTATCCCTCTTTGATAAAGAACAGAAGCTATTTGTGAGGGGTTACCATAATAGATCTGCAAATCGGGATATTTAAGATTAAATGTTAGTATTGATTTTAAGACATTATTGGGGCCTTGAACCTCAATGCCTTTCTTTGTCTGCTTGAGCTTGGGAATACTGGATTGATCTGAGGCTTCCGGTAGCTTTGCAGTATCAATAGTAGCCATCAAAACCGTACCGCGCCCCGGGTGACTATTGATTATACTGGGATGACTGCACATAGATATTGAGTATAAAGCCATTCCCCTACCATGTACCCCGTATTCGTCTATTATGAACTTATCTAACTTAGAGGTAACTCTGGGTTCAAATATTTTCTCTTGAAGATTTTGGGGTATGCCTGACCCGTCATCTATTATTACGAGACTTCTATTTTTTTTCTCATTTTTGCAGCTAGCAATTAATATATTTTTTGCTTTTGCATCACGGCTGTTTCTTAAAGCTTCTAGGACTATATCTTCGACACATCTAATATCGTGTTTTGCCTGGCGAGCTTGGGATTCGTCAATGTTTAATCTAACAAATCCACCACCTAAGTCTTCTTCTACTCGCATTTGGTTTCGAGTAGTTTGTGAAAGAAAGTTTAGTAGTTCCTTAGGGTTATTTTGCGTATTCAACCGTTCTGTTTTCCCTTATAACTGTTACTTTTATCTGACCGGGATATTCTAAGTCCTCTTCAATTTTTTTGGCGATATCTTTGGCCAGCAAAGCGCATTCAGCATCATCAATTGCTTCAGGATTAACCATAATCCTAATTTCTCTTCCTGCTTGAACAGCATATGCTTTACCTACGCCTTTAAACTCTTCTGCCAAATGTTCTAGATTTTCCAGCCTCTTGACATAGTTTTCCAGATTCTCCCGTCTGGCACCCGGCCTAGCGCTGGAGACGGCATCACCTGCTTTAACTAACACCGCTTCTACTGTTTTTGGGTCGACTTCATCGTGGTGTGATTCGATAGCATGACAAACCTGACGGCTTTCTTTTAAGCGCTTAGCAAGATCTGCACCAATAAGAGCATGTGGTCCCTCAACTTCGTGGTCGATAGCTTTTCCTAAATCGTGCAACAAGCCTGCTCTTTTAGCTAGGGTTACATCGGTTCCTAGTTCAGCAGCCATTATCCCTGCCAAATAAGCTACTTCGGTTGAATGCTGTAATACGTTTTGACCATAACTAGTGCGGTACTTTAGCCTCCCGAGTACTCTTAATAGCTCTGGGTGTATCCCCCTGACACCAGTATCTAAAGCTGCTTTTTCGCCCGCTTTCCTTATCTCTGTCTCTACTTCCTGTTTAGTTTTTTTATAAATATCTTCAATTCTTGCCGGCTGGATACGGCCATCAGTTATTAGTTTTTCAAGAGTCAATCTGGCAATTTCACGCCTTACAGGGTCGAAACCTGATAAAATTACGGCTTCGGGAGTATCATCGATTATAAGATTTATGCCAGTTAAGTTCTCAAAGGCCCTGATATTTCTTCCTTCACGGCCTATAATGCGGCCTTTAACATCATCTGAGGGCAGATGTACTACTGACACTGTTGTTTCGGCTACGTGATCTCCGGCAAATCTCTGAATAGCCAGGGAAATAATATTCCTGGCTTTTTCTTCAGCTTCATCTCTGGCCGCACTTTCTAAATCCCTGGTCATGACAGCAATGTCATGACGTATATCCTCTTCTACTCTCTTTACAAGTAAATCTTTTGCTTGTTCTATTGAAAGCCCTGCAATTTGCTCCAGCTGCTGTTTTTCTTTTTCATAAACGGCACTTAATTCTTGCTCTTGCCGGTCTAATTTTTGCTGACGTCTTTCAAACTCTTTTTCCTTAGACATCACCTCGGAAAGCTTTTTGTCTATAGACTCTTCTTTCTGAGCAATTCTTTTTTCCAGTCGTACAATTTCATAACGTCTTTCTTTGGCTTCTTTTTCAGCCTCACTTCTGGTCGCATAAGCCTGGTCTTTGGCCTCGATTAAAATCTCTTTTTTCTTGTTTTCTGCTTCTCTTTTGGCTTCTTCAACTACTTTTTTTGAGGCATCTTCTGCAGATTTTATTTTGGCTTCGCCTAGATATTTTCTTATAAAATAACCACCAACAAAGGCCAAAATAGCCATAATAATCGTGATAATGATGTTTGCTGCGCTCATTTAACTGCTCCTTTTCTTATATAAAATAATAAAACCCCTAATAAGGGGCTTAATAGGCCTAATACAATACCAGCCTGTTTATATAAACTTTTCTTATGTTTATTTAATTATTTATATAAAAACCTTAATCGGTTAAGCCTATTTTAGCCATTTATATCGTAATCTTAGCGTGTATTAAAGTCAATAATGCTAATAGCTAAGGAGATCCTTCGATTAACGTAGAATCTCCTTAGCCGTTTGATATTTAATTCTTTACAGTTACTTTCTTTTCGTCAGCTACTTTTATCTCCTTTACCTTAGGTGAAACAGTAGCCGATTGCTCTTTTCTAGCAGTCAAACCGTAAGCGAGTTTGATTTGTTGCTCTATTTTTTTAGTTATTTGAGGGTGTTCTTCCAGATAGGTTCGTACATTATCTTTGCCTTGGCCGATTCTCTGGTTGTTATAAGCATACCAGGCGCCGCTTTTAACTATAATGTCTTTTTCTACAGCTAGGTCGATTAAGTCGGCTTCTTTAGAAATTCCGCGGCCAAATAAAATATCGAACTCGGCAATCCTAAAGGGCGGAGCTACCTTATTCTTTACTACCTTCGCTCTTACCCTGTTACCTGTAAACTCAGTACCGTTTTTAAGGGATTCAATTCTTCTGACATCAATACGCACCGATGAATAGAACTTAAGGGCTCTCCCGCCGGGAGTTGTCTCCGGATTGCCGAACATAATTCCGATTTTTTCCCGAAGTTGATTAATAAAAACAGCAGTGGTCTTAGACTTACTAATAGTACCGGCTAGCTTTCTTAAGGCTTGAGACATAAGCCTGGCTTGCAAACCAACGTGTGCATCGCCCATTTCTCCTTCGATCTCAGCTTTTGGGACCAATGCTGCTACAGAATCGACTACCACAATGTCGATAGCGCCACTCCTAACAAGCATTTCAGTAATCTCTAGAGCTTGTTCGCCAGTATCGGGTTGAGATATTAATAGATTATCAATATCTACGCCTAATTTCTTTGCATAAACCGGATCCAGAGCATGCTCAGCATCGATGAAGGCAGCTATTCCCCCTGTTTTTTGAGCCTCAGCTATTGCTTGTAAGCTAAGAGTGGTTTTACCGGAAGACTCAGGCCCGTAGATTTCTACTATCCGGCCTCTAGGTAAGCCACCAATGCCAAGGGCAATGTCTAGCGACATTGAGCCGGTGGGAATAATGTCAATCCCCATCCGAGGAGCTTTGTCTCCTAACTTCATTAAAGCTCCGGTTCCATACTTTTTCTCGATTTGGTCTTTGGTTAGTTCTAATACTTTTTCTTTTTCCATTTTGCTCTAATACCTCCTACTAATTAATTTCGCAATCGAGATACACATTCCTTCTTTTTTCTTAAATATTAACCGGTCAGCAATAACCATACCAAACACTTGTTCGATAGTCAAGAGATTTTTATAAAATATTTTTTAAAGGCACTACCAGCAATTTATCATATACAGCCCCTTTTGGCGAGAGCTTGCTTTTAAACAGCACTACTTCTTTTACTAATATCTCTTGATTGATAGGTTTTAGCTTTTTTAGTTGAGTAGTGATATCTTTAATTGCTCTTAGCCTGGCGATAGTTAAGTGAGCCTTAAAAGACCTCTTTTCTTTTTCAAAGCCTAGCGGAACTAAGGCGTCGCCAATTTTATTGGCAATAGATTTTAGTTCTTCTGATTTTTGTGTTCCTACCCAAAAAACTCTGGCTTTCTTGGGCGAAGGAAAAGCACCAAAGTCAGTTATAGTTAATGTTAGTGTTGTAGTATCTTTTAAGGCTTTGTTTAATGAGCTCTTAATCTTAGGCAACAGCCCTTCATCGACTTCTCCGAGAAATTTTAAAGTTAAATGAATGTTATCAGGATTGACCCAAGAGGCTTTAATGAACTCAATTTCTTGGCAAACTTCTGCTAACTGTTTCTTTATTTGCTTCGTCAGTTCGATAGCAACAAATAATCTCATAACATACATGGCAACAAAGGCAATAGGCCTAAGGCCAAAAGTATTAAAAATAGTCTTCCATTAGATGTTTATAAAGAATCTCTAACGCCTTTTGTGCTGCTTGTTGCTTAATGTCTTGCCTGCTTTTTGAAAATATAAACTTGTGGGTTTCAGTACTTCTTTTATCGGCGTAGCCTATGTAGTTTAATCCTACCGGCTTGTCTTCAGTTTCCCCTAAAGGCCCTGCTATACCTGTTATAGACAAGGCTGTATCGCTTCCAGATTTATTTATAGCTCCCAAAGCCATCTCCACAGCTACTTCTGGGCTTACTGCCCCGTGTTTTTGAAGTACTTGGCTATCAACACCTAAAGTAGATTTTTTTAACTCGTTGCTGTAGACAATGAAGCCTCCCTTAAAATAATCCGAACTACCGGAAACATTAGTAATAAGATTGCTTAAGTATCCACCGGTAACCGACTCTGCTACAGCTAAAGTCATTTTTCTTTCTCTTAACAGATCACCTACTGAGGATGCTAAGGTTTTCATAGGTAATCCTTGGCTTTGATGAAGTAATCTATACCACTTACAACCGTCAATATTATGGCTGCGCTCATAACTATCCAGCTAGTGATATTAAAAACTGTCGTTTGGTCATGTAATTTAACTATCCAAAAAGCAATAGCAATAACCTGTAGAAGAGTTTTTATTTTGCCCATATAGCTGGCTTGAATAACAATATTCTTTGCTCCGGTTACCATTCTAAGACCGGAAACGGCAAACTCTCTAGATATGATAATCACGGCAATCCATGATGAAAGCTGACCAAGCTCAACTAGGGTAATCAACGCAGCCGAGATAATCATTTTATCTGCTAACGGGTCGAGATATTTACCTAGCGCAGTGATTTGATTTTTGGTACGTGCTAGGTAACCATCCAGGCTATCAGTTAGGGCCATTATCATAAAAATAGAAAAAGCCAGCCACTCCTTATTTGGTAAGTTTGATAGCAGAATAGCCATAAAAACCGGTATTAATAAAATGCGTGATAGTGATACCCTGTTGGGAGCATTTAGTATATCTTTAAGCTTCATTCTTTGATTTTACTTGATATCTGTTTTTTTAAAAACCTTTTGCGATTGGACGTCGGCGGAGTTAATAAATCCAACTGGTTTACGGTTTATAAAGGCAATTAAACGGTTGCCATGATTAGTAACTACTACTACCGTATTGCGGGCAAGCCAGCGCATTTGCTGGCCGTTGTACATATACTGTTCAAAAACTGGTTTGTTATCTATTATCACCTTTACCCAATTTCCCCTGATTGCCTGCAGTGTAATCTCAAAAGGAAGCGATTTAGATGGCTTTGGTTTCGGCTTTACTTTTTTCCGTTTAGTTATAAAAGTAGAAGGTTTATTAGGTTTAGATTTTTCACTAGAGCCGATAAAGCCCAGGAAACTAATAATCATAAATATAGAGACCACCATGGCAATCGGAAGTAGCCACCTCTTATTAATATGATAAGATTCGTGTCTGATGACAGGCTTAGGCATTTCTTTTAGAGCATAGTTTTCTTGCGACTGATGTAGTAATTTGTATTGGTTTAGATAGGGCTGGGGGTTAACCCCTAGGTAACCTGCATAAGCTCTGATAAAGCCTTTAGTGTAGACCGTCTCCGGCAAAGTTTGGAAGTCATTTTTTTCTATAGCTTCCAAGAACTTTATTCTAACTTTGATTGCTTCTTCTACTTTCTCGAGACTAATTCCCTTTTTGCGGCGGACATCACCTAGTTCTTCACCGATTGAACCCATACTTTGATTATTGCCCCTTTTGGAACGGGTTTAATCAGTTAGCTACGCACTTCTTCCAATTCATCTTCGGTGATAAGAACTTCGCGGGGACGGCTGCCGTCTTGCTCTGATACTACCCCTTTTTCTTCCAGCATATCCATGAGCCTGGCTGCCCGGCCATAACCTATACGAAGTCTACGTTGCAGATAAGAAACCGATGCTTTTTTGCTTCTCACAATTATATCCATAGCATCATCTAAGAGTTCGTCATCGAAATCATCAACCCCGAATGAGGCTTTTTTGGGAGCCGTTATATCTTCGATATACTCCGGTTTAGCCTGGGCTTTAATAAATCCGGTAACAGACTCAATTTCTTTCTCGCCAACAAAAGCAGCTTGCAGGCGGCGTGGTTTTATTACTTCAGGGGTTAAGAACAGCATATCGCCTTTGCCTACTAGCTTCTCTGCTCCACCTGTATCTAAAATAACCCTGGAATCTGTCATCGAGCCAACAGCAAAAGCAATCCGGCAGATAATATTAGCCTTAATTAATCCGGTGATGACATCAGTAGATGGGCGCTGGGTAGCGATAACTAAGTGAATGCCGGTAGCTCTGGCTAGCTGGGCTAAGCGGCAAATGGCATCTTCTACTTCTCTGGCAGCTACCATCATCAAGTCGGCTAATTCGTCGATTACTACGATAATATAAGGTAAGTTTTTGCCATCCTCTGGCTTATTTTTGAGGCTATTGTATCCCTTAATGTTTTTGACTCCGGTTGAGTGAAATATCTCATAGCGCCTCTCCATTTCTCCTACCGCCCAGGCTAAAGCATTAGCTGCATTCTTAGGATTAGTTACTACCGGTGCTGCTAGATGCGGAATGTCATTAAAAAAGGCTAGCTCCACCCTCTTGGGGTCGATTAATATCATTTTAAGTTGTTCGGGTGTAGCGCGGCAAAGCAAACTGGTAAGCAAACTGTTGATGCAAACACTCTTTCCGGAGCCGGTAGCTCCGGCAATCAAGAGATGAGGCATTGAAGCTAAATCGGCAAAAACAGGGTGACCGGTTATGTCTTTGCCAATAACGATATTTAATATACTGCTATCTTTTTTAAAATCAGGTGTATTTAATATATCGCCGATAGTTACCAGTTGACGGTGAATATTTGGAACTTCGATACCGATAGCGGATTTACCTGGAATGGGTGCTAGTATTCGGACATCCGGGGAAGCAAAAGCATATGATATATCATCAGCTAACCCTAAAAGGCGGTTAACCTTTACCCCGGAAGCTAAATGCACCTCATAGCGGGTAACGGTTGGCCCGGTAACTACTTTTGATACTCCGGCGTCTACTCCAAAATCATGCAAGGTTTTTTCGAGAACCCTGATGTTTTCTTTAACATTCTTTTTTTGCAACAAGCCCTTACTAATGCTAGTACGTTTAAGCATATTAACCGGTGGCAGATTATAGGGGCCGTCACTAGCCGGTTCCTCAATTATTTGAGTTTCTTTTTCCGTGTCTTCAGGCTCTTGTTCATCTGGTAGGTGATGATCAAACTCTACATCGTTTTTGCTAACATCTTGTATTTTTCTATCCCCTTTTGGCGTTGGCTCTTTTAATTGCTGCTGATTAACTACCGGTCTGCGTTCTTTTTCTTTGAATTGCTGCATATAAAGTTTTATCCTATCGATAACCGTTGTTGATAATTCAGATATATTTACATTGGTAGTTAGGACTAGTCCCACAATAAACGCAGTAACTAGAGCAATATAGGCCCCGGTTGTCCCTAACATATACTTAAAAATATATGCAAATACCCCTCCGGCAACCCCACCGCCTTCCTTTAGCACAACATCGGCAAACATCTCTTTTAACTCAAAAGAAACGTGAAATAGCGTAATTAAACTTAAAAAACAAATTAGCAAGCCATATCCGAATAAGTTTATTTCCCTGATTTTCTTATTAAAAATGAAATATAGAGCCCAGATTAAAAGTGCAAGTGGCAAAAAGAATCGTCCGCTTCCTAAAAGATAAGTTAATCCTTGATTGGAGTAAGTTCCTACAACCCCTGTAGCTTCAGTATAAAGGAATACGAACAACAGCAGGCTAAGAGAAAAAAGAATTATGCCGTAGACATCGTTAAGATTACCAGCTAGCCTTTTATTGATGTATACAGTTTTCTTCTTGGTTGTCTTTTTTTTGGCCATTATCTAATAGTTGAAAATATTACGTAAAATCCGCCTGCTAAAAAACAGTATAGAGCAAATATCCGTAAGTTTCCCCTCTTAAGATAGCTTATTAAATATTTTATCGCCAGGTAGCTCATAATTAAAGAGCTAATGAAACCAACAAGGGTTACCCCTAAGTACTCGAACTTAAAATCGCTTAAACTAACAATGGTAGCGCCTAGGATAACCGGAACGCTAAGCAGGAAAGAAAAACGGGCTGCCTCCTGCCTTTTTAAGCCAGACCAGATACCGATAGAGATTGTTGAGCCTGAGCGCGATATCCCAGGAATAATAGCTAAAGCCTGGCCAAAGCCTACAGCTAAACTCTCAGAGAAAGTCATTTCTTTTAAGCTCTTATGCGGCCTAGCGGCACTTTCAGCTAACACGATAATTAAGCCAGTTCCTATTAGGAAAAAAGCTACCAGTAAGGGTTTATCAAACAATTGCTCGAAAAAATCCTTAAATACTATGCCAAAAATAGCAGCCGGCAAGGTAGCTATTAGTAAAAATACCAATAAACGCCGCTCGGAACTATTTTGCCTTTTGCCGGTAACAGAAAGAGCCATTTTATTTAAATCATTCCAAAAATAGCCAACAACGGCTATTAAGCTGCCGAAATGCAAGGCTATATCGAAGTTAACTTGAAGGGTTGTTGAGTCTAATAACTGCGGCCAGCCAAATAGTTTGGGAAGTAATACCAAATGGGCAGAGCTGCTTATAGGTAAAAACTCTGTTAGGCCTTGTACGATTCCTAGTATTATTGCTTGAATTATTGTCATATTCTTCAAATTGGAGATTGCCACGCCCCTTCGGGGCTCGCAATGACGTCATTGCGAGGAGCGTTTAGCGACGAAGCAATCTCATGTAATAGATGCTACTGATGTAATTATACCTGTTTCAACCATTACTTTCTTTAATGCGCTAATTTGTTCGTTGCTAGCATTTATTAACGGCAACCTAAGGCTGCCCACCGGCATACCAATCTCGGCCAGAGCAGCTTTAATAAGTATAGGGCTAGTGGTTACAAACATTCCTTTAAATAATGGTAGCAGGCGATTATGCAGAGTAAGGGCTCTATCCCAGACCCCTTTATGGCAGTAATCAAGCATTTCCCTCATTTGATTACCGGCAACATGAGAAGTAACGCTTATTACCCCATCTCCACCCAAAGACATAATGGGATATGTAGCAGAGTCGTCTCCGCTAAATACTAGAAATCCATCGGAGGTCTTATTAATAATCTTAGCGATGTCATCATAATTTCCGCTAGCTTCTTTGGTGCCGACGATATTATTAACCTCTGATAAGGCAATAGTAGTATCAGCTGATATATTAACAACGCTTCGAGAAGGTATGTTGTAGATTATCACCGGTAGCTTAGTATTATCAGCAATAGCTTTAAAGTGCCGGTACAGGCCTTCTTGAGGCGGCTTATTGTAATATGGAGCAACGGCTAATATAGCGTCAACACTGGTTTTCTCGGTTTGTTTGGTTAACTCGATGCTGGCAGCAGTACTGTTGCTACCAGTACCGGCAATTACCGATGCGTTATCCCCAACTACCTCTTTTACTGTCTTAAAAAGCTTTAGCTTCTCATCATGAGTTAATGTTGGCGACTCTCCTGTAGTTCCACACACAACAATGCCATCTGAGCCGTTATCAACCAAAAACTTAGCCAGTTTTTTTGCAGTATTATAATCAACGCTTAAGTCCTCCTTGAAGGGAGTAACCATTGCTGTTATCAGCGAACCTAAATACATAGTCTAAATATTATCCTACTAGAGTGGTAATTTAACAAGGGCTCTGTTATAAAAAATACAAGCTCTAAATCCCAAATAGCAAATAAATGTCAATTTCCAATATTCAAAAAAATGTTTGTAAGTTTAGAATTTGATTCTTGGGCTTTATTTGGAGTTTATATTTTGAAATTTGGGATTTATATATCTAATATATTTTCAAGACCGTAAGTTAAGCCTTTTTTATTAGACACAGCTTTGATAGCCATAACTACCCCAGGCATAAAGGAGTTGCGGTCTATGGAGTCGTGCCTGATGGTCAGTGTTTGTCCTAGGCCGCCAAAAATTACTTCTTGGTGAGCTACCAGTCCAGGCAAACGAACGCTGTGAATGGGGATGTCGTTACCGACTATCTTTTTAAGCTCAGTAGCTGTTTTTAAAGAAGTCCCCGAAGGTGCATCTATTTTTTGATTATGATGCAACTCTATTATTTCCAAATCACTTAGATAAGCGGCTGCTTTTTTAGAAAGCTCCATCATCAAAACAGCCCCGATAGCAAAGTTGGGGGCAATAAAGACACCGACCTCTTTGCCCTCTAGTGATTGTTTGATGGAATCGAGGTTTTCTTGGGTTATTCCGGTGGTTCCCACGACATAGTGAACACCTGCACCTATGGCCCTATTGATGTTCTCCATTACCACTGAAGGATGCGTAAAATCAACCGCTACATCAACTTTTTTTAAAGCTTCGTTAGCGTTGTCATTAATATCAACTGAAGCTACCAGTTCCAACTCAGAATCAGTTGTTATAGCTTTAACCACTTCTGAGCCCATTTTGCCGGCGGCACCAAACACAGCTACTTTTATCATGGAAGTAGTGTAGCACTCTAAAACCTTTTATCCAAGTAAGCCTTGAAGTTAGTAACCCAGGAGAAGCTCTCTTCTAGAGTGCGGATTACCTTCTGC